>NZ_JBVIWC010000010.1:0-61304 GCF_055594965.1 Kitasatospora sp. NPDC040550 | reverse complement strand
GCTGCCCCCCTCCCCCCTTCCCTTCCCCCCCCCCCGCTCCCCCCCCCCCCCCCCCCCCCCCCCCCCCCCCCCCCCCCCCCCCCCCCCCCCCACGGCCGGTGGGCGCGCCCTACGGCCTACGACTCCAGGGACTTGGCGGCGTCCCGGATGACGTCGAGGACGAAGTCGGGGTGCGACAGCATCGGGACGTGGCTGCTGTCGATGTCGAAGGTCTTCGCGCCCATCCGCTCGGCGGCGGCCCGCTCCAGGTCCGGGTTCACGGTGCGGTCGTTGTTCGCGACGATGTACCAGCTCGGCTTGGTGCGCCAGGCGGTGCCGGGGACCTGCTGGGCGAACAGGTCGGCGACCGGCACGGCGCCCGTCGCGAGCACCAGCTTCTGATCGGCGGCCGACAGGTCGCCGCAGAAGTCGCCGATGCCCGCCTCCTGCAGCCAGAGCCGGCCGTCGACGACGCCGACGTGCGCGAAGACGGGTGTCGGGGGGAACTTCTCCTGCTGCCCGACCGAGGTCTCGTCCTCGTCCGGGGCGAGCGCGGCGATGTAGACCAGGGCACCCACCCGGTCGTGGACACCGGCCTTGGTGATCAGAGTCCCGCCGTAGGAGTGGCCGACCAGCACCACCGGGCCCGGCACGTGCTCGATGGCCCGGGTGACGCACGCGACGTCGCCCTCCAGGGAGTCGAGCCCGTGCTGCGAGCTGTAGACCTCGTGGCCCTCGGCCTGGAGCGTGGGGATCAGCTTGTTGAAACACGACCCGTCGGCCCAGAGCCCGTGGGCGAATACGATGCTGGCCTTACCGGCCATGACGTCCTCCTTCGTCGATACCGCGCCGTGACGGAACACGGAACACTACGGTCAGTATCCGGTTGGTCACCGTGCGCGGCATCCCGGCCGCACCCTGCGCGCACCCCGCGCGCCGCCCCGGGCCACGATGCCCCGGGGCTGCCCGTAACCCTTGCGGCGCGGTTTCGTTGGACCGGCCATGAAGAAGCGCAGCATGCTCGCCGTCGCCTCGCTCGCCGTCGGCGTGGTGGCCTCCCTGACCGCTCCGAGTGCGCACGCCAGCGAGGTCGGCGGCCAGGAGGGCCTGCCCGGCCCGCTGACCAGCGCCCCGGACGCGGTGCCGGGGCAGGTCGGGGACGCGGGCGGCGTGGTCGGCCAGGCCACCGGCTACGTGACCGGCTCGGCGGACGGCCTGGTGCCGGTCACGCCCGCCTGACCTCGCACGCCCAACCTCACACGCTCAACCTCGCACGCCTTTCCTGCACGTCGGGTGCGGGCCCGGGGAGGGGTGGGTGCGGCCGTCGTGCGGCTCCCCGCCCCGGGCCCGATCGGGATCAGGCGCGGAGGAGGTACCAGCCGCCCAGGCCGTTGCAGGCGGTGTTGACGTAGGCGCCCAGGCGGTAGCCGGCTGGCACGGGCTGGTACGGGCAGACCTGGAGGCCGACCCGGGCCACCACCTGGAACCAGGAGCCGATGCCACCGCAACCGGGCACCTGGTGGCCGGTGTTGACGTAGCCGGGCGGGATCGGCGAGCCCGCGCAGGTCCAGATGCCGTCCCTGGCGAGCTGCATGAACCAGGCGTCGATATTGGCGCAGCCGTTGCTGTTGGCGACGTGGGAGGTCAACACGTAGCCGGGCGGGATCGGCGAGGTGGCGCAGGTCCACAGGCCGTCCCTGGCGAGCTGCATGAACCAGGCGTCGTAGCCGTCGCAGCTGGTGGGGTTGTGCCCGGAGAGCACGTAGCCGGCCGGGATCGGCGAGGTGGCGCAGGTCCAGATGCCGTCCCGCACGGGCTGCTGGTACCACATGCCGGCACCGTTGCAGCCGTTGTTGGTGTGCATGGTGAGGACGTAGCCCGGGGTCACGGGCGCGCCCCGGCAGATCCAACCGGGCCCGGCCGCAGCGGCGTTGGCGGCGGAGGCGGAGGCCCCGGCGGGCGCGGCGGAGGCAGGTGCGGCACCCGCTCCGACCAGGACGGCCACCAGCAGCGCGAGCGCCCCGGCCAGGGCGGCGAGTCGGCTCCGGAGGGCAGCGGTCGACGAACGGTCCAGCAGTCGGTCACGTAGTTCTGTCACTTCACACCAGTCCTGTCGGCAGGTCCGTAGGGCCCCGCACGGCGGCCGTGCGGGTGCCGGGGTGGTGGAACCGGTGCGACAGTAGCAAGACTTGGAACGCTCCAAGAGGGCTTCGATGCGGCCAGCATGCGCACGTCAAAGGTTGGCCGGAAACGCTCGCCCGGCCTTGCCCGGGCGCGACCGCGCCGCCCCGGGCGGGGCCGCTCCGGGCCGGAGCCGGAGAGGGCCGGTCAGGAGGACATCGGTGCGCCCAGGTCCTGGGTCCACAGGGTGCCGGCGGGGCTGGTGGCGACGCCGACGCCGATGTCCTTGAAGCCGCAGTCGAGCATGTTGGACTGGTGGATCCCCCCGTCCATCCAGCGGGCGAAGACGCTCGCCGCCGTGGTCGGGCCCCGGTCGAGGTTCTCGCCCCACTGGGACCAGCGGTAGCCGGCCGCAGTGATCCGGGCGTCCGTGCGGACGCCGTCCGGGTTCACGTGGTCGAAGAAGCCGCGGGCGGCCATGTCGTCGGAGTGCTTCTGGGCCGAGGTGTGCAGCCGGGGGTCGATCCGCAGCGGGGCACAACCCGCCTTGGCGCGTTCGGCGTTGACCAGGTCCACCAGCTGCCGTTCCGGGTTGGGCTGGGGCGCGGCCGGGGTCGACCGGGTGGCGGTCGGCGAGGGCGTCGGGGTCGGGGTCCCGGTGGGGGTCGGGGTCGCGGTGGGGGTGGCGGTCGGGGTTTCGGGGACGGTCGCCGGCAGGGCCACCGGGGTGTCGACGGCGGCGGCCGGGGCGGTGGGTTCGGGCACCGCCGCGCGCGGCGGCTCGGTGGGGTTCGACCAGACCAGGGCCAGGGTGGTGACGGCCACCGCGGCGGCCGTACCGCCCGCCAGCGCGGCCTTGCGGGCGGCGGTGCCGGCCCAACCGCCGTGCGCGCCGCCGCCGGTGGCCGCACCCGCGGCCGTACCGCCCGCGCCCGACCCCGCACCGGCCGCCGCCGTGTGGGCGCCCGCCACGGCGGTCGCGGCGGTGTGCTGGAGGTGCAGCAGCGCGGGCGAGGCGGACGGGATCGGGACCAGCGCGAGGCCGGCCAGCAGGCCCTCCGCCGGGAAGAGGTCGCGGCCCAGGCCGTCGCAGCCGGCGCAGCCGCGGATGTGCCGGGCGATCCGCTTGCGCCAGACCGAGTTCGGGGTGCCGTCGAACCCGGCGGTGACCTCGGCGAGTTCGGGGCAGCGCGGGTAGGCACCGAGGGCGCGGACCACGACCCGCCCGGCTTCCAACTGCTTCTTCATCCGCTGGACCCGCACGGCGGCGTGCGGCACGGTCAGGTCGAGGGCCTCCGCGAGCTCGGCGCGGGTGAGCTCGCCGGCGGCCTCCAGCCACCACAGGGCGAGCAGTTCACGGTCGTCCGGATCCAGCCAGCGGGTGGCCTCGGCCACCTCGCGGCGCTGGCCGGACAGGCCCAGGCGCAGGATGGTGAGGTCGGTGAAGTCGGCCCGGGGGTCCGGGACTTCCCAGGTCTCGTCCAGGCCGCCGACGGTGGGCTGCTGCTGCCCGGCGGCGTGCCGGCGGCGGACCTGGTTCATGGTGATGGCGACCAGCCAGGAGCGGAAGGACTCCGGGTCGCGGAGCCCGTCCAGACCGTCCAGAGCGCGGATCATCGTCTCCTGGGCCACGTCGTCCACGTCGGCGTGGCCGCGCAGGGCGCGGCCGGCCACGTTGTAGACGAGCGGCAGCCAGGTGGCGACCAGGGCCTCCTGGGCCTGCCGGTCACCTGCCTGCGCCGCGCGTACCAGGGTCGTCCCGGTCCTGTTCTGCACATCAGCGTTCATGGTCCGCACTCCGTCTTGCCGTGTTTCCGTCCGCCGCTGCCTCCTCGGAGACCTGTGGGGAGTGATCAGATAACAACAATGTGCGCGGAATCGGAAAATCGGACTGCCCGGTGGCCGGAGGTACCGGCCACCGGGGGTGGGCGGAGGCGGGGGCAGGGGCGAGCGGCGGCAGCGAGGCGCGGGTCCGGGGCGGGCCCGGTCAGGCCGGGGCGGCGAACACCTGGGTCCACCACGGGCCGTTGGCGCCGGTCCGCACCCCCACCCCGAGCTGCTTGAAGTCGCAGTTCAGGATGTTGGCGCGGTGACCGGGGCTGTTCATCCAGGACTCCATCACGGCCGCCGGGTCGCTCTGCCCCCGGGCGATGTTCTCGCCCCAGGTGCTCCAGCGGTAGCCGACCGCCTCGATCCGGTGGTCGGCGTGGTAGCCCTCCGGGCTCGCGTGGTCGAAGTAGTTGCGGTTGGCCATGTCGTCGCTGTGCGACTGGGCCGCGCTGGCCAGCCTGGGCTCGGCGGTGACCGGGCCGCACCCGGCCTTGGCCCGCTCGGCGTTGACCAGGTCGACGACCTGCTGCGCGAACGCGGGGGACGATCCGCCGCCCGCCGGGGCCGCGGCGGCCCGCTGGGCGGTGCCCGCCGCGGCGTTGGCGCTCGAGCGGGTGGGCGCCGGGCTCGGCTTGGCGGTGGCGGTGGCCGTCGGGGTCGGCGTCGCGGTGGCGGTGGCCGTCGGGGAGGCGGTGGCCGTCGCGGTGGCCGTCGGACTCGGGGTGGGCGAGGGGCCCGTCGCCGTCGGACTGCCCGACGGCGGCACCACGCCCGCGGGGACCGCTCCCCCCGCGCCCGGCACCTGGATGCCCTCGTGCGTCCCCAGCTCGGCGGCCACCAGCGAGTCGGCCGCGGCGGCCTGCCCGGCGAGGTCCCGGTCGCTCTGCTTGCCGCCGTACGCCGCGTAGCCCGCCCCGGCCAGTGCGGCTATCAGGCCCGTCCCGGCCACGGCGGCGACGACCACGGTCACCGGCACGAACCCGGCTCGCCGGCGCCCCCGGCGGCCGTGCCCGGTGTGCCGCGCGGCGGCCCGCCGCGCGGCCCGGCCACCCGGGCGGCCGCGGCCGCCGCTCCCGCCGGCGCCGCCGTTGCCGCCGTCGCTCGCCGGGATGATGGTCGTCCTGTCGTCGCTGTTCACGTGGCCACTGCTTTCTGTCCAGGTCGGCTGGTCGGGTGCCGACACCTGGGAGACCCCCCGGCGGAACGCCGATAACAGAAACTCCGAACGAATGTCCGGCGACTTGGTCACCCGATCCGGTCGGGTGCTCCGGTCGGCCGTCCCGGCCGGCGCAGTGGGCTCGGCGCATTGGGCCCCGGCGCGGTGGGCCCGGCGCAGTGCGCAGAACTCGGCGGGCAGGGCTCAGTGGGCAGAGCTCAGGTGGCCGGGGCCTCCGGGGCCATGTCGTAGGTGACGAACATCGTCCGGGTGGCGACCTGGTCGTACTTGCTGCGCGCCCGGTGGTTGTCGTCCGCGGTGATCCAGCGCACCGTGCTCCAGCCGCGCTCGGCGGCGATCTCCCGCAGCCGGGCCAGCAGTTCGTCCACCGCCCCGCCGCCGCGCACCTCGGGCGCGACGAACAGGTCGTCCAGGAACCCCGCCACCGTGCCGTGCAGCGGCCGGGCGAACGGCCGGAAGTGCGCGAAGCCGACCGGCGTCCCCGCGCCGTCCCGGACCAGCAGTCCCTCCACCTCGTGCTCCGGGTCGTTGAGCCAGGACCACACCAGGGCGGCCTTCTCCTCCGGCATCGGCACCCGGTAGAACTCGCAGTACCCGCGGAAGAGCTCGCGCCAGCGCGGGTAGTCCCCCTGCTCCGGCGCACTGATGCTCCAACGGTTCACGGCGGCGGTGCTCAACTCGGTCTCCTCGCTGGTCGAACGGCTCGGGCCAGCATGCCGCCCCGCCGCCCGCCCGCCGATCTCCACCTCGGCCAACACCAGGTACCCCCGCACTCCACTCCGGCGCTTCCCGGCCGGCCGCTCCCGCCTCCACGGGGGAACGCGACGGCGGCCGGGCCGGAGCCCGGCCGCCGGGAGCGAGCCGTTCGGGAGTGAACCGTCAGGGGTGAACCGCCGGAAACGGTGTCAGAGGCGCTCGGGGACGGGGTTGCCGACCGCCTCGATGGCCCGGCGGACCGGGACCTTCACCAGGACGGCGAACCCGATCACGAAGAAGATCAGCAGCGAGATGATCGCCGAGCGGTAGCTGCCGGTGACCTGGTAGGCGAGGCCGAAGACCAGCGGGCCCATCCAGCTGGTGCCGCGGTCGCTGACCTTGTAGAGGCTGAAGTACTCGGCCTCCCGGCCCGCCGGGATGAGGTGCGAGAACAGCGAGCGGGAGAGCGCCTGGCTGCCGCCGAGCACCAGGCCGATCATGCAGGCCAGGGTGTAGAACCAGGCCGGCTGGTGGGCCGGCATGAAGTAGCCGAGGGCCAGCGTGACCACCCAGCCGACCAGCGAGCCCAGGATGGTCTTCTTGGCGCCGTACCGCTGGGCGATCCGGCCGAGCAGCAGGGCGCCGCCGATCGCCACGATCTGGACGATCAGCACCGCGATGACCAGGGTTCCCTGCTCCATGCCGAGTTCCTCGCTGCCGTACAGCGAGGCCTGCGAGACGACGGTCTGGATGCCGTCGTTGTAGCAGAGGAAGGCCGCCAGGTAGAGCAGCGTCAGCGGGTGCTTGCGCATGCTCTTGAGGGTGCGGCCCAGTTCGCGCAGGCTGCCGGCGGCCGGCTGGTCCGGCGTGGCCTCGGCGCGCGCCCGGACGACGCCGGCCCGGGAGGGCAGCCGCAGCATCGGGACGATGGTGAACAGCGCCCACCAGAGGCCGGCCGAGGCCAGGCAGATCCGCACGGCGGTGCCGGAGGAGAGGCCGAGCGCCTCGTGGCCCTGGAACAGCGCCAGGTTGGCGATCAGCAGCAGTCCGCCGCCCGCGTAGCCGTACGCCCAGCCCTTGGAGGAGACGGCGTCCCGCTCGTCGGGGGTGGCCAGGCCCGGGAGGTAGGCGTAGGAGAGCGCCACGGACACCGCGTACGAGATGTTGGCGACCACCAGCAGCGCGCCGCCCAGCAGGTAGCGGTCACCGTCGAGGAAGAACATCCCCATGGTGGCGAGCGCGCCCACGTAGGCGAAGCCGCCCATCAGCTCCTTGTGCCGCCCGGTGCGGTCGGCGACCGTGCCGGTCAGCAGCATCGCCGCGACCGAGATCAGCACGGAGAAGGAGACCGTGTACGGGAAGAACGATCCGGCGCGGATCGCCAGGCCGAGCGGGTGCACGTCGCCGGACGCGTCGGCGGCGTTCTTCGCCACCTCGGTCAGGTACGGCCCCAGGAAGACCGTCAGGACGGTGGCCGAGAAGGCGGCGTTGGCCCAGTCGTTGATGTACCAGCCGAACTGCATCCGGCGCAGGGCGCGGCCGTCGTCGGCGGCCGCCGGCGGCGACGAGACGTCGTCCGGCAGGTGGTCCGTGGTGCTCATGGGCTCCTATTTCACTGTGCTGGAGCCGGTGCTGCCGTCCGTCCAGCAGCCGCGCTCGCCGAGGACGCCCTTCAGGACGTCGATGCGATCCGCCATGATGCCATCCACACCCAGGTCGAGGAGAGACCGGATCCGTGTGGCATCGTCCACAGTCCACACGTGGACCTGCAGGCCGAGGCGGTGGGCGGCCCGGACGAAGGCCCGGTCGACCACCCTGATCCCCCGGTGCCGCTCCGGCACCTGGGCGCAGACCCCGGTGAACGGCGCCCCGCCCCGCGCCAGCGGGCCCGCCAGCGAGCGCAGCCGCAGCCGGGCCACCTCGCGCGGGCCCAGCGAGGTCGCCAGCCGGGGGCCGGCGGCGGCGCGCACGGCGGCGATCCGGCTGTCGGAGAAGCCGCCGACGCAGACCCGGTCCCAGGCGTTCGTCCGGCGGACCGCCTCGACCAGCGGCCGCACGGCGGGCGCCGCCTTCACGTCCACGTTGAACCGGGCGCCGGGGAACGCCCCGAGCAGGTCCTCCAGCAGCGGCACCGGCTCGGTGCCGCCGATCCGGGCCCGCCGGACGGTCTCCCAGGGCAGGTCGGCGACCGCCCCGGCGCGGTCGGTCACCCGGTCGAGCCGGGAGTCGTGGAAGGCCACCAGCACGCCGTCGGCGGTGGCGTGCACGTCCGTCTCCAGGTAGCGGTAGCCCAGCGCCACGGCGGCCTCGAACGCGGCGAGCGAGTTCTCCGGGTGCCCGAGCTCACCGCCCCGGTGCGCGAAGGCCAGCGGCCCCGGGTGGTCGAGGAAGGGGTGCATGCGGTGCTCCGAGCTGCTGGGAAGGGACGCCGCGCGGCCCGCTCCGACGGCGCCGCGGCCCCGCGCGCGTTACAGTATTACGCATCCTGTCAAGGAGTAACGGCAGTGGGCGTCGGCTCCGGCGACGCCCAGGACTGTCCGTCCTCTAACGGTCCGGTGGTCGGGCGCTCCTCGAACGCGTCGGTGCGGCGCAGGTCGTAGAGGTAGGACTTGCCGGCTTTCCAGCTGCGCCAGGGGCCGAGCGGCGGGAACGGCCCCTGGCCCGTACGGCCGGACAGCGGCCAGCCGTTGGCGGTCCCGTCGGCACCCACGGTGCACCAGCCCCGCTCGGGCAGCCACCGGCACCACACGTCGAGGTCCAGGCGACGGAAGGACGGTCGGCCGTTGAACTCGCCGTCCCTGCGGTAGCGGTAGGTCAGGCCGTCCGCCCGGCGCACGAACTCGATCGACACGGCCGCTCCACCTCCCCGGTCAAGTGCTGGACGGGAAAGGCTACGTGCCGGGGTTGTCGGGGTGCGGGGCCGGGGGGCCGCGCCGATGCTGGGGGTGGAGGTGGCGGCGGATGGGGTTGCGGCGGTTGGCGGAGGTGTCGCGCGAGGTGGCGGCGGAGCCCGGGCGGCGGGCGAAGGTGGGCCTGTTGGCGGGGTGTCTGCGGGAGCTGGGGGCCGAGGAGGGGGCGGCGGCGGTGGTGCTGCTGTCGGGTGAGGCGCAGCGGCTGCGGACGGGGGTCGGGTGGGCGGCCCTGCGGGACCTGCCGGCGCCGGCGGTGGCGGCCTCGCTGGGGGTGCGGGAGGTGGAGCGGGAGCTGGAGCGGATCGCCGGGGTGCACGGGGCGGGGGCGCGGGCCGAGCGGCGGCGGCTGCTCGTGGGGCTGTTCGGGCGGGCGACGGAGGTGGAGCAGGGGTTCCTGCGGGCGGTGCTGGTCGGGGACCTGCGGCAGGGGGCCCTGGACGCGCTGGTCGGGGACGCGGTGGCGCAGGCGGCCGGGGTGCCGGTGGCGGCGGTGCGGCGGGCGTTGATGTTCCGGGGGTCGGCGCGGGCGGTGGCGCTGGCCGCGCTGGGCGGTGGCGCGGAGGCCCTGGCGGGGTTCCGCCTGGAGGTGGGGCGGCCGGTGCGGCCGATGCTGGCGGCGGCCGCACCGGACGTGGCGTCGGCGCTGGAGCGGACGGGTGCGGCTGCGCTGGAGTGGAAGCTGGACGGGATCCGGGTGCAGGTGCACCGGGACGGCGGGGAGGTCGGGGTGTTCACCCGCGGCCTGGAGGACATCACGGCGCGCGTCCCCGAAGTGGCGGAGGCGGCGCTGGCGTTGCCGTTGCGGTCGGCGGTGCTGGACGGCGAGGCGATCGCGCTGGGCGCGGACGGGCGGCCGCGTCCGTTCCAGGAGACCGCGGCGCGCACCGCCACCCGGCGGGATCCGGACCGGCTGCGGGCCGAAGTCCCGCTCAGCGTACGGTTCTTCGACCTGTTGCACCGGGACGGCGAGGACCTGGTGGACCGGCCGGGCCGGGACCGCTGGGCGGCACTGGCCGGGGCCGTACCGGCGGATCTGCGGGTGGCCCGGATCGAGACCGGGGACCGGGCGGAGGCGCTGGCGTTCTTCCGCGGGGCGCTGGCGCTCGGCCACGAGGGGGTGCTGGTGAAGGACCCGACGGCCGGGTACGCGGCCGGGCGGCGCGGGGCGGGCTGGATCAAGGTGAAGCCCCGGCACACCCTGGACCTGGTGGTGCTGGCGGCGGAGTGGGGCAGCGGCCGGCGGCAGGGGTTCCTGAGCAATCTGCACCTGGGGGCGCGGGCGGCGGGCGAGCCGGGCCTCGGCCCGTGGGTGATGCTCGGGAAGACCTTCAAGGGGCTGACCGACGCCACGCTCGCCTGGCAGACCGCCGAGCTGCTCGCCCGGGAGGTCGACCGGGACGCCCGGACGGTGCTGGTGCGGCCGGAACTGGTCGTCGAGATCGCCTTCGACGGCCTCCAGCGCAGCCCCCGCTACCCCGCCGGGCTGGCCCTGCGGTTCGCCCGGGTGGTGCGGTACCGGCCGGACAAGAGCGCCGCCGAGGCCGACACCGTGGCCGCCGTAAGGGAGTTGGCCGCCGCCGAGGGCCTGTGAGGCCGTCCGCACCGCCTCGCCCGACGGCGTAGCGCCGGTTGAAACGCATTGCGCGGCAAGGACGTTCACGCAGGAGCCGAATCGGCCATTCTTCACGATCCGTCCGCCGTACCCCTCCGTAGGCGGACCAGCGGCGGCTAGGTTGACCGTGACAACGAGAGGCGGCCGCCGGGCAGCCGGCGGCGCCCTGGCGAGAGGTGCCCGACATGCAGGTGAGCGTCGACCGGGATCGCTGCTGCAGCTCCGGGATGTGCGTGATGAACGCCCCCGCGGTCTTCGACCAGGACGAGCGCGACAGCCTGGTGAGGCTCCGTCAGATTGTCCTGCTGCCGGAGCAGTTCGACGACGTCAGACTCGCCGCCGACCTGTGCCCGGGCCGGGCGATCACCGTCACCGAGGAGGAGCCCGCCCAGGCCGGGGCCTGACGGTCCCCCGCCGCCGGCCCCGCAGGCCGCCCGCACACGTCCCGGACTCCCGACACCCCACCAGGACACCCGCGACACGAGGAGACCCCCGCCTTGACCGCCATACCCGCCGCCCCCGCCGTCCCGCTGCTGCCGGCCCCGCACTCCGGCGGCTGCCCGTTCGGCCCGCCGCCCGCGTACACCGAAGCCGCCGCCACCGCGCCGATGACCAGGGCCGAACTGCCCGACGGCGACTCCTGCTGGCTGGCCACCGGCTACACCGAGGTCCGCACCGTGCTGTCCGACCGGCGGTTCAGCGCCGACGTGCGCCACCCGGCGTTCCCGCTGCTGGTCGCCGGCGCCCGCGAGGAGCTGATCACCGACAACCCGACCTTCCTGCGCCTCGACGACCCCGAGCACGCCCGCCAGCGCCGCATGGTCACCGGGGACTTCCTGGTCAAGCGGGTGGAGGCGCTGCGTCCGGAGATCCAGCGGATCGTGGACGAGGCACTGGACCGGATGACCGCGGGCCGGACCGCGGCCGACCTGGTCACCGACTTCGCGCTGCCGGTGCCCTCGCTGGTGATCTGCTCGCTGCTCGGCGTGCCGTACGAGGACCGCGACCGCTTCCAGGGCCTGAGCCGCACGCTGCTCAGCCGGGACAGCACCGTGGAGGAGCTCCGGGTGGCCCAGGACGAGGTCCAGGACTACCTGCGCGACCTGACGGCCCGCAAGCGCGCACAGCCGGAGGACGACGTCCTGAGCCGGCTCGCGGCGCGGGACGACCTGAGCCCGGACGACGTGGCCAGCACGGGCGTGCTGCTGCTGATCGCCGGGCACGAGACGACCGCGAACATGATCTCGCTGTCCACCGCGCTGCTGCTGGAGCAGCCGGAGCAGATCGCCAGGCTCGCCGACCCGGCCGCGCTGCCCGGCGCGGTGGAGGAGCTGCTGCGGCTGCTGACCATCGTGCACACCGGCCTGCCCCGGGTCGCGCTGGAGGACGTGGAGCTGGGCGGGGTCACCATCCGGGCCGGGGAGGGCGTGATCGCGATGCTGTCCACGGCCAACCGGGACGAGGCGGTGTTCGGCGGCGGCGACCACCGCTCGCCGGACGAGCTGGACCTCGACCGGGACGCCCGGCGGCACCTGGCGTTCGGCTTCGGCGTGCACCAGTGCCTGGGGCAGCCGCTGGCCCGCGCCGAGCTGCAGATCGCCCTGGAGACGCTGTTCCGGCGGCTGCCGGGGCTGCGACCGACCGGTGAGCGGCACTTCCGCACCGAGTCGTTCATCTACGGGATGCGGTCACTGCCCGTGACCTGGTGAGGCGACTGGCCTGGCGATCCCGCTGGCCTGGCGATCCGGCGCCCCGGTGGGCCGGGCGGTTCGCCGGGCGGGCGGGCTCGCCAGGCCGGGCGGTTCGCCGGGGCGCCGGCCACCGGGTGCGCGGGTCACCCGGCTGGCCCCGGCGCCGGGGCGGAGGCAGGCTGGAGGGGCGAGAGACAGACCCGGCCCAGCCGCGCCTGCGTCCGGGCGCGCCGGAGCCGGCCGAGGAGACGGAGCCCGCGATGACCGACATGAGCGAACGCTCCGCAGTGAGCACCGACCGCGAGGAGGACGTCCGCGCCGCCGATCCGGAGGAGGGGGTCACCTCGATGCAGAACCTGCACGCGCAGGACACCTCCCAGGCGGAGGGCGACCCCATCCTGGACGAACCCGGCGCGAGGGGCCCGGACCGGGCCTGACCGTCCGCCACACCGATCCGACCGCCCGGCGGGACCGGGCGGTCCTTGTGACCGCAGGTGTCGTTGCCCGGTCGGCGGCGCACCGGCGGGGGAGGATAGGCGCATGACCGAACACGATCAAACCGACCGGCAGACCCGGCCGCCCACGGACCCGCGCACCTCGTGGGCGACCTGGACCACCCAGTCGATCATCAGCGGCCCCGGCGGGGTCACCACCACCGAGGTCGGCCCCATCTCCGGCGACCTCACCGTGCACACCACGTGGGTGGACGGCGAGGCACGGCTGACCGTCCAGTACACCGGCGCGCTGGACTGGTACACGGTGTCCGGCAGCCCGGTGGCCGCGACGGACGAGAGCACCGCGCGAGCCATCCACCAGGCGATGGTGAACGGCGTCAAGACCGGGCACGGAGCGGTCGCCCCGCCCCCGGCCCTCGGCGGCTGACCGCACCCCGGTACGGAACGCAACAGAACGAAGCGGAACGGAACGGGACGGCCTCCGGCGCGGCACGGCGCGGCCCCCGTGGCCGGCCGACCGGGCACGGGGGCCGCGCGGCTGCCGCTACTCGCTGATCTCCACCCCGCGCCAGAAGGCCACCCGGCCCCGGACGTGCTCCGCCTCCGGCTTCGGGTCGGCGTAGTACCAGGCGGCGTCCGGGTTGGCCTGCCCGGCCACCTCCACCGTGTAGTAGTTGGCCGTCCCCTTCCAGCTGCACACCGTGGTGGTGTCGGAGGGCCGCAGGAACTCGGCCCGGACCGCCTCCAACGGGAAGTAGTGGTTGCCCTCGACGAGGACGGTGTCCTCGCTCTCGGCGACGACGGTGCCCTGCCAACTCGCTGTGGTCATGGGCCGATTGTGCCGCACGAGCGCGACCGTGACCCGCGCTTCGGGAGGATTGTGCGGCCCGGGGCGGTTCGGGGCGGCCGAGACGGCGTGGACGGCTCAGGGCGGCGTGGGCGACTCAGCGCGGTGCAGGCGATTCAAGGCGGTGCAGGCGGCTCAGGGCAGCGGGTGGGCATGCACCGGCAGGTGCGGGGTCTGGTGGCCGCCGCTGGCGAGCATCCTGACCTCCCCGGCATCGCTGATCTCGGCCCGGACGATCCCGCTGGCGTCCTCGTAGAC
This sequence comes from Kitasatospora sp. NPDC040550, assembly GCF_055594965.1. Classification (NCBI taxonomy): domain Bacteria; kingdom Bacillati; phylum Actinomycetota; class Actinomycetes; order Kitasatosporales; family Streptomycetaceae; genus Kitasatospora; species Kitasatospora sp. NPDC040550. Next base: position 47,726 of record NZ_JBVIWC010000010.1, on the reverse strand, counting down.
GGGGTGCCCGCCCGGGCCCTTGGCGCTGGTCCGGGCGACCACGACCACGTCCTGCGGGGCCTGGGTACCGGGCGTGCCGGGGAAGGTGAGGGCGTAACGGTCGACGGGTTTCATCAGCGGATCCTGTTCCTCACGTCTCAGACGCTCGCCCCGGCGGCACGGGCGTGCGAGCCCCGCACCTCCAGCTCGTCGAGCAGCCGGGCGGTGGCCTCGGCGACCGCGTCCACGGCCCGGTCGAACGCCTCCCGGTTGTGGGCCGCCGGCGCACGGAAACCGGACACCTTGCGGACGTACTGCAGCGCGGCGGCGTGGAAGTCCTCCTCGTCGGCATCGGGCGTGACGGGCGGGCGCAGCGTCTTGATGTTGCGGCACATGAACCCAGTCTTGCGCGCGGGGGCCGCCGAGGCGAGCCACCTGCGCCGCACGCCCCCGATTCGTCACACGGGCCTCACGGGGACGTCATCCGGGCGGATTAGGATTTCCGACGAACGAATTCCCTCGCCCACGCACCTCGCCTCGCCACGCCACGCCACGCCACGCCACCCGGCCGGGCGCGGGCATCACCCCGGAGTCACCCCTTGCCTCTCGCGCTGTTCGCGCTGGCCGTCACCGCTTTCGCCATCGGGACCACCGAATTCGCCGCCATGGGGCTGCTCCCCCAGGTCGCCGACAGTCTGCACGTCTCCATCCCGCAGGCGGGCTGGCTGATCTCCGCGTACGCGCTGGGGGTGGTGATCGGCGCGCCGCTGCTCACCGCCCTGGCCGCCGGGAAGCCCCGCAAGGCGGTGCTGGTGGCGCTGGCCGGGCTGTTCGCGACCGGCAACCTGCTGTGCGCGCTGGCCCCCGACTTCTGGACGCTGGCCGCCGCGCGGCTGGTCACCGGACTGCCGCACGGCGCCTTCTTCGGCGCCGGGGCGGTGGCCGCCGCCGAGCTGGTGGCACCGGACCGGCGGGCCCGGGCGGTCGCGGTGATGTTCTCCGGGCTGACCGTCGCCAACATCGTCGGCGTCCCGGCCGCGACCCTGCTCGGCCAGCACCTGGGCTGGCGGGCGACCATGCTGGTGGTGGTGCTGATCGCCGCCGCCGGGACGCTCGCCATCGCCCGGCTGGTGCCGGCCCTGCCCTCCCCCGGCCAGTCCGGGCTCCGGCACGAGCTGCGGGCCTTCCGCAGCGGCCAGCTCTGGCTGGCGCTGGCCACCGTGATGGTCGGCTGCGGCGGGATGTTCGCCTGCTACAGCTACATCGCGCCGCTGCTCACCGAGGTCTCCGGGTACGCGACCGGCTCGGTGACCGGGGTGCTGGCGCTGTTCGGGGTGGGGATGACCCTCGGCAACGTGATCGGCGGGTTCGCCGCCGACCGGGCACTGCGGCCGACCGTCTGCGTCTCGTTCCTGCTGCTCTCGGCGACGCTCGCACTCTTCGCGGTGACCGCCCACGCCCGCTGGTCGGCGGCCGTCACGGTGGTGCTGATCGGGCTGTTCGGCTTCGCGATCGTCCCGGCGGTGCAGACCCTGGTGCTGCAGAAGGCGCGCAGCGCTCCCACCCTGGCCTCGGCGACGGTGCAGGGCGCGTTCAACCTGGCCAACGCCCAGGGGGCCTACTTCGGCGGGCTGGCCCTGGCCGCCGGACTCGGCTGGACCTCGCCGACCCTGGTGGGGGCCGGACTGGCCGCGGCCGGCGCCGTGGTCGCGGTGCTGGCCTGGGCGGCCGACCGGCGCCCGCCCGCCCCGGTGCCGTTGGAACCGGCCGCGGAGCGGACGGGCGCGGGCCCATCGGCTGCGGAGCGGACGGGCACGGGCCTGTCGACCCCGGAGCCGACGGGCGTGCCGCTGGCACCAGCCCCGTAGGAGTCAGCCGCGGCGCAGCGCGGTGAGCTCCGTCGGGGCGGCGCCGCGCCACCAGGTGGGGTCGGCGGAGCCGTCGGTGGTGCGCCCGTCGCGGTGGACGTAGTGCCGGACGTCGCGGCCCGGGTCGGCGAACTCGCCGGCCAGGGCGCGCTCCAGCCACTCCGCGCCGAAGCGGAAGGCCTCGGCGGCCACCCCGCCGAGCGGGTGGAACTCGTCCTCGTAGACCCGCAGCTCCTTCGGGGCCCGGACCCGCTCGAAGCTCGCCAGGGCCTGGGCGAGGTCGGTGAGCTCGTCGAACTCGCCGATCCCGTAGAGCACCGGACAGGTGATCTCGGCCACCAGGTCGCCGAGCGGCATGCGGTGGGCGAGGTCGCGGTCGAAGGCCTCCTCGTCGGTGTACCCGGCCATGTACATGTAGTTGTTCTTGAAGGTCGGCTGGGCCCGCTCGAAGATCGTCGCGAAGTCCCCGGTGACGGCCTCGAAGGCGGCGAGCGCGGCGATCCGGCGGTCGGTGGCGGCGGCCCGGGAGCCCCAGTAGCCGCTCATCGAGATGCCGAACATGCCGATCCGGTCGGCGTCGACCTCCGGGAGCCCGGCCAGGTGGTCGAGGTAGCGGCCGATCGCCCGCTCGTAGTTGCCGAGGTCGACGGTCAGCCCGCCGGCCCGGGTCCGGCCCTGGCCCGGGCCCTCGATGGAGAGCGCGACGATGCCGCGAGAGGTGTAGTAGCGCTCGGCCGCCCAGATGTAGTCCTCCTTGATCATGTCCATCCCGGGGCCGAGGATGACGGCGGGCGCGTTCTCGACCCGCCCGGCGGGCAGGTGCAGCAGGGCGTGGATCGTCGAGCCCTCGAAGTCCAGCACCACCCGGCGGACCCGGCCGTCGCGCAGGGCGCCCACGCGGTCCACGCAGTGGTCGGTGTGGGCGCGCAGCACCGCCTTGCGCGGGTCGGTGGCGTCGAAGATCGAGTACTGGGCCCGGCCCCACATGACGGCGGCCCGCAGGTAGAGGTCGGCGGCGGTCTGCGCGAAGCCCGCGCGCTCGTGGTGGGCCGCGCGCTCCTCGGCCTGGCCGGCCACCGTCGCCCACGCCTTGGGCAGCATGGCACCGCTCCTGACCAGGGCGAAGACCTTGGCGAAGTCGGTGTGGTCGTGGCCGAGCTGCTCCATGGTCCCGACGGCCTCGGGGTGCAGCGCGTCGAAGCCGCCCTGGGCGAGGGCGATGTCCAGGGCCCAGTTCTGGCCGGTCGAACGGATGGTCATGACGGTCTCCTCCTGGAGCGAGATAGATAAGTACTTAGTGACTAAGTACTTATTCATTAAGTACTGAGGCTAGGCTGTTGTCAACCCGCCGAGGAGGACCCCGCCATGACGACCGCACCGCCGCCCGCCCCCGAACGCGCCCAGGCGCTCGACCGCCTGGCCCGCGCCGCCTACCGCCTCAGCGCCGCGGACTCCCGGCTGCGCGGGCGCGCCACCCGCACCCCGGGCGCCCTGTCCCTCACCCACGCCCGGGCCCTGCGCACCCTGGCCGAGCGGGGGCCGCTCAGCATCACCCAGCTCGCCGCCGGCACCGAGACCACCGGTCCGGCCACCACCCAGCTGGTGAACGGCCTGGTCAACGCCGGCTACGTCACCCGCACCCGCCCACCCGAGGACAAGCGGTCCGTCCTGGTCGCCCTCACCGAGGACGGCCGGGCCCGGCACGAGCAGCGCCAGGCCGCCCTGGCCGAGGCCCTGCACGCCGACCTCGACGACTACGACGAGGAGGCCCTGGACCGGGCCGCCGAGGTGCTGCGCCGGCTGTCCGCCGTCTACGACCGGCTGTAGCGGCGGACGCCTGGCGCGACGAAGGGCCGGCGCGGCGGCGGACCGGCGCGGCGGCGGACCGGTGGAGCCGCGGACCGGTGCGGCGAGAGGCCTCAGACCTCCCGGTGCGCCTCGGCGAGGAGCAGGTAGCCCTCGCCGTTGGCCTTGATCCCGGCCCGCTCCTCCTCGGTCAGCTCCCGGCGGACCTTGGCCGGGACGCCCGCGACCAGCGAGCCGGGCGGGACGTCCGTCCCCTGGGTCACCACCGCACCCGCCGCGACCAGCGAACCGGTGCCGATCCGGGCGCCGTTGAGGACGGTGGCGTTCATCCCGACCAGGACGTCGTCCTCGACGGTGCAGCCGTGCAGCACGGCGTTGTGGCCGACCGAGACCCGCTCGCCGACCACCAGCGGGAAGCCGGGGTCGGCGTGCAGGGTGCAGTTGTCCTGGATGTTGCTGCCCGCGCCGACGGCGATCGACTCGGCGTCGCCGCGCAGTACCGCCCCGTACCAGACGCTCGCCCCGGCGGCGACGGTGACGTCCCCGACCACGACGGCGTTCGGCGCGAGGAAGGCGCCCGGGTCGACGGTGGGCACCTTGCCCCCGACGGTGGCGATCAGCGGCTCTGCCATGACTGGATCCTCCTGATGGTGATCGGCTGCACTGTCGCCGGTCAGCGTAGGGGGGCGGTCAGGGCGTCGGGAGGGCGAGGTCGGGGGCGGCGGCGGACGCCTGCGGGCCGCACAGGGCGGTGACGATCACCTTGTTCCAGGCGGCGCGGCCGGCGGCCTGGTCGGGCACGTCGTAGATCGTGGTGTCGGCCGCGAACTGGCGCGTGCCGTCCGGGGAGCCGAGCATCATCGTGATGTAGCCGGGGATGCCGCCGGAGTGGCCCCAGAACGTTCCGCAGGGCGTGTCCACGCGCTGCAGGCCGAGACCGTAGGCCTGTCCCCCGCCGTGCGCGGTGGTCTGCTCCATCGCGGCGAGTTCGGCCGGCCGCAGCAGCCGGCCGCCGAGCAGGGCGCGCAGGAAGGCGGTGAGGTCGGCGGTGGTGGAGACCAGGCCGCCGGAGGGGCCGGCCATCGAGGGGTTGAGCAGGGTGACGTCCACCGGGCCGCCGGGGAGCTTGAAGTAGCCGTGGGCGTGCGGGCCGGGGATCAACGGGAAGTCCCCGGGGTACCAGGTGCCGGTGAGGCGCAGCGGGCGGATGATCCGGCGGGCGACCTCGTCGCTCCAGCTGTGGCCGGTGAGCTTCTCGATGATCATCCCGATCAGGACGTAGTCGGCGTTGGAGTACTTCCAGTCCTGCCCCGGGGCGAAACTCGGCGGGTACCTGTTCGCGATGTCCACCAGGTCCTGGAGGCGGTAGGAGCGGTAGCGGCCGCCGTCCAGCCAGTCCTGGCCGTCGAAGCGGAAGGCCGGGTCCTTGGTGTAGTCGGCGACGCCGCCGGTGTGGTCGAGCAGTTGACGGACGGTGATCTCGGTGCTGTTGGGGACGATGCCGGGCAGCAGGCACTCCAGCCGGTCGTCGAGGTCCAGCCGGTGTTCGCCGACCAGTTGGAGCAGGGTGGTGGCGACGAAGGTCTTGGTGGCGCTGCCGATCCGGAAGCTGCCCCTGGGGTCGGCCGGGTCCCTGCCGACGAGGTCGGCGACGCCGGTGGCGTTGCGCCAGGCCAGGCGGCCGTCGGCGCGGACGGCGGCGAGCGCGGAGGTCCCGTAGCCGGGGTCGGTGATCGCGGCGAGGGCGGCGTCGGCGGCCGACCAGTCGCCGGGGCGGCCGGTGGCACCGTCCGCCGCGGCACCGGTGCCGCCGTCACCGGCGATGTCGCCGGTGTTCTCGTCGGTGCCGTCGCCGACCCCGAGGCCGGCGGCGGTGAGGTGGAGGGCGCCGCGGCAGCCGGCCGCCGGGCGCGGTTCGGCGGGCGCGGCGAGGGCGACCGGGGCGAGGGCGGCGAGCAGGCCCGCGGCCGCGGCGGCCGTGACGGCGGCGCGCAGCAGCGGGTGGCGGAGCCGGCGGGCGGGGGCGGTCGGATGGGCGGTCATGCCGTTCTCCCTGGGTCAGCGCGCCGGATCATCAACTCCGACTGTTTCCATCGTTGTTGACACCATGGCAGCGCTGGCTGCGGCGGTCGTCAGCCTCCGGGAGGGCCCGCTACCCCGACCCCGGTCCGGGGCCGTACCCGGAGACGTCTCGGGGTACGGCCCGGGGCCGGGCAGCCGGTGGTGGGTCAGGACACCGGGGCCTTGGTGCGCAGGACCTCGATGAAGGCGCGCAGCCAGGCCGGGTGGTCGGGCCAGGCGCGGGCCGAGACGACCACGCCGTCCACCACCGCCTCGCCCTCCACGAACTCGGCGCCCGCCGCCTTGATGTCCGGGGCGAGCGCGGGGTAGGCGGAGGTGCGGCGGCCGTCGAGCACCCCGGCGGCGGCGGCCATGCCGGCCGCCCAGGTCTGGAGGAACGGCTTCGCCTCCATGTTCAGGATGCTGGTCACCGAGGGGGCGAGGTCGCCGGTCTCGGGTGGACGTAGTAGCGGCTGCCCTTCTGGTGGATCGTGCGGACGCCTTCGGACATGGGCTCTCTTCTCTGTTGCGGGCATGCAAAAGCCCCGACTGTCCAAGTGGACAGCCGGGGCTGACGAAGCCTTACTTACCTTACTTACCCTTACCTATCGCTGGCCGCGCAGCAGCTCCCAGAGGACGGGGCCGGTGACGCCGACAGCGGCGGCGGTCGTAGTCGGCCAGCCGACCTGGCCGTGGAGGGCCCCTGCGGTCAGGACGCCGTGGGCGTAGACCGCCACGTCTCGCCAGGTCACGGGCCTATCGGTCCTGGTCAGGGGCATCTGGTTGCGCTGTGCCATGATGGGGGTGTTCCTTTCGGGTCTCTGATAACCACACGCGAGGAACATGCGGGCCACCCCTGCCAGGGGGTGGCCCGCACTCGCATTGACATCTTAGGGCCCGTCAGATCTCGCCTCCAAATCGCCAGGTCGCAAATTGATCGAACAGGCATCTGTGCAGGTCAGAGGCGATCCAGGCGAAAACGTGGTTTAATTTGACACAAGGCCAGCGGCTGCACCCATCAAGCCCCCATAGTTGACATGCAACGCATTTTCGGGAGTTATATAACTTCCGCTCGGCAAAATTGATATAGTTTATTTTGCATTCCCCGCCTGGAATTCTTGAATAATCATTCCGCCAGCGGGAATCCCGCGACGTCGGCTCATCAGCCGAGCGTGGGCAGGGTGTCCGAGTAGCCGGACACCTCGGCCTCGACGCGGGCGTTCGCGGCCTTCTCGTCGGCCTCGCGCTCGTCCGGCGTCAGCGGGTCCGGCACGGGGGCGTAGACGAAGAGGACGTTCTCGATCGCGGCAGAGGTGCGGTCGATTGCGTCGAAGCGCTCGCTCAGGGTCATTCGGTGACCTCCAGGGCGTCGCGGATTCGGGTGTGGAAGTCGGCGAGAGAGCCGGTGTTCGAAACGGTGCGGTCGGCGTGCTCGGGGCCGAGCTGTTCGCTGGGGTGGTCGCGGCTGGCCCCGCCCCGGTCGATAGACCAGACCGTGAACCCCGCCTTCCGCAGGGCGGTGACCTCGTTGTCGAAACGCACGTTGGTGACCACGACCGGCCGCTGCGAGGTGGCAGCGGCGCGGCGGCACTGGTCGATCCAGAAGTCCAGGTCGACGTGGCGGCAGATGCCCTCGGTGCCGAGCCGCTGCAAGAGCCTGCGGGCCTCTGGGAACCTGTCCTTCGCCGCCTCCCAGCCGTAGCGGTCCACCGCGTCGGCCAGCCGGACCGGGGCCGGGGCGTCCACCCCCAGCAGCTCAGTGTCCACCATCGGGTCGATGCCGCCCGGGTACGGCTACCGACTCCGAGCCGTGGCCGGCATCGAGCTATCCATCTCCGCGCCGCTCCCGCTCCCGGAGGAAGAGGAAGCGCCAGGTGACACCAGGCTCCACCCCGGTTACTCTGAGTGACAGCGCGTGACCCGTCCCGGAAGCGGAACGAGCAGAGCGGAATCCACCAGGGCTGCGGGTCACCGTCGTCAGCTGAACTCCGGGGCTGAGCCGGCGGCTCATCAGAAAATGAAATGCCTGACAGGGTCTCCGCCCACAGGCAATCCTGGTTCTGGCGCCAACGACCATGCAAGATCGCGCAAGTGAAGCGACAGAAGGGGTGGCGATGACGATACGGTTCATTGGTATCGACCCGGAGACCGGACAGGGGAACAGCCCGACCGTCTGGGTGGATGAGGGGAACGGGGACTTGCTGGTCCAGACCTACGTTGCCGACGAAGCGTCGATCAACGGCGTCCTCGCCGCTGGCCACGGCCCGGACCACGAGAACACGATCCCAGCGCACGAGGGAGTGCTTCGGATTCCGGCCCGCATGGTGCCGATTCTCAGAAGGGCGTGTGATGAGGCAGAGCGTTCCCAGCTTCTTCGAGATGCTGGACTCGGCGACGAGCACGGCGGTACACCTGGAACTGCGTGACCAGTACAGCGTCGCCGAGGAAGCCTCTGAACTCGCCAAGTGGCACCGCGGCGAAGCCGTCGACGTTGACCCCGACTCGGAGTACTGGAGCGGGTGGAGCGACCTCGTCCGCCGCACGGTCGCCCGAGGCGTCCAGGTGCGCCGGGCTCGCGTCGTCTCGGTGCCGGTCACGGACTACGTCCGATATGAGCACCACATCACGAGCGTGAACCTCGCCATCGGCGAGCAGGTCCGTTGGCTGCCTCGCAGGGAGGCGTCGGGCATTGCCCTGCCGGGCAACGACTTCTGGCTCGTGGACGGCCGTGCAGTTCGCTTCAACCTGTTCGACGGCCCCGGGGCGGCGCTGGACCCCCAGTACTCCGAGGACGTGGCGGTCGTAGAACTGTGTGCCAACGCCTTCGAAGCGGTCTGGGAGCGCGGAGTGGAGCACGAGAAGTTCGTCGTCTGATCTCGTACGCAGGACCGCCGGATCATGCCCCTGTCTCCCTCGTCCAGTGCGCAAAGCGCCCGAGAGACGATCGCCAAGAGGTTGAAAGCCCTCCAGCAGGATGCTGGCCTGACAGGGCATGATCTGGCCCTGCGGACGGGTTTCAGCGAGTCCAAGGTCTCGCGGATCGCAGGCGCAAAGACACCACCTTCTGCCGATGACATCCAGCGGTGGTGCGCTGCCTGCGGCGCTGAGGGCGAGGCTCCCGACTTGGTAGCCGCCAGCCGCGCTGCCGACGAGATGTACGTCCAGTGGAAGCGGCTGCACCGCACCGGGATGAAGCACGCGCAGGACGCGATCCTGCCCCAGTTCGAGAACAGCCGGCACATCCGGATGTACTGCTCCAACGTCATGCCTGGCATCGCTCAGCGCCGTGAGTACGCCCGCGCGCTGATGGGGACCATCACAGCGTTCCAGGACACACCGAACGATGTTGATGCTGCCGTCGAGAGTCGACTGCAACGGGATCGCTATCTCCACCAGGGGAACTGCACCTTCGCATTCGTCCTGGAGGAGACGGTCCTGTACTACCCCCTGGGCGACGATGAGGCCATGGCCGATCAGCTGCACCACCTGCTGGACATCATGGCCCTGCCGCGCGTCAGCCTCGGAGTGATCCCCTTCCGAGCCCCCCGAACCATGTGGCCGCTCGAAGCCTTCTACATGTTCGATGACCGGCAGGTCGACGCTGAGCTGCTCACCGCCATCGTCAAGATCACGACTCCAGGTGAGGTTGCCGCGTACTCGAAGGCGTTCCGCATTCTCTCGGGCATGGCGGTGCACGGCCGCGAGGCGCGGACCCTGATTGAGCAGGCCATCCACGCCCTCGGGTGAATCCGTGCAAGACGGTGCAAGACAGTGGCACCGTCTGTAGCCGAGTCCCTACGGTCTATCACGCACCCCCCACCGCCACGGCGAAGGAGGACAGACCGATGGCGAGACGTACCCCCACGCGTGAGTACCACGAGGGCGTGACCGGGCCGAGCACATACGAGTTGAGCCGGGCCCCCGCCGGTTGGAGCCCGTTGGACGACTACCGGGCGGCCAACCCTGCCGGCCGAGCCCCCTCGGTGGGCTCCCTGCTCCAGCGGGACGCCGTGCTCTCATCCTGCTCCTGCCGGGACTGCCTGGCCCGCAGAACGGCGGCGTGACCACCGTGCCCAAGGCCGACCGCGGGCGGCTGGAACCGCCGCCGCTGTGCCCGGTCTGCTTCCTCCAGGCGTCGTACGACTCCCGACGCCGCTGCCGGTGGCCATCGCCCAGACGGTCGCCCTGGTCCTGCTGGCACTCGTGGCCACCGCGCTCATCGCTTCCGGCCGCTTCTGACCGTCACGCCGCGCCCCCAGCGCGCCCCGTGAAGTCCCGACCTGCATTGATGACGGGCCGGGCACCACGCACGACTGCCCGTCCACCCCCGGCCGGGCAGAGCCAACCCGATTGGAGAGGCACATGAGCACCGCCAGCACCCCCGACTCCACCGTGGAGCTGGACGAGTTGGGCAAGTTCTTCACCATCGCCGCACGACAGATCGACGCGGGCCGGACCGCCCCGCAGATGTTCTCCGCCGCGATCGACGCGGCGTGGCACTGTCTCGCCGCGGACTCGGCCTCGCACGACGCCTTCGGCCTCCAGCACGCCGGCCGCAAGTTGGCCCACGTCGAGAGCTCGGGCACCGGCTTCATCTCGTGGGTGAGCGCCTACGAGGAGGCGTACGGGCCCCTGCCGGAGATCTGGTTCACCGACGCCGGGGGCACGCTCGACACCGAGGCCCTGGCCCGCTACCGCGAGACCGGCGAGGTCTGGGCCGAGTGGGACTGCTCGCCGGCCCCGGGCGACGGGGACGACCTGACCCCGGCGGCGTCCTACTTGTGATCACCGCACCATTCGACGGAGCGTCCCGGCCGACCACCGGGGCGCTCCGCCTCACCGAGGCCCGCACCGAGAACCCCATCAGCGTCGACGTGGACGGCTACCTCGCCACGCTGGACGAGCACTGCCCGTTCCTGCTCCCCTCCACCCGCCGGGGGATGACCGGCTGGACCGTCTACGAGATCACGCCGGGCAGCCACCGGTACGCGGTGGAGGCCGAGTTGTTCCATGCCGGAGTCCAGGCCGCGGAATGGGTCCGCCCACTGATGAGCCGCCCCTTCGGGGTCCTCGCGTGCGAGAACATCGTGCTGCGCGGGCACTGCGAAGGCGCGTCCAACCGTGAGCTGATGGCGTGGCCGCACTGGGCATTGAAGAACCTGTACGCCCAGGTCGGGGTCATGTTCGGGAAGTTCGCCCAGGGCGCGGTCGAGACCGGCCGGCGCGGGCAGAGCCTCCCGCCGTCGCCGTTCTCGTTCCTCCCGGTGCGTGCGGGCGTCCGGCCGCTGGATCCGAAGTTTCTGGAGGGGACTCCCGACCTCGCCATGGCACTGTCCGTGGCGGCCGACGACGGCCGGGACGTCTTCGAGCACATCCCCTGTGAGTGGAAGGCAGTACGAGAATGGGCAAGTTCACTTCCGCGGCCGCAGCGGCGCTCAAGGCCGCAGAGGCCGTCTGCGGCCCGGTCGAGCTGGAGGAGATCAGCAACCGGCGGGGCTCGGCGGTGTGGAAGGCCGGCGGCCCCAAGGGTGCGGTGAGCATCAAGCTCGGCACCGGCTCCGCCGCCGAGGTCACCGCCAGGGAAGCCTCCGTGCTGGACCAGCTCCCCGGATACACCGTCACCGCCGGCCGCTTCACCGACGGCATCTGGTACGTCACCCCGTGGCTGGCCGGGCCGTCCACCTGGGACGTCTTTCGCGCCGTACGCACGGGCGGCGACGGGAAGGTCGAAGCCCTCGCCGCTGCGGTCGCTTTGTGCCGCGCCGTAGCCGACCTGCACGCCGCCGGGTGGGTGCACGGTGATCTCCAACCCCAGCACGGCATCCACACCGAGCAGGGCGTCCGGCTCCTCGACTTCGCATGGTCCCGGAAGATCGGCACGACGCCGTGGACGACGTTCGACGGCACGATGATCCACCTCACCGCGCCCGAGCTGGCCGCCCGGATCATCAACGGCCCCCAACCCGTCGAGACCACCCAGACCGCCGACGTCTACGCCCTCGCCGGAACCCTGTGGACCTGCCTCACCGGCACCTGGCCACTGGACTACGAGACCGCCGGACTCGGCAAGGCAACGCCGCTGGAGGCCATCCGCAAGGCCATCGCCCACCGCGCCGTACCGCTGTCCATCACCCTGCCCTGGCCGTCCCTCCAGGCGCGCCTACGGCACGTCCTGCTGGCCGTTCCCGACGACCGGCCGACCGCCGCCGAGCTGACGATGCTCGTGGAAGCAGCGGACGCGTGATCGAGCTGCGGGAGCTGGTCCCCGGCGACGCCGACGCCCTGCTGCGCATCTACAGTGCCGAGGCGACGAAGTACCTGGGCAGGGCCCCGATGGACGCCGCCGAAGCCCGGTTCTACACCCGCACCGCCGCAGCCTCCGCAACGTCGACGCCACGCGCGCTCTACACCCTCGGGCTCGACGCCGCCGGTGACCTCCTCGGGGTCGTCAAGCTCCACCTTGACCGACCCGTCGCCGCGATCAGCTACATCCTGCGCCCGGACACCTGGGGCCGCGGCTGTGCCACGGAGGGCGTCCGCAGAGTCCTTGCCCTGGCCTTCGGGCACCTCGGGCTGCCGGAGGTCCGCGCCAAGCACCACCCGGACAACCCCGCCTCCGGACGAGTCCTGGTGAAGGCCGAGTTCGCGCCCACCGGCGAGCACGCCGGGTTCCTCACCTACACCATCCGGCCGCCATCGGCCGCCGGCCCCTCCCCGCACACCCGGAGTATCCCGTGGAACGCGCCGTCCTCGTCCTGCTCGTCTACGCCGTGACCGGCGGCCGTGACGGCGGCGCGCAGCAGCGGGTGGCGAAGCCGGCGGGCGGGGGCGGTCGGATCGGCGGTCATGCCGTTCTCCCTGGGTCAGCGCGCCGGATCATCAACTCCGACTGTTTCCATCGTTGTTGACACCATGGCAGCGCTGGCTGCGGCGGTCGTCAGCCTCCGGGAGGGCCCGCTACCCCGACCCCGGTCCGGGGCCGTACCCGGAGACGCCTCGGGGTACGGCCGGGCCGGGCAGCCGGCGGCGGGTCAGGACACCGGGGCCTTGGTGCGCAGGACCTCGATGAAGGCGCGCAGCCAGGCCGGGTGGTCGGGCCAGGCCCGGGCCGAGACGACCACGCCGTCCACCACCGCCTCGCCCTCCACGAACTCGGCGCCCGCCGCCTTGATGTCCGGGGCGAGCGCGGGGTAGGCGGAGGTGCGGCGGCCGTCGAGCACCCCGGCGGCGGCGGTGATCAGCGGGCCGTGGCAGATCTGCGCAACGGGCTTGTCGCCGGCGAAGAAGTGCCGGGTGATCCGCTGCACGTCCGGGTCGTTGCGCAGGTACTCGGGGGCGCGGCCGCCGGGGATGACCAGGGCGACGTAGTCGGCCGGGTCCACGTCGGCGAAGGCGAGGTCGGCGGGCCAGGTGTACCCGGGCTTCTCCGTGTAGGTGTCGTAGCCGTCCACGAAGTCGTGCACCACGAACTGCAGGCGCTTCTTGGTCGGGGCGGCGATGTCGACCTGGTAGCCCTCCTCGCGCAAGCGCTGGTACGGGTAGAACACCTCCAGCGACTCGGCGGCGTCCCCGGTGACGAGCAGGATCTTCGATGTCATCGCCGACATCCCTCCACGTGGTCGAACCTCGGTCCTGGTACGGGCCCGGGCGCGGTGGCCGCCGCGCCCGGGCCCGGTCCAACCTCCCGTACCCGTCGCGCCGTTGGCAACAGGGCGCACCGGGCGTACGGCGGCGCACCACGCGGCGCACGCGCCGGTCGCGAGCCGCGCGTGCCGGGGCGGGAGCGGGTGCGGCGGCGGGGGCGGCGCCCGGCTGTGGGGGCGTCGTGGGCGAGGCCTAGACTCTCGTGCTGCCCGCCCACCGACCGCCCACGACCCGTCCACCGGCCGTCCACCGGCCGCGGCCGGAACCGCCCCGGAGGAGCCCATGACCGACCGTACGACCTACCTCGTCCTCCCCGGGTACCAGAACTCGGGCCCGGAGCACTGGCAGACCCGCTGGGAGGCCGCCGACCCGGAGGCCTTCCGCCGGGTCGAGCAGGCCGACTGGGACCACCCGGACCGGACGGACTGGGTGGCGCGGGTGGACGCGGCGGTGGACGCGGCGGCCGCCGACGGGCCGGTGGTGCTGGTGGCGCACAGCCTGGGCTGCGTCACCGCCGCCGACTGGGTGGCCGGTGCGTCCGCCGGGCGGACCGCCGCCGTGCGGGGCGCGCTGCTGGTCGCCCCCGCCGACGTGGACCACGCCGACATACCGGAGGTGCTGGGCTTCCGGCCGGTGACGCTGGAGCGCTTCCCGTTCCCGACCGTCGTGGTCTCCTCCACCGACGACCCGTGGATCACCCCGGAGCGGGCCCGGGAGTTCGCCCGGGCCTGGGGCTCCCGCTACGTCGAGCCGGGCGCGTACGGACACCTCAACGCGGACTCCGGGCTGGGCGACTGGCCGGAGGGCCGGAAACTCCTCGCGGAGCTGTGAGCACATGACCGGGGGGACCATGGACGAGTGGACGCAGCCGCGCCGGCGCCACCGGACGCCGCGGGCCAGGCGGCTGCTGGCCCGGCTGCTGCTCGCCGCGGGGGCGGCGGCCGTCCTGCTGTACACCGAGGGCCAGTGGGAGAGCCGCTCGGGCGGCCTGATGCTGGTCGCCGACCTGCTGAACCGGCCGGAGCTGCTGCTCGGCGGCGCGCTCGGCGCGCTGATCGCGGCCGCCTGGCTGAGCGACCGCCGCACCGCCGTACGGGCCGCCACCCGGGCGGTCACGGTGACCGCCGGGGTGGTGTTCCTGCTCGGCGTGCTGGCCGCGCACAAGGTGTCGGCGGCCGAGACCCGCAGCCGGGAGGACGCGCCGGCCGGGGCCCAGCGCTCGCTGGTGGTGGTGCACCGCTCGTACGACTCCGGGCCACAGGCCGGTGAGCACTGGCAGGTGCTGCTGGAGAGCGGGCAGGGCTGGTCGGCCCGGCGCTGGCTGCTCGCGGACGTCGGCGGCGGCCCGGACGACGCCCGGCTGGTGACGGCGAGTTGGACGGGACGCACCCAGATCACCGTGGTCACCGACTCCTACCGGCGGGTGTTCAACCTCGACCAGGACACCGGCGATCCGGTCGAGGCGCGGTAGCGCAGGCGCCCCCGGCCCGTGCGGCCCCGGCCCATGCGCCCCCGGCCCATGCGCCCCCGGCCCGTGCGGCCCCGCCTGAGTGCGGGGCCGCGGGCGGGGCCGCGGGCGTCACCGGTCCGACGGGTCCGGGGAGTCCGGCGCGGTGGTGGGGGCCGAGCGGCCGACCGTGCCGCCGTCCGACGGGGAGTTGCCGCGCGGGCGGCCGGTCGAGCCCGGGCTGGGCGCTCCGGTGCAGGTCGCCGAGGACGGTGAGCCGGTGACGGTGCCGCACCCCGGGGTCGGCCGGACCGGGTCCGGGATGTGGACGGTGGTGAACTCCTTCTCCGGCATGGTCCGCACCGCGTCGCTCATGGCCTGCTGCCAGATCGGCCCCGGGCCGGTCGCCCCGAACACCTCGGGCTGGTACTGGCCGCCGATCCGGATGTTGCGCATCGGCACCTTGACGCCCGGGCTGCCCAGCCAGACCGAGCCGGCCAGGTTGCCGGTGTAGCCGGTGAACCAGGCCGACTTCTTCTCGTCCGTGGTGCCGGTCTTGCCCGCGATCTGGCGGTCGTCGTCCAGCCGGAGGTCCCGCGCGGTGCCGCCCTTCTCGGTCACCCCGAGCAGCACGCTGTTGATCACGTCGGCGGTGTCCGGGGACATCACCTGGTCGCAGCGGGCCGGGGCCACCGGGACGTCCTTGCCGTCCACCGTGGTGATCCGGTTGATCGCCACCGGCGCGCAGTAGGAGCCCCGGGCGGCGAAGGTCGCGTAGACGTTGGCCATGGTCAGCGGGCTGACCTCCTGGGTACCCAGGCCGAGGGCGGGCACCTCCTGCAAGGGGTCGCCGCTCGCCTTGCCGGTCACGCCCAGCTTGTTGGCCATCTGCTTGACGGCGCAGAGCCCGATCTCCTGCTCCATCTGCACGAAGTAGGTGTTGACCGAGAGCGCCATCGCCTGCTTGAGCTGGTACGGCCCCTTCTCGCTCGGGCTCTCGTTGGGGATCGTCCCCTCCTTCTTGCCCTTGCTGAGGTTCTTCCAGGTGCCGTCGCAGGTCTTCATCGTCGGCCAGTCCATCCGGTTCGGCGAGTCGTACTGCTGGGTCGGCGACAGGCCGGCCTCCAGGGCGGCGGCGGCCACGATCGGCTTGAAGTTGGAGCCGGGCTGAAAGCCGATGCCCCCGCCCATCGCCGCGTCCACGTTGAGGTTGACGACGGTCTGGTTCTTCTCCTTCGCCAGGCCGTACGGGCGGGTCTGGGCCATCGCCAGGATCTTGCCGCTGCCGGGCTCGACCATCGTCATCGCCGCCGAGACCGGGTCGGTGACGTACACCTTGGTGGAGACGGCGTTCTGCGCGGCGGCCTGCTTGTCCGGGTCGAGGGTGGTGTAGATGTTCAACCCGCCGGTGTCCCACAGCTTCTTGCGCTCGGCGGCGCTCTTGCCGTAGGCCGGGTCCTGCTTGACCACGTGGCGGACGTAGTCGCAGAAGAAGCCCATGCCGGCCTGGGCGGTGATGCAACCGTTCTGCGGGTCCTTGTAGTTGAGGCCCAGCGGGGCGGCCTTGGCCTCGGCCGCCTGCTGGGCGGTGATGTGCTTGTTCTCCACCATCTTGTCGATCACGGTGTCCCGGCGCTTCTGCGCGGCCACCGGGTGCAGCTTCGGGTCGTACTGGGAGGGGTTCTGCACCAGCCCCGCGAGCATCGCCGCCTCGGGGAGGGTGAGGTCCTTGGCGTCCTTGCTGAAGTACCGCTGGGAGGCGGCCTGGATGCCGTACGCCTGGTGGCCGTAGAAGGTGATGTTCAGGTAGTTGGTGAGGATCTGCTCCTTGGAGAGGTCCTCCTCCAGCTTGATGGCGTACCGCAGTTCCTGGATCTTGCGGCCCAGGGTCTTGCGCTGCGCCTCGCGCACCGCCACCGGGTCGTCCCCGGCCATCTCGACGTTGACGTTCTTCACGTACTGCTGGGTGAGGGTGGAGGCGCCCTGCACGGCGGCGCCGCTCTCCGCGTTCTTGGTGATCGCCCGCAGCACGCCCTTGAGGTCGACCGCGCCGTGCTCGTAGAAGCGCGCGTCCTCGATGTCCACCTGGGCCTTGCGGATCAGCGGTGACATCTGCTCGGCGGTCAGCACGGTGCGGTCGCGCTCGTAGACCTTGGCGATCAGGCCGCCCCTGGCGTCGTAGATCTGGGTCGCCTGGGTGAGCGGCGGGGTCTTGAAGTCGTCGGGGATGCTCTCGAAGCCCTCGGCGCCGCTCTTGGCGCCCAGTCCGACCGCGCCCGCGCCCGGGAGGATCAGCCCCGCCAGCAGGACGCCGCCCAGCACGCTGGAGCCGAGGAAGGTGGCCGCATGGCGCAGGATTCCGAGCGGGGTCTGACGGCGCCTCGGGCGCGGGACCCAGGTGTCGCCCGGGTCCGGGGCAGGTATGCGGCTCTTCGGTGACATAGTTCGAACATTACGGCCGTGAATCCCCACCGTGGGGGGCCTGTTGGCGAACTATTGTCACAAAATCGCGACAGGTTCGACTCATGTGTGAGGGTCGAACGTGGGTACACGCAGGGACAAGGGCCGTTCGTCCACGGCCCGTTGCCCTACGGCCCGTTGTCCCCACGGCCCGTTGCCCTGCGGCCGGTTGCCGCCGCTGCCCCGCCTCCCCGCCGCCCCGCTTGCCCCGCCGCCCGGGTCGGCGTCAGCCGGCGGCCGGGCAGAACACGTCCCCGGCCGGGCGACGGCCCGTCACCAGGAAGTCCGTCACCGCCGCGTCGCCGCAGGCGTTCCCGTTCGCCAGGTAGACGTCGTGGCCGCCGGAGTCGACCGTCACCATCCGGGCCCGGTCGCCGAACGCCGCCCGGAGCCTGAGCGCGCCGGAGTACGGGGTGGCCGGGTCGCGCAGGTTCTGCGCCAGCAGGACGTTCGCCGGGCCCCGGCCGGTCACCCGCACCGGCGGCTCGGCCGGCGCGAACGGCCAGAAGGCGCAGGGCATCACGTTCACCGGCATGCCCGCGGTGAGCGGCCGGGCGGTCCGGTCGGCGGCCGCGTCCTTGGCGTAGGCCGCCGGGTCGGCGGGCCAGCGGACGTCGTTGCAGAGCGTGCCGACGGATACCGCGAGGGTGTTCTGCACCGCCGCGTCGGGCGGCACGACCGGGGCGGGCAGCGGGCGGCGGCCGAGGCCCGCCAGCATCAGCCGGGCCAGGTCGGGGAACTCGGCGTCCGCGTACAGGCTGTTCAGCATGGACTCGCGCAGCACGTTGCCGTTCAGCTCGGCAGGGTTGGCGCCGGGCCAGGGCAGCGGGGCCGCGTCCAGCCGGGCGGCGAGGTCCAGGAACAGCGGGCGCACCTGCTCGGGGGTGTCCGCGACCCGGTCCGGATTGTCCGGCGCCGACGCCCACGCGGCGAAGTCGGGGAAGCGGTCCTCGGCGCCCCGGCCGAAGGCGGCCAGCCAGCCGCGGCCGACCTTCGACGGGTCCGGGTCGTCGTTGCTGTCCAGCACGATCCGGTCGGTGCGCCCGGGGAACATGGTGGCGTAGACGGCGCCCGCGTAGGTGCCGTACGAGGTGCCCCAGGCGGAGAGCTTGCGCTCGCCGAGGGCCTGGCGGATCCGGTCGATGTCGCGGGCCTCGTTGGCGGTGGAGATGCTGCGCAGCACCGGGCCCCCGTTGCGCGCACAGGTCTCGGCGACCCGGCGGGCGGTGGCCAGGTTGGTGTCGATCGAACCGTCGGCGGCCGGCCAGGGGCGCAGCTTGACCATCGCCAGGTCGGAGTGGTCCAGGCCGCAGCTGACCGGGGTGGAG
Source organism: Kitasatospora sp. NPDC040550 (assembly GCF_055594965.1). Classification (NCBI taxonomy): domain Bacteria; kingdom Bacillati; phylum Actinomycetota; class Actinomycetes; order Kitasatosporales; family Streptomycetaceae; genus Kitasatospora; species Kitasatospora sp. NPDC040550. The sequence goes on along the minus strand of NZ_JBVIWC010000010.1, from coordinate 29,133 downwards.
CCGCCGACGCCGCGCGGGTCGAAGCCGACCAGGTCGAAGCGGTCCAGGACGGACTGCGGGAGGCGCCCGACGGCGCTCGTGGGGAGGCCGATGCCGGAACCGCCCGGCCCGCCGGGCACGGTCAGCAGCACGCCGCGGCGCAGGCCCGGCTTGGCGGTGGCGATCCGGGAGACGGCGAGCGTGATCTGTTGGCCGTCCGGGTCGTTGTAGTCCAGGGGGACGGTGAGGTCGGCGCACTGCTGGCGGGGGTCGACCCGGCCCTGGCAGGTGGTCCAGTCGAGGCCGCCCGCACCGGAGTGCTCCGGGGCGGCGGCGGCAGCGGGGAGGGCGGTCAGCACGGTGACGGCCAGGGTGGCGAGGGTGGTACCGGTGAGCTTCGACATGCCCAAGAGTCTGCTGCGGCAGGGGAATCGGGCCCATGCCGCCAGCCGGTCGATCGGTGGTGGGGCAATCCCCCGTCGGCGGGCGGGGGCCGCCCCGCACCCGGCGGCGGCGCGCCGACCGTTCGGGTCCTGCGGGACGACGGCGGGTCGTAGGTCGATGATTTCGGGTGCTGTGGAGGAGATCTGAGGAGGCGTGAGGTGACGGCAGGGAACCCGCACGACGGGATCGCGCTCGTGCACGAGCACGAGCAGGAGCACCCGCACGGGGGGCCCGCCGCGCCCGTGGGGCACGCCGCGCCTGTGGGGCACAGCCACGCGCACGCCCACGCCCACGGGCCCGCCGCGCCGGTCTCCGCCCACCTGCGCAAGGTGATCGCGGCCGTGCTGATCCCGTTCGCGCTCGCCGTCGCCGTCGGCCTGGTGGTGCTCTGGCCGGGCGGGGTCCCGGCCCACCAGCACACCGGGCTCGGCTTCGACCAGCAGATCCGGCACGGCCGGGTCACCCGGATCCAGGAACTGCCCTGCGTCGACCTCGGCCCCGCCGACCGGGGCACCTGCCGGCAGGGCACCGTGGAGGTCACCGACGGCCCGGACCGGGGCCGCACCTTCACGGTGGTCGTCCACCCGGCCGAGTCACGGCACTACGAGGTCGGCGAGCGGGTCGTCCTCACGTACGCGCCGAACGCCCCGGCGGACCTGCGCTACAGCGTCGTCGACGTGGACCGGAACCTGCCGATGGGCGTGCTCGCCGGGCTGTTCGCCGTCGTCGTGGTGGTGATCGGCCGCTGGCGCGGGGTCGCCGCGCTGGTCGCGCTGGCGATCAGCTTCGCCGTGCTGTCGCTGTTCATCCTGCCCGCCATCCTGCGCGGTTCGGACCCGCTGCTGGTGGCGATCGTCGGCGCCAGCGCGATCATGCTGATCGCCCTCTACCTGTGCCACGGGCTCTCCGCCCGCACCTCGGTGGCGGTGCTCGGAACGCTGGCGTCGCTGGTCCTGATCGGGGTGCTCAGCCTGGTCTTCGCCGCCTGGGCGCAGCTGACCGGCGACACCTCGGAGGAGACCGGGCTGGTCCACGGCCTCTACCCCGGCATCGAGATCCGCGGCCTGCTGCTCGCCGGGTTCGTGATCGGCTCGCTCGGCGTGCTGTTCGACGTGACGGTCACCCAGACCTCGGCGATCTGGGAACTGCACGAGGCCGACCCGACGATGGGCGCCGGCCGGCTCTACCGGACCGGCATGCGGATCGGCCGCGACCACATCGCCTCGACCGTCAACACCCTGGTGCTCGCCTACGCGGGTGCCGCGCTGCCGCTGCTGCTGCTGTTCTCCGTCGCGCACCGGACGCTGGTGTCGGTGGCCACCAGCGAACTGGTCGCCGAGGAGATCGCCCGCACCCTGGTCGGCAGCATCGGACTGGTCGCGGCGGTGCCGGTCACCACCGGTCTGGCCGCCCTGATCGCGGCCGCCGACCACCCCCGGACGGCGCCGGTCCCCGGCGGGCGGCACCGGCCCGCCTGACGCCCCTGGGGAAGGGAGCGCAACGGGAGGTCAGAGGCCGAGCAGCCCCGGATTCGAGGCCAGGGCGCGCAACGGCTCGCGCGGGTCGGCGACCAGCCGGCGCGCCGCCAGGTCGAGGATGCCGCCCACCCCGGTGACCTCCGCGGCCGGCACGCCGTCCTCGCGGGTCAGCCGCTGCACCACCTGGAAGGTCTTGCCGCCCAGCCAGACGAACGCGCAGCTGATGTCCACCGTGTCCCCGGCGCGCAGCTCCCGCAGGTACTTCACCGTGGTCTCCAGCACGACCGGGCCCACGCCCTCGGCCACCAGATCGGCCTGGCGGATGCCGGCCGCGTGCAGGTACTCCCAGCGGGCGTGCTCGGCGTACTGCAGGTAGACGGCCTGGTTCAGGTGGCCCTGGGTGTCGGTCTCGTAGCCGCGTACGGTGACCCGTGTGGTGAAGTCCTGATCGGTCATGCCCCGCACGGTACTCCGGCGGGACGGGCCCGAGGGCGTAACGTCCGTCACCACGCGGGGGCTACGGGAGGGTGAGGATGCGCGGGCCGTCCTCGGTGACGGCGACGGTGTGCTCGATGTGGGCGGCCCGGGTGCCGTCGACGGTGCGCAGGGTCCAGCCGTCCGGGTCGGTGTCGTAGTCGTCCCGGCCGCCGGCCGTCAGCATCGGCTCGATGGCCAGCACCAGGCCCGGGCGCAGCGGGTAACCCCGGCCGGGGCGGCCCTCGTTGGGGACGTGCGGGTCCTCGTGCATCCGGCGGCCGATGCCGTGGCCGCCGAAGCCGTCGAGCAGCCCGTACCGCGCGGAGCGGGCCACCGAGCCGACGGCGTGGGCGATGTCCCCGATCCGGTTGCCGACCACGGCGGCGGCGATCCCGGCCTCCAGGGCCCGCCGGGTGGCGGCGATCAGCTCGGCGTCCTCGGGGCGGGCGGGGCCGACGGTGAAGCTGACGGCGGAGTCGCCGCACCAGCCGTCCAGGACGGCCCCGCAGTCGATGCTCACCAGGTCGCCGTCGCGCAGCCGGTAGCCGTCCGGGACGCCGTGCACGACCGCGTCGTTCACGGAGGCGCAGATGACGGCGGGGAAGGGCACCGGCGCGAAGGCCGGCCGGTACCCGAGGAACGGCGAGGTCGCCCCGGCGGCCGTGAGCACCCCCCGCGCCACCTCGTCCAGCTCCAGCAGGCTCACGCCCGCCGCGGCCTCCCGCTGCACGGCCGCCAGCGCGTTGGCGACCACCCGCCCGGCCTCGCGCATCGCGTCGAGGGCGGCGTCCGACTTGAGTTCGACCATGGTGAACCTCTCCCCTGGATCCAATTCTTATACCGGTATTTGTATCACGGTTCCCGAGGAGGGGCGGGCGCCCTACACTCGACGGCATGGTGAGGACTCCGCTGACCCCGTGGGAGCGCGAGCGTGGGGAGCGCTTCGGGGCGCTGCTGCGCGAGGCGCGTGGCGAGCGCAGCATGGTCGAGGTGGCGGCGGTGGCCGGCGTCTCGGCGGAGACGCTGCGCAAGATCGAGACCGGGCGGGCGCCGACGCCGTCGTTCTTCACCATCGCGGCGCTGGCGTTCGCGCTGGACCTGTCGCTGGACGAGCTGGCGGGCGCGTGCGCGCTGCCCGAGGACGACACCGCGCTCTCCGCGTAGGACGGACCGACGGACTCTGGGACGGCGACGGCCCGCCCGGGCGCGTGCTGCGCCGGGCGGGCCGTCGGTCGGGGCGGGTGACCGGCCTCAGCCGACCGAGCTGTTGTAGCTCTCGATCGCGGGCTGGAGCTCCTTGGCCGCGTCGGCGAGCGCCTGCTGGGCGGTCTTGCCGCCGGCCACGGTCTGCTCGATGGCCGTCTCCACGCCCTTGCGGGCCTGCGGCATCACGCCGAGCAGACAGCCGGCGGTGGCCGGAGTGGGCTTGGTGGCCTTCAACTGGTCGATGGCCGTCTGGAACTGCGGGTACTTGCCGACCCACTCCTTGTCCTTCGGGTCGTCCAGGGACTTCCTGTTGACCGGGAAGTAGCCGGTGCCGGTGTGCCAGACGGCCTGCTGCTCGGGGCCGGTGACGAACTTCTCGAACTCCCAGGCCGCCCGCTTCTCGGCGTCCGAGTGGCCGGGGCCGCTGATCCACAGCGAGGCGCCGCCGATCACCGGGCCGCCCTGGTCGGCGGCCGTCACCTTGGGGAAGGGCGCGGTGCCGACACCGAACTTGGCGGCCTCGGTGTAGCCGCGCAGCACGCCGGTGGACTCCAGGTGCATGGCGACCGTGCCGGACTTGAAAGCGGCCTGGGCGTCGTCGGTGACCCGGCCGGTGTTGGCCGCGTAGCCGCCCTTGACCAGGTCGGCCCACCACTGGACGATCTGCGCGCCCTGGGCTGAGTCGAACACGACCTTGGCCGCCTTGTTGCTGCGGCCGTTGTCGTTGTCGCAGTACATGGTGCCGGACTCGGCGAGCAGCTCCTCGACGAACCAGCCGTAGATGGCGGCCCCGAAGCCGTAGCGGACGGTCTTGCCGTCGGCGTCCTTCTTGGTCAGTTTCTTGGCCAGGTCGCCCAGCTCGTTGAGGTCCTTCGGCGACTGCGCCGGGTCGAGGCCGGCCTCCTTGAAGGCGTCGGTGTTCAGGTAGAGCAGCGGCATCGAGGAGTTGAACGGCATCGAGACCAGCTTGCCGTTGGCCGAGTAGTAGTTGCGGATGTTGGGGTCGAGGTCGTCCAGCGAGTAGCCGTCCTTGTCGGCGAAGGCCTGGGCGGGGACGGTCTGCTTGGAGTCGATCATGAAGCGGGTGCCGATGTCGTAGACCTGCACCAGGGCGGGGGTGCCCTTCTGCTGCACCGCGGCCTTGTACTTGGTGACCAGCTCGTCGTACTTGCCCTGGAACTGCGCCTTGACCTCGATCTTGCCCTGGTGGGCCGCGTTGAAGTCCTTCACCAGGCCGTTCAGCACGTCGGCGTTCTTGCCGGTCATCGAGTGCCAGAACTCGACGGTGGTGACGCCGGAGGCCTGGTCGAGCGCCTGGGCGCCGGGCGCCCCGGCGTCGGCGGAACCCCCCGAACCGGCGTCCGAGCCGCTGGAGCCGCAGGCGGTCAGGGACAGGCCGGCCACCAGCACGGCCGCGAGCGCGCGTGCACTCTTCTTCACGAGGGATCCTTCTTCTTCCGGTTGACGAGCGGGATGTACGGGCGGGGTGTACAGGCGGGGCATACGGGCGGGATGTACGGGCGGGGCATACGGGCGGGGCGGACGATCCGGTACGGCGCGGCTCAGCGGACGGCGCCCGCGGTGAGGCCGCGGACGATGAAGCGCTGGCCGAAGACCACCAGGGCGAGGGTGGGCAGCAGGGAGAGCACCACGCCGGCCAGGATCAGGCCGGGGTCGGCCATCTCGGCGTCGCGCAGCGAGGTGAGGCCGATCTGCAGGGTCTGCATCTCGGCGGTGCGGGTGATGATGAGCGGCCAGAAGTACTGGTTCCAGGCCGACAGGAAGACGTAGATCGACAGTGCGGCCAGGGCCGGCTTGTTGAGCGGCACGACGATCCGCCACAGGAACCGCCAGTGCCCGGCGCCGTCGATCCGGGCCGCGTCGCGCAGTTCGCCGGGCAGCTGGCGGAAGGCCTGCCGCAGCATGAAGGTGCCGAAGCCGGAGGCGAGGAACGGCAGCACCAGGCCGAAGTAGGTGTTGCCGAGGCCCCAGCCCGACAGCGTCAGGTAGTTGGGGATGATGATCGCCTCCCAGGGGACCATCAGTGTCGCCAGGAACAGCCCGAACACCGCGGCCCGCGCCTTCATCGGCAGGAAGACGAAGGCGTACGCGGCCAGGATCGAGGTGACCAGCTGGGCGAGGGTGATCGCGGTGGCGGTGATCGCCGAGTTGGCGTACTGCCGGAACAGCGGGATGGTGTCGACGGCGCCGGAGAAGTTCCGTCCGGTGACCGAGTGGGGCACCAACGCGGGCGGGTAGGAGGCGAGTTCGGACGGCTCCATGAAGGCGCCGACGACCGCGTAGTACACCGGGAAGGCGACCGTGACCACGGCGACGGCGAGCAGCAGGTAGACGGCGGCGCGGCCGAGCAGGTCGCGCGCGGAGCGGCCGGCCAGCGGACGGGCCTTCGGGCGGGGCGGGGCGGCCTGGGCCCGGGCCTCAGTGACAGCCGTGCTCATGCGTAGTGCACCTTCCGCTCCAGGACGCCGAACTGGACGGCCGTGCAGGCGAGGACGACCAGCAGCAGCACCACGGCCTGGGCGCTCGCCGTGCCGAAGTCGCTGGAGCCGTAGGCGAAGGCCTTCTCGTAGACCGAGTAGACCAGGGTCCGGGTGGAGCCGTCCGGCCCGCCCTTGGTGAGGATGTGGATCTGGCCGAAACTCTGCAGTGCGTGGACGGTGGAGACCACCGTCAGGAAGAACAGGTTCGGGCCGAGCATCGGAACGGTGATCGACCGGGCCAGCCGCAGGCCGGAGGCGCCGTCGATCCGGGCCGCCTCGACGACCTCGCCCGGGATCGAGCCGATGCCCGCCGAGAGCACCAGCACGTTGTAGCCGAGGTTCATCCAGACCGTGGTCAGGGCCACCGAGAACAGCGCGTACCGGGAGTCGGTCAACCAGCCGACCGGGCCGAGCCCGAGGTGCGACAGCAGGCCGTTCAGCACCCCGCTGGCCGGGTTGTAGAACACCGCGAAGACCACCGAGGCGCTGGCCACCGAGAAGGCGAAGGGCAGCGCGAAGGCGGAGCGCAGCAGCCGTACGCCGCGGATCCGGTTCTCCAGCAGCAGCACCAGCACCAGCGCGCCGAGCACCCCGGGCACCACGGTGAGCAGGGTGAACAGCGCGGTGGTGACCAGCGTCCGGCCGAAGTCGGCGGAGGCCAGCAGGTCCGTGTAGTGCTTGAACCCGACGTAGCGGGAGGGCGCGCCGAAGAGGTCGTTGGCGTGCCCGCTGAGGTAGATCGTCCGTCCCAGTGGATAGCCGATGAACAGGACGAAGACCACCAGGGAGGGCAGCAGGAAGGCCCAGGCGAGCCCGTGCTCGCCCCAGCGGCTTCGACGGCCCGCGAGGGGCACGGGGTGCGGTGCGGTCGGCATCGGTGGCACGTCCGCCTTTCGTGTGTTGGTTCCGGCCGAAACCGTGTCCTGCCCGAACGACGGCGCGGGAACCCCGCGGTGATCAACCGGTGTCCCCGGGATTACGCGTTCGCGTCAGATTTCGGCCGGTCGTGCGCGCAACAGCCGCTCCCGGCCCGGCGGCCGACCGGGCGCGCGCGGTCGGCACCCGGCCCTCGGCGGCTGTCGGCGGCTGTCGGCGACCGGCACCACGCTGTCAGCAGGGTGCCGTACGGTGCGCGGGTGAACGAGACGGATTTCGACATGCGGGCCGCGATGGCCGGAGCGCCGGACGGCCGGGCGGGCGCCTGGGCACTGGTCCGGGGCTTCGCCGCGTACTGGGGCGAGCCGCTGGGGCCGCGGGACGGCTTCCCCGAGGCCGAACTGGACGCGGCCGAGGAGCGACTGGGGCTGCGGCTGCCGGTGGCCCTGCGCGAGGCGTACCGGCTGTTCGGGCGCCGGGCCGACCTCACCAGCTCCCAGGACGTGCTGCTGACGCCGGACGAGCTCCACGTGCTGGACGGCGCGCTGGTCTACCGCGCCGAGAACCAGGGCTGCGCGCACTGGGGTGTGCTGCTGGCGGACCTGGCGCAGGAGGACCCGCCGACGGTGGGCCGGCCGGACCTCGCGGACAAATCGCAGGAGCGCTGGGAGCCCTGGGAGGAGCGCTTCTCCACGGCGGCGGCGGTGATGGCGATGAGCGAGAAGCTGCTGGAGGAAGCGGAGTTGAGCGTCTTCTTCGAGCCCGGCGACGAACAGCCCGACGGACTGCAGGAGTTGCCCGCGCTCGGCTGCCACTTCCGGTGGTACGCGGGGCCGGACGTGCTGCTGCTGCGGATCGAGGAGGACTTGATGGTCGCCCGGGCCCGTACCGAGGAGGCACTGGACGCACTCCAGAACCGCTGAACGGCTCCGACGACCCCGTGGCACAGGGGCGTCGGAGCCGTCACGGACGGGCTCAGGCGGTGACGCCGCCGTCCAGCACCAGGTCGGCGCCGACGGTGTAGCCCGCCTCGTCCGAGGCCAGGTACAGCACGGCGGCGGCGATCTCCGCGACCGCGCCGGCCCGGCCGACCGGCACCTCGGCCTTCATCCGGTCGCTCTTGTCGCTGTCGCTCTCGCCGGGGCGGGTCGACATCGGGGTGTCCACCGGGCCGGGGCTGACGGTGTTGATCCGCACGCCCTCGCCGATGTGGTCGCGGGCGGCGGAGCGGGTCAGCGCGGTGACGGCGGCCTTGCTGGCGTTGTAGGCGCCGGCGCCGTCGGCCCGCTTGTGGACGCCCAGGTTGGACGAGACGTTGACGATGGCCCCGCCGCCGTGGGCTCGCATGTGGCCGATCTGGTGCTTCATCGCCAGCAGGGTGCCGGTCACGTTGACGTCGAAGACCCAGCGGAACTGGTCCTCGTCGATGTCGGCGATCGGACCGGCGGCGCCGAAGACCCCGGCGTTGTTGACGGCGACGTCCAGTCCGCCGAACTGCTCGACGACCTCCCGGACCAGCCGGGCGGCGTCCTCACTGTTCGTCACGTCGCCGGTCAGCGCGACGGCCTTGCCGCCGGCCCGCTCGATCAGCTCGACGGTCTCGGCCAGCGGGCCGAGGCTGCGCCCGGCGACCGCGACCCGGGCGCCCTCCGCGGCGAAGGCGAGCGCGATCCCCCGCCCGATGCCGCTGCCGCCGCCGGTGATCAGGACAGACTTGTCGGCGAAACGCGTGCTCATGAGGTGAACTCCTTGATCCGAGTGGTGCGTTCAGGTGCGTTGGTGGTGCTCGTGGTGGTGCTCGTGGTGGTGGTCTTGGTGGTGCTCGTCCCGACGGTGCCCCCGGTGGCGCCGCCCCTGGGCAGGACCGCGACCGCGACGGCGGTCAGGGCCAGCCCGGCGGCGGCCGCGGCGAAGGCCGCCGCGTAACCGCCGACGACGGTCGGACGGGTGGCGGCGAGGGCCATCAGAGCGGCCAGCCCGGCGGTGGGGCCGAGCTCCATGGCGGTGTTGAAGACGCCCGCCGCCAGGCCGGTGCGTTCGGGCGCCACGCCGCTGGTGGCGAGCACGGCCGCCCCGGCGAAGGACGCGGCGGCGCCGGCGGGCAGCAGGAGCAGTCCGGGCAGCAGCCCGGTGGGGTAGCCGCTGGCGGGGTCGAGCCCGGCCAGCAGGGCGAGTCCGGCCGCCTCCAGGGCGAGACCGGCGGCGGTGACCGGCACCGGACCGTACCGGGCGATCAGCGGCCCGGCCAGCCGTCCGGACAGCAGCAGGGCGACCGCGTACGGCACGAACGCGGCGGAGGTGTCGGCCGCGCTCCAGCCGCGCAGTTGCTGGAGGTAGAGCGAGAGCAGGACGAAGGCCAGGGCGGTGCCCGCGGAGGTCGCCATCACGGTGACCAGGGCGGTGGCCCGGCGGCGGTCGGCGAGGAAGCCTGGCGGCAGCAGCGGGTCGGCGGTGCGGCGCTCGGCGCCGGCGAAGGCGAGCAGCAGGAGCACGCCGACGGCGAACGGCGCGAGCACGCCGGGGCTGCTCCAGCCGTGCTCGGTGGACGCCACCAGGGCGTAACTCGCCGCGCAGACACCGGTGGTGGCGAGCAGCGCGCCGCGCAGGTCGAGCGCCGGGCGGCGGCTCACGGGGGCGGGTGCGTGGTCGGAGGCGGGTGCGTGGTCGGAGGCGGGTGCGTGGCCGGAGGCGGGAGCGGTGTCGGTCTTGGCGTCAGGCTCGGCGTCGGGAGCGCTGTCGGGCTCGGGCAGGGTGCCGGAGCGGAGCAGCCCGGCCAGCGCGACCAGGACGGGCACCGCGAACAGCCAGCGCCAGGAGACCACGGCAGCGATCGGCCCCGACACCACGCTGCCGGCCGTCGCGCCGATCACGGAGAGTCCGCCCCAGGTGGCCATCGCCCGCCGGTAGGCGGCGGGTTCGGGGTACAGCCGGCGGACCACGGCGACCGCCGCCGGGGCGGCGAGGGCCGCGCCCGCGCCCTGGACGAAGCGGCTCGCCAGCAGGACGGGGTAGTCCGGTGCGAGGGCGCAGGCGACCGAGGCGACGGCGAGCAGCGCCAGGCCCCATCTGAGCATCCGGCGGCCGCCGTGACGGTCCGTCAGTCGCCCGCCGAGCAGTAGCAGGGCCGCGAAGGAGAGCCCGTACGCGGCGCTGAGCAGCAGGACGTCGGACGGGCCGAGGCCGAGCTCCCGGGCGACCAGGGGAAGCGGCACGGTGAGGATCATGATCGTGAAGATCAGCACCGCCTGGACGACGCCGAGCAGCGCGAAGCTCCTCCGGGCGTTCGTGGTGACACTCATGGACTCCCCCCACACCAAATTTTTAAGAACGTTCGGTCCAGAATCGGGACGGCAAAAGACGACACAAAGACGGCACAGGACGGCGAAGGACGCCGGGCCGACCGAGCCGGAGACACCCCCGTGGGCCGCCGGTTCGGACCGGAGCTCAGTCCAGCAGCGTCAGTGCCTGCTCGGCGGCGTCGCGCACCCGGGGCTCGCCGTCGGCGGTCTTGCCCACCACCCGGATCCCCTGCAGCAGCACCACCAGCATCCGGGCCAGCGCCCGCGGCTCCCGCCCGGCCGGCAGTTCGCCCTGGGACCCGGCCCGCAGCAGGGCGGCGGTCAGCGCCGTCTCCAGGTGGTCGTAACTGACCTCCACCCGGCGGGCCGCCGCCTCGTCGTGCGGGGCGAGTTCGACGGCCGTGTTGGTGATGAAGCAGCCGCGCCTGCGGTCCTCGTCCCCCATTCCCGCATATCGGCGCACCAGGGCGCGGACGGCCGGCAGCACCGGGCCCGGCTGGGACAGCTCGGCCAGCAGGCCGGGGTTGTGCTGTTCGTTGTAGCGCTCCAGCGCACGCAGGTAGAGCTCGTGCTTGCTGCCGAAGGTCGCGTAGATGCTGGCCCGGGCGATGCCCAGCCCTTCGACCAGGTCGGCCATCGAGGTGGCCTCGTAGCCGCGCCGCCAGAACAGTTCGAGAGCTGCCTGGAGCGCCGTGTCCGGGTCGAATTCCTTGGTCCGCGCCATGACCGGAACAGTAGCCCTTTCAAGACCGATCGGTCAAGAAAGAGCGGAGAGTGGTCCAGACCGTTATCTGACGGAGCATTGCCAAGTGGACTAGACCAAGCCTAGCCTTACCGCCCCATCCCTCCTTCTCCCCCCACAGGAGGCGTTCCGGCATGCCCGCACACATCCCCCCGACCCCCCAACAGGCCGTCGAGGCCGCGCGACCGCTCGTCCTGACGGTCTACCGGATCGTCGTCGGCCTGCTCTTCGCCTGCCACGGCGCCGCCGCACTCTTCGGCGTCCTCGGCGGCACCAAGGGCGGCGGCAGCATCCCGCCCGGCCAGTGGCCCGGCTGGTGGGCCGCACTGATCCAACTCGTCGGCGGCGCCCTGGTGCTGCTCGGCAGCGGCACCAGGGCGGCCGCCCTGCTCTGCTCCGGCTCGATGGCCTACGCCTACTTCACCGTCCATCAGGAGAACGCCCTGCTGCCACTGCAGAACGGGGGCGAGGCCTCGGTGATGTTCTGCTGGGCCTTCCTGGCCATCGCGGTGCTGGGCTCCGGCCCGTACTCCCTGGACCGGCTGCTCGCCGCCCGCCGGCCGGACGCCGGGCCCAGCCCCCAACCCACCTCGACCGGCTGAGCCTCAGCCCTCAGCGAGGTACCGCTCGACCGAGGCGACCTTGGCGGTGAGGCCGTCGGTGACCCCGGCCCGGTCGTCGATCTTGATGACCGTGCTCACCCGGTCGCTGTGCGCCTTCACCGCCTCGATCGCCGCCTTGATCACCGGCATCACCTCGTCCCACTCCCCCTCGATGCTGGTGAACATCGCGTCCGTCCGGTTCGGCAGCCCGCTCGCCCGCACCACCCGCACGGCCGCGGCCACCGCCTCCCCCACGTCCTCGCCGATCCCCAGCGGGGTCACCGAAAAAGCTGCGATCACGGTCTGCGCTCCTTGACGTCCGACGACACCTGGTCGCGGCCCGGACCGCTCCGGGCCGCGACCAGGCTAACCGGGGTCGCCGGACTCTCCGGGCTAACCGGGGTCGCCGGGGTCGCCGGGGTCGCCGGGCTCTCCGGGGCCACTCGGCCGGTTCGCCGGAGGAACCGTCAGACGACGGTCGGCAGCGGCGGTTCGACGGCGAGCGGGGCGCTGGCGCGGGCCCGGTGCTGGTCGGCCCAGGAGGTGAGGGCCAGGGTGCAGGCGTGGTCCAGGTGGCGCAGGCCGGACCAGTCGAGTTCCACCGGGCGGTCGCCGGGCAGCCGTTCCAGGGTGTCCAGCAGGCGGGGCAGCCGCAGGAAGGTGGCATTGCCGCTGAGGCGGACCCGGTGCAGGGGCCGACCGTCCGTCAGCACCACCTCCTCGACGGCGATCTGCAGGTGCGAGGTCTGCCAGGCGGACTTGGCCACGGCCAGGCCGACCCCGATCAGCACCCCCTCGAACAGGTCGGTGGCGACCACGGCGAGCGCCGTCGTGACGAGCACTACCGCCTCGCCCCGGTGCCCCCGGCACAGCGCGGCGATCCGGCGCAGCGGCACCAACGTGGCCCCGGCATACACCAGGACGGCGGCCAGCGCGGTGAGCGGGACCAGCCCGAGCACCCCGGGCAGCAGGGCGGTGAACAGCAGCAGCCACAGCCCATGCAGGAAGCGCGCGGCCCGGGTGCGGGCGCCCGCCTGGACGTTGGCCGCGCTGCGCACGATCACGGCGGTCATCGGCAGCGCGCCGAGCAGCCCGCAGACGGTGTTGCCGATGCCCTGGGCGGTGAGTTCGCGGTCGTAGTCGGTGCGCGGGCCGTGGTGCATCCGGTCGACGGCGGCGGCGCTGAACAGCGTCTCGGCGGAGGCGATCAGGGTGAAGGCGACGACGGTGCCGATGCCCGCGGCGCCCGCCAGGCCGCCGAGCGCGGCCGGGTCGGGCAGCCGGACGACGTCGAGCAGCCCGGCCACCCGTACCCGGGCCACCGGCAGGTCGGCCGCGGCGGTGACGGCGGCGGCCAGGCCGACCGCGGCCAGCGGCGCGGGGACGGTACGGGCGGCGCGGCCCGGCAGGTGCTTCCAGCCGACGAGCACCAGCAGGGTGCCCAGCCCCAGCGCCACCGCGGCGGGGTTGGCGGCGGCGGTGGCCGCGTCGGCGAGCAGGGCGGGCAGTCCGGCGAACTTCTGCGGGCCGGTGCCGGGGGCGGTCCGGTCGGCGAGGGCGTACAGCTGGCCGGACACCAGGGTCAGCCCGATGCCCGCCAGCATGCCGTGCACCACCGAGGCGGACATCGCCCGGAACCAGCGGCCGAGCCGCAGCGCGCCCATCCCGAGCTGGAGCAGGCCGGAGACGAGCACCAGCGGGCCGAGGGCGGCGAGGCCGAAGCGCTGGACGGCGTCGGCGACCAGCACGGTCAGCCCGGCGGCGGGCCCGCTGACCTGGAGGCTGCTGCCGGGGAGCAGGCCGACGACCAGGCCGCCGACGATGCCGGTGACCAGCCCCAGCTCGGCCGGGACGCCGGAGGCGACGGCGACCCCGACGCAGAGCGGGAGGGCGACCAGGAACACCACCAGCGAGGCGGGCAGGTCGTGCCGCCAGGGGACGGCGCGCAGCACGGCGAGCGGGGGGCGGCGGCGGGGCGGCGGGCTCATCCGGTCACCGCCGGGGGCCGGGCAGGGGTGCGGCGCATGGCTGCGCTCCTTCCGCGCGCCCACCGCTGCGGGGGCGCGCCGTTGCGGACCGGGGAGGGTGGGAGGGGACTGCCACGGGCGGCGGGCGGGGAGGCGGGCCGGCGGGGAGGCGGGCCGACGGGCCGACGGGGAGAGGCGAGCCGGAGAGGCGGGGCAGGCCGACGGGAGGGCGGGCCGGGAAAGACGTACGGAGCGGAGGCGAGGCGGTGGTCGGACCGCTGCGGTCGCAGCGCGCGCCCCCTGCCGTGGCCGGGTCGGGATGTGCCGGGCCCGGCGTGCCACCGACGGTACCCAGGGCGGCGGGGTGGCCCGACACCCGGCACCGTCCCTTCACCGGCACTGCACGCCGGCTGCGCGATCCGGCGCGGAGCCTCCGCTTCCCCGGGCACACCAGCGCGAGAGCTGTGCACTTGTCCGAACGACTCCCCCGGGCCGGCTTCCACATTCTGTTGAAGTCCCCTTGACGCCCCGCCGGGCCCGACCCTACCGTGTTTCCACATACAGAAACCGTTCTTCCGTATGGTGGAATTCAGGAGATGAGCCCTCCGAGCCACTGCGGGCCGACGCAGGAGAGACCCGATGCCTCGTATGACAGCCGCCCGCGCGGCCGTGGAGATCCTCAAGCTCGAAGGCGTCGATGTCGCCTTCGGTGTCCCGGGTGCCGCCATCAACCCCTTCTACGCCGCCCTCAAGGCCTCCGGCGGGATCAGGCACACCCTGGCCCGGCACGTCGAGGGCGCCTCGCACATGGCCGAGGGCTACACCCGTGCCAAGGCCGGCAACATCGGCGTGTGCATCGGCACCTCGGGCCCGGCCGGCACCGACATGATCACCGGCCTGTACTCGGCGATCGCCGACTCCATCCCGATCCTGTGCATCACCGGCCAGGCCCCGGTCGCCCGCCTCCACAAGGAGGACTTCCAGGCCGTCGACATCGCCTCGATCGCCAAGCCGGTCACCAAGGCGGCCACCACCGTCCTGGAGGCCGCGCAGGTCCCCGGCGTGTTCCAGCAGGCCTTCCACCTGATGCGCTCCGGCCGCCCCGGCCCGGTCCTGATCGACCTGCCGATCGACGTCCAGCTGACCGAGATCGACTTCGACCCGGAGGCCTACCAGCCGCTGCCGGTCTACAAGCCGACCGCCAACCGGATCCAGATCGAGAAGGCCATCGCGCTGCTCCAGGAGTCCGAGCGCCCGCTGATCGTGGCCGGCGGCGGCGTCATCAACGCCGACGCGGCCGACCTGCTGCTGGAGTTCGCCGAGCTGACCGGCGTCCCGGTCATCCCCACCCTGATGGGCTGGGGCATCGTCCCGGACGACCACGAGCTGAACGCCGGCATGGTCGGCCTGCAGACCTCGCACCGCTACGGCAACGAGAACTTCCTCGCCTCCGACTTCGTCCTCGGCATCGGCAACCGCTGGGCCAACCGCCACACCGGCGGCCTGGACGTCTACACCGCGGGCCGCAAGTTCGTCCACGTCGACGTCGAGCCCACCCAGATCGGCAAGATCTTCGCCCCCGACCTCGGCATCGCCTCCGACGCCAAGGCCGCGCTGGAGCTGTTCGTCCAGGTCGCCAAGGAGCTCAAGGCCGCCGGCACCCTCAAGGACCGCGGCACCTGGGCCGCCTCCACCCAGGAGCGCAAGGCGCAGCTCCAGCGCCGCACCCACTTCGACAACGTGCCGCTCAAGCCGCAGCGCGTCTACGAGGAGATGAACCGGGCCTTCGGACCGGAGACCCGGTACGTCACCACCATCGGCCTGTCCCAGATCGCCGGCGCGCAGATGCTGCACGTCTACAAGCCGCGGCACTGGATCAACTGCGGCCAGGCCGGGCCGCTGGGCTGGACCATCCCGGCCGCGCTGGGCGTCGCCACCGCCGACCCCGAGGGCCAGATCGTCGCGCTCTCCGGCGACTACGACTTCCAGTTCATGATCGAGGAGCTGGCGGTCGGCGCCCAGCACCGGATCCCGTACGTCCACGTCCTGGTGAACAACTCCTACCTCGGCCTGATCCGCCAGGCACAGCGGGGCTTCGACATCGACTTCCAGGTCAAGCTGGAGTTCGAGAACATCAACGCCCCCGAGCTGGGCGTCTACGGCGTCGACCACGTCAAGGTCGCCGAGGGCCTGGGCTGCAAGGCGATCCGGGTCACCGAGCCGGAGGGCCTGCTGCCGGCCTTCGAGGAGGCCAAGAAGCTGGCCGCCGAGTTCCGCGTCCCCGTCGTGGTCGAGGCGATCCTGGAGCGGGTCACCAACATCTCGATGAGCGGCAACGACATCGACAAGGTCAACGAGTTCGAGGAGCTGGCCACCCTCCCCGAGCACGCGCCGACCGCGATCAAGCCGCTGGCGCTCTGACCCCGTGGGGGGCGGGGGCGTACGAGCCGCTCCGTACGCCCCCGCCCCCGCGGAACACCGGCGGCGCCGGCACGGTTGAGCCGTCCGGGGCCGCTACGGTGTGCCCGGGCGAGACCCCCGCTGCCAACCTGCCGAAAGGACCACCACCGTGAGCCTGTACGACATCCCGCTGCGCACCCTGTCCGGCGAGCCCGCCTCGCTGGGCGACTTCAAGGGCAAGGCGCTGCTGCTCGTCAACGTCGCCTCCAAGTGCGGGCTGACCCCGCAGTACACCGGTCTGGAGAACCTCCAGAAGCGGTACGCCGAGCGCGGGTTCACCGTGCTGGGCTTCCCGTGCAACCAGTTCGCCGGGCAGGAGCCGGGCAGCGCCGAGGAGATCCAGAGCTTCTGCTCCACCACCTACGGCGTGACCTTCCCGCTGTTCGAGAAGATCGACGTCAACGGCGACGACCGGCACCCGCTCTACCAGCAGCTGACCGAGGTCGCCGACGCCGAGGGCACGGCCGGTGACGTCAGCTGGAACTTCGAGAAGTTCCTGATCTCGCCGGACGGCACCGTGGCCGCCCGGATCCGGCCGCGCACCGAGCCGGAGTCGGCCGAGCTGACCGCCGCGATCGAGGCCGTCCTGCCGGCCTGATCACAAACCGACGGACCGGCCCCCGGGACCCACCCGGGGGCCGGTCCGTCGTTCCGCACCCGGCCCGGGCGGCTGCGGCCTAGATGATCGGGGGCCGGCCGAGCCGGGTCATGGTCCACACCGTGCGCCAGCGCATCGGCTTGCGCCGACCGCACGGTGTGCGCCAGCCCTCGCCGAAGCCCGAGAACCACGCCTTCAACCCGGCCACGTTCCGCGTGCGGGCGACCGTGAGCGCCACCCACACGCCGAGGTAGACCGGCACCAGCACAGCGGGCAGGTGACGGCGTGCGAGGTACACGCGGTTGCGGGCGTTCACCCGGTAGAAGAACGAGTGCCGGGTCGGACTGGTCCGCGGGTGCTGCAGCAGCAACTCCGGAGCGTAGAGCACCCGCCAGCCCGCATCGAGCGCCCGCCAGGCCATGTCGGTCTCCTCGTGCGCGAAGAAGAACGCGTCCGGCCAGTCCCCGACCTGCCGCAGCATCTTCATCGACAGCCCATGGCCGCCGCCGAGGAAGCTGGTCACCTCGCCACCACGCATCGGATCACCGGCCCGCAGCCGGGGAACGTGGCGGCGCTGGGTCAGCCCGGTCTCGTCGGCGATCCGGAAGGATACGACGCCCAGCCGGGGGTCGGCCTCGTACAGGTCCTCGATCCTCGCGAACACGTCGTCGGCGACCAGCAGGCCGTCGTCGTCCAAGTCGATCACCACGTCCACGTCACGCAGATGCTCCAGCGCCACGTTCCGGCCGCCGGTCACCCCGAGGTTCTCGGCCAGCTCGACGCCCTCCACCCACGCCGGCAGCTCCGGCAACGGGCAGCCCTGGGCAACCACCACGACCTTCGCGGCCTGGACGGTCTGCATCTCCACCGAGGCCAGCAGCTCGGCCAGTTCCTTCGGCCGCGTGCCCATGGTCAGCACCGCCACGCCCAGCTTGATGCCCACCGAACCCATCCCTTCGAGGAAACAGACATGACCCGACGAACGCACCGCTCGGGCGCCGCGTCGCTCAGAGAACTCGCCGAGAGGCGGATGCTTCCGGACCACCAGGTCATGGACCAGCCCACACTGGACTGGATCGCCGGGACGCGGCCCGAGGCCTCCGCCGCGCCGCCCACCCTGCCACACCGGCCGCTCATGCTGGTACCGGACGTCAGCTGGTTCGCGGAGCCCCGGTGCGCCGAATCCATCCACGGCGTCCGGCACAACGCCCGCGTCTCGCTGCTCTCATCGATCCTCGCCCAGGAGTGCGGACTCGACCGCGACCACACGGCCGCCCTCTGCGCCGCCGCTGCCGTCCACGACTGCCGGCGCCGCAACGACCGGGACGACCCCGGCCACGGTCGGCGGGCAGCAGCCTGGTTCACCGGCAACCGCGCCGTCGTCACCGGCCTCCTTCGTGGACATCACGACAGCAAAAGCCTTGTGCCGGGCGGGAGTTCGCCGTCCCTGGCGGCGTCGCGCAGGTGTGCCAGCAGGGTGGCGCGCAGGGCCTCGGCGGCGCGGGTGAGCGGCACCTCGTGGCCGTGGGCGACGGCGATGGTGCGGCCCAGGCCCGGTCCGGCGAAGGGCGTCACCGCGAGGCCCGAGCGGGCCGCGACCATGCCGGGCACCACGGCGGGGCCGAGCCCGGCCCGGACGAAGCCCAGTACGGCGTCCATCTCGCCGCCCTCGACGGCGAACTCCGGCTCGAAGCCCGCCGCCCGGCAGGCCGCCAGGGCCGCCTCCCGGACGTCGTAGCCCTCCCGGAACATCACCAGCGGGCGCCCGTCCAGCTCGGCCACCCGTACGGTGCGTCGGCGGCTCCGCTCGCCGCCCGGCCGCTCGGCGGAGACCAGCACCAGCGCCTCGTGCAGCAGCTCGGTGACGGCCAGGGCGGGCGCGGCCTCCCCGCTGGTCGGGGTGATGATCAGCGCGAGGTCCAGCTCCCCCGCCGCCAGCCAGCGCACGAGGTCGCGCGAGCCGCCCTCGCGCACCCCGAGCGCGACGCCCGGGTAGCGGTCCCGGAAGACCCGCAGCACGTCGGGCACCAGGCTGGTGCACAGGCTCGGTGGCGCGCCCAGCCGGACCCGGCCGCGGCGCAGCTGCACCGTCTCCTGGACGGCGAGTCGGGCGCTCTCGGTGTCCGCGAGGATCCGCCGCGCGAGCGGCAGCAGGGCGTCCCCGGCGTCGGTGAGGGCGATGTTGCCCCGGGTGCGATGGAACAGTTCGGCCCCCAACTCCCGTTCCAGCGACCGGATCTGCTGGGAGAGCGAGGGCTGGGCGACGTGCTCGGCCTCGGCGGCCCGGGTGAAGTGCCGGGTCTCGGCGACGGCCAGGAAGTAGCGGAGTTGCTGGAGCTGCACGCACCCAGGCTACGCCGCGACGATAGGCCCTGACTATCGTCACCAGCCGCATCATGTCTTGGACGCACCCTTGCCGCCGTCCCTACCGTTGCTGCCATGACAACCGCGACTCGGACGGCCCGGCATCCGTCCACCCTGGTGACCCTGTGGCGGTCGACCGTCGGCAAGAAGGCGGTCATGGCCGTCACCGGACTGGCGATGCTGCTGTACCTGGTCGCGCACATGCTGGGCAACCTCAAGGTCTTCTTCGGCCCCGACGACATCAACGGCTACGCGGCCTGGCTGCGCACCATCGGCCAGCCCTTCCTCGGCCACGAGTGGTTCCTGTGGATCGCCCGGGTCGGCCTGGTCGCCGCCGTCGTCCTGCACGGCGTCTCCGCGTACCAGCTCAGCCGCCGGGACCTCGCCGCCCGCCCGAGCAAGTACGTGCACCGGCGCCACCGGGCCAGCTACGCGACCCGCACCATGCGCTGGGGCGGGGTGATCCTCGGGCTGTTCATCGTGTGGCACATCCTGGACCTCACCACCCTCACCGTGAACCCGGTCGCCGAGCACGGCCACGTCTACCAGAACGTCGTGGGCACCTTCGGCCGCTGGTACAGCGACGTGTTCTACATCCTCGCGGTGGTGGCCCTCGGCTTCCACATCCGGCACGGCTTCTGGAGCGCCGCGCAGACCCTCGGCGCCAACAACGCCCGCCGCGACAAGGCACTCAAGCTGACGGCCGACGGCCTCGCGCTGGTGCTGACCGCGGGCTTCCTGTCCGTCCCCCTCGCCGTGATGTTCGGAGTGGTGAAGTGAGCAGCACGTACGCCGATTACGCGATCGGCGCGCCGATCGCCGACACCAAGGCCCCCGACGGGCCGATCGAACAGCGCTGGGACCAGCGGCGGTTCGACGCCAAGCTGGTCAACCCGGCGAACCGGCGCAAGCACACCGTGATCGTGGTCGGCACCGGCCTGGCCGGCGGCGCGGCGGGCGCCACCCTCGCCGAACAGGGCTACCACGTCGTCCAGTTCTGCTTCCAGGACTCCCCGCGACGGGCCCACTCGATCGCCGCCCAGGGCGGCATCAACGCGGCCAAGAACTACCGCAACGACGGCGACTCCGTCCGCCGGCTGTTCTACGACACCGTCAAGGGCGGCGACTTCCGCGCCCGCGAGTCCAACGTGCACCGGCTCGCCCAGGTGTCGGTGGAGATCATCGACCAGTGCGTGGCCCAGGGCGTCCCCTTCGCCCGCGAGTACGGCGGCCTGCTGGACACCCGCTCCTTCGGCGGCGTGCAGGTCTCCCGCACCTTCTACGCCCGCGGCCAGACCGGCCAGCAGCTGCTGCTCGGCGCCTACCAGGCGCTCTCCCGGCAGATCGCCGCCGGGAACGTCGAACTCCACCCGCGCACCGAGATGCTGGACCTGCTGGTGGTCGACGGCCGGGCCCGCGGCATCGTCGCCCGGGACCTGGTCACCGGCGAGATCCGCTCCTACACGGCGGACGCGGTCGTCCTCGCCACCGGCGGCTACGGCAACGTCTTCTACCTCTCCACCAACGCCAAGAACTCCAACGCCACCGCCATCTGGCGGGCCCACCGGCGCGGCGCCTACTTCGCCAACCCGTGCTTCACCCAGATCCACCCCACCTGCATCCCGCGCTCCGGCGACCACCAGTCCAAGCTCACCCTGATGAGCGAGTCGCTGCGCAACGACGGCCGGATCTGGGTGCCCAAGGCCCAGGGCGACACCCGCCCGCCCGGGCAGATCCCGGAGGAGGAACGGGACTACTACCTGGAGCGGATCTACCCCTCCTTCGGCAACCTGGTGCCCCGCGACATCGCCTCCCGGGCCGCCAAGAACGTCTGCGACGAGGGCCGCGGCGTCGGCCCCGGCGGCCAGGGCGTGTACCTGGACTTCGCCGACGCGATCCGCCGGATGGGCCGGGAGGCCGTCGAGGCCAAGTACGGCAACCTCTTCGACATGTACGAGCGGATCACCGCCGAGGACCCGTACCGGGTGCCGATGCGGATCTACCCGGCGATCCACTACACGATGGGCGGGCTCTGGGTCGACTACGACCTGCAGACCAGCGTCCCGGGCCTGTTCGCGATCGGCGAGGCCAACTTCTCCGACCACGGCGCCAACCGGCTCGGCGCCAGCGCGCTGATGCAGGGCCTGGCCGACGGCTACTTCGTGCTGCCGCCCACCATCAACGACTACCTGGCCCGCAACCCGGTGGCCGCCGTGCCCGCCGACCACCCGGTGCTCACCGAGGTCGAGGCGGAGGTCGAGGACCGGCTCAACCTGATCCTCTCCGTCGACGGCGACCGCACCCCGGACTCCTTCCACCGCGAGCTCGGCGAACTGCTCTGGGACGAGTGCGGGATGGCCCGCGACGAGGCCGGGCTCAAGCGGGCCCTGGCCCGGATCCCGCAGCTGCGCGCGGAGTTCTGGCGCCGGATCAAGGTGCCCGGCACCGGCCAGGAGCTCAACCAGTCGTTGGAGAAGGCCAACCGGCTGGTCGACTACTTCGAGCTCGCCGAACTGATGTGCCTGGACGCGCTGCACCGCGCCGAGTCCTGCGGCGGCCACTTCCGCACCGAGAGCCAGACCCCCGACGGCGAGGCCGCCCGGCGCGACGAGGACTTCACCTACGCCGCCGCCTGGGAGTTCACCGCCACCGGCGAGGCCCCCGTCCTCCACCGCGAACACCTCGAGTTCGAACACGTCCATCCCACCCAGCGGAGCTACGCATGAACCTCACCCTGCGCATCTGGCGCCAGGCGGGCCCGGACGCACCCGGCTCGATGACCACCTACCAGGTCAGCGGCATCAGCCCGGACATGTCCTTCCTGGAGATGCTCGACACCCTCAACGAGGAACTGATCACCCGCGGCGACCAGCCGGTCGCCTTCGACCACGACTGCCGCGAGGGCATCTGCGGGGCCTGCGGCATGGTCATCAACGGCCAGGCGCACGGCCCCGAGCGCACCACCACCTGCCAGTTGCACATGCGGCACTTCCGGGACGGCGACACCATCGACGTCGAACCGTGGCGGGCCTCGGCCTTCCCGGTGGTCAAGGACCTCGTGGTGGACCGCTCCGCCTTCGACCGGATCATCGGCTCCGGCGGCTACATCACCGCCCCCACCGGCAGCGCCCCCGACGCGCACGCCACGCCCGTCCCCAAGGAGGCCGCCGACACCGCCTTCGAGCACGCCGAGTGCATCGGCTGCGGCGCCTGCGTGGCCGCCTGCCCGAACGGCTCGGCGATGCTGTTCACCTCCGCCAAGGTGGTGCACCTCAACGTGCTGCCGCAGGGCGCGCCGGAACGCTCCGCCCGGGTGCGGAACATGGTCACGGCGATGGACGCCGAGGGCTTCGGCGGCTGCACCAACACCGGTGAGTGCGCCACCGCCTGCCCCAAGGGCATCCCGCTGCCCAGCATCGCGGCGATGAACCGGGAGTTCCTGCGGGCCGCCCGCGGCTGACACCCCTCCCCCGAGACGGTCGGCCCCTCGCTCCGGTGCTCGGGCGAGGGGCCGACGCCGTGCTGCCACGAGCGCGCCCTCCGACGCTCCCGTTCCACCGGGGGACGCCGTTCTCCGGGGCGTGCGACGGCAGTTCGCGCTCCCCGAACGAGTGGTGGAACGCCGCACGCGGTGCTTCCTGACCGAAAATCGCGCTACGGTGGTGCTCCGCTACGGAAGGACGGCATATGCCCGAGGTTCAGTCCTGCTCCGGCTGCGGCGGGTCCGGGGGGACCCAGAAGACCGAGGCAACGGTCGAACTGGACGAGGAAGGAAGCATGGTGCCCAGCGTTCACACCTTCTGGTCGCCGTGCGGTCGGTGCCACGGATCCGGGACGGTGATCGTCGGATGAGGTTGTGCTTCGAGTGCGTCGAGTGCGGTGGGCACTACCTGCCGCCGGAGGGCATGGTCTATCCGGACGGACCGGCCTCGCCGGTCTGGTGCTCCCCCTGCCAGACGTCCAAGCGCTCGGCGGGCCTTCGGGAGGACCCGCTGCTCGCCCGGGTCGCGCTGGCCGCCGCCCGGGCCGCGCTGGCCCGGCGTGCCGCCGAGGCCGTCGAGCCGGTCCCGGCCGGGCGCGCCGACGTTCGCCCGTCCCGTCCGCCGCTGTCCCGGCGGGCCCGCTCGGGGCCGGGCGGGGTGCGCGGCAAGCTGGGCTGAGCCGCTCCTCCGACGGTCCGTCAAGTACCGCTTTCGACAAAGCGCTTGTGCACGCCACGAGCCTGCTGGTTAATTGTCGTCGCTCGCTTGACAGCCTTGGGGGAACTCTCGTGCAACCGACCGAACCGGCGGCGCCCGGCCCGCCGCCGATGCCCACGTACGACCCGTCCGCCACCCGGGTGGCCGTCACCAACCGCATCCTCTGGATCGGGACGGCGGCGTACCCGCTGGCGACCGTCGCCCGGGTCAGCATCACGATCATCCTTCCCGACGTGCTCGGCGCGATCAAACGGTTCCTCAAGTTCATCGGGATCGTCATCCCGGCCGCCCTGGTCATCGCCGGACTCGACGCCCTCACCAGCTCCTCCCGCTCCTCGGGGTACGGCAGCAGCGACCAGGGCCCCAGCACCGGCACGATCGTGGTGGTGACCCTGCTCCTGGTGCTGTGCTACTTCCTGTTCGCCACCCTGCCGGTGCTGCTCCAGCGCCGGCTGCACGCGCTGACCGTCGACACGGCGGGCCCGCCGACCGCGCTGCTGGCCTGGCGGGACCCGAAGTACGCGTACGAGCTCCAGGCCAGGATCACCCACGCGATCGAGAACCCGCAGACCGAGTTCCAGCAGTTCGTCAGCAACGTCATGGTGGACCTGCGGCACTACCAGTTCGGCGACAACGTCAACATCTACGGCGGCCAGGGACACACGGGGGTCATCAAATGAGCGGCAGCGGACCGCAGTTCCAGTTCGGCGACAATGTCACCATGCACGGTGGCCAGGGCAACGTCGGCATCCAGCACAACCACGGGCCGGCCGGCGACCAGGCCCTGCCGCCGGAGCTCGCCGCCCTGTTCGCCCGCCTCACCGCCGTCGTCACCGAGTTGGCACGGGACGCTCGGCTGCCCGCGGAGGACCGGCAGAGCCTGGAGGAGACCCTGCCGGTGCTCAGCAACCCGGCCGGCCAGGAGCGGCGCAGCTGGCGCAACACCCTCCACCTGCTCACCGGGCTGACCCGCGAGCTGGGGGACGTCGCCGCGCCCGCGCTGGGCCTGGCGACCCAGCTGCTCGCGCTGATCAGCGGCCGCTGACCGGCCCCGGCGGCCGGGCGGGCCGGGAGCGGGCCCCGCGCTGTCGATGAGGAACTGGGCTCAGGGGACGCGCCTGCTCAGAACAGCGCCTCCTGGGTGTCCGGTTCCGGCGGGCGGACCCGCTCCTCCAGCACCAGCCCCGTGGAGGCCCGGCCGGCCACCGGCGTGAGCGTCCAGCCGGTCAGCCGCCGGGTGTCCAGCAGCAGCGGGCCGGAGCCGTCCGGCTGGTCGAGGAAGAGGTGCCGGCCCACCGGCGGGCGCAGCGTTCCGGCGATCACCGCGCCCGCGGCCAGGCCGGTGACCTCCCGGTAGGCCTCGGGGGCGCCGCCGGCCAGGCCGTAGCGCTCCACGTGGTCCACCACCGGGCGGTCCGCGAGCAGTTCCACGGCGTGCCCGTCCAGCAGCCGGTGCGCCCGGGCGCGGGCCTCCGTCAGCACGGTGCGGCGGTACGGGGCGTCGCCGTGCGACCACCAGTGGTCGGTCTTGAGCCGGGACTTGTACCGCTCGCGCGCCATGCCCGAGGCGGCGACGGTGAGTTCGGCGCGGCGCACCGCGGGCAGGCCGCCGCGCGCGGTGAACGCGTAGGCCAGCGCGCCCTGTTCCAGCAGTCGGCTGTCGCCGCGCTGCTCGGCGGTCAGGCCGACCTTCAACAGGCCCTCGCCGAACCAGGCGAGGTAGAGCAGGTAGGTGCGGCCGTCGTCGAGGATCTGGTCCCGGGCGAGCGCCAGGCCTCGGTCCACGCTCTGGCAGGCCGGGCACTGGGTGGCGCTGCCGCCCGGGTCGACCACCGCGTGGTGCGGGCAGGGCGTGCGCTCCGTCGCCCCAGCCAGCCACGCGCCCACGCAGCGGCGCGGGCCGCCGAGCAGCCAGCCGACCTCCGTACCGGGCGCCACGGCGCGCTCGTGCACCCGGGCGCCGTTCGCGGCGCAGAGCAGGGCCCGGCCTTCGTGCCAGCTCAGGCCGGTGGAGACCCAGCCGGCGGGCCGGTCCGGGTGCGGTGGTGCGGGGACCGTCACGGGCATCCCTCCCTGGAGCTCTTCGATCAGGTGAGGCTACCCGCTGCCACTGACAGCCCCGTCCTGCGGGGGCGGAGTACTCCTGCGGGGGTGGAGTACGTCGGCGCCCCGGACACCGACGACCCGCGCCGCGCCTTCCGTGGCCGCCGCCGCAGAGCCGCTGCTAGCGTCCGGCCCATGATCGACTCACCGACCCCGGACGACCTGGCCCTCGCCCTCCGCCTCGCCGTGGACGCCCTCGCGGGCGCCCCGGCGGGCGCGGACTGGTCCCGGCCCGCCGGCGCCCTCGACTGGAGCTGCTGGGAGACCGTCGAGCACCTGGCCGACGACCTCCTCGCCTACGCCGCCCAGCTGGGCCCCGCCCGACCGCCCCGCGACCGGTACGTGCCCTTCGTGGCCACCCGCCGCGCCCCGGGCGGCCCGAACAACTTCGTCCGCGCCGACCCGGCCGACGGCGTCCCCGGGCTGCTCGAGGTCCTCGACGCCAGCGGCGGGTTGATGGTCTCGATCGCCCGGGCCACCCCGCCGCAGGCCCGCGCGTACCACCCCTGGGGCCTCGCCGACCCGAGCGGCTTCGTCGCCATGAGCCTGGTCGAGACCCTGGTCCACCTGCACGACGTCACCCGGGGCCTCGGCCTCCCCTGGGACCCGCCGGCCGAGCTCTGCACCCGCACCCTGGCGCGCCTGTTCCCCGACGTCCCCCGCACCGCCGCCCCCTGGCCCACCCTCCTGTGGGCCACCGGCCGCGCCGCCCTCCCCGACCGCCCCCTGCGCACCGACTGGCGCTGGTACGCGGAACCGCGCGACTGACGGGCCGGCGCAGGGGCGCGTCGACCTGCCGGGCTACCGGACGGGCGCGTCGGCCTGGCCGGGGGCCGGGCCCCCGGCCGGCACCACGAAGGCGGGGTAGGTGTTGCCCGTGTCCGGGGCCCCGGTCGCGGCGGCCGGCCCCGCACCGGCCGCCAGCACGGCGATCCCGACGACGGTGGCCGCCGCGGCGGCGCGGACGGCACTGCTGATGTTCATGAACTCTCCCCCTGGGCCGGTTTCCTGACGATGATCCGCCGGGCCGCCCCCGCTGTCCAGCTCCGCGACACCCACCCGGCGACCCGCGCGACGCCCCCCGACGGCCGGGCCCCGCAGGGCCCGTACCCCCGTCGCCCGTCGGGTCGCCACCACCGGCCCGGGCGACGGGCAGCCGCGCAGGTCGCGGGGGCTTGGCCGGGCGGGGCGTCCACGTTCTATTCTGGCGGGCGCGGTCGGCGGTGGTGCCCGGAGGAGGCGCGGGGCGGCCGGGTCGGTGTGAGCGCGAAGGGGTGGCGGGTGGCGGGGCGGCGGAACAGCGGGGTGCTGGCGGTCTGGGCGGAGGCGCAGCGGCAGCAGCAGCGCCGGGAGGAGGCCCGTTGGCGCGCCGAGGCGGCGGAGTTGCGCCGGCACGAGCGGGCCCAGCGCGAGGCACAGCGGGCGGCCGCCCGGGACGAGCGGGAGGCGCAGCGCGCGTACCAGCAGTCGCGGGAGGCGGAGGCGGTCCGGCGGACGGCGGAACTGGACGCCCGGGTGGAGGAGTTGCGCGGGCTGTTGACGGCCGGTCTGGCCGCGCCGGCGTTCGGGCCGCAGGCCCTGCTGGCGCCGCGCCCGGTGCCGCCGTTCGATCCGGGGCCGCTGGGCGTGCCGGTGCCGATGCCGGACCAGACGTCCGCCGCCTACCACGTGCCGCCGCCGGACGCGGCGCAGGCCCGCAACGCCGGGGTGCGCCGGCAGTACGAGCAGTACCTGGCGCAGGCCCGGGCCCGGTTCGAGCAGGACTGGTACGCCGCGCAGGCCCGGGAGGCGGACCGGCAGTCCCGGCTGGCCGCGTACCACCGGGAGTACCTGGTGTGGGCGGAGGGCTTCCGCCGGCAGGAGGAGGAACGCGGCTCCGGCACCGAGGAGTTGCTGCGGCGGCTGCGGGCGGGCGAGCCGGAGGCCGTGCAGGAGTACTTCACGGCGGGGCTGTACGCCTCGGCGGCCTGGCCGGAGGGCTTCCCGCACCGGCTGGCGGCGGCCTGGGAGGTGTCGAGCCGTCAGCTGGTGGTGAACTGGGAGCTGCCCGGCCCGGACGTGGTGCCGGCGGCCGGGCGGGTGCGGTACGTGAAGACGGACGACCGCGAGGCGGAGGTGGCCCGGCCGGCGACCGAGCGCAAGGCGCTGTACCGGGAGGTGCTGGCGCAGTCGGCGCTGCGGGTGGCGGCCGAGCTGTTCCGGGCGGACCGGGACGGGATGCTGGACTCGGTGGTGGTGAACGGCTTCGTGCTGGGGATCGACCCGGCGACGGGCCGGGAGGCCGAGCGCTTCCTGTCCACGCTGACCGCGACCCGGGCCGAGTTCTCGGGGCTGGCGCTGGACCGGGTGGCCCCGGTGGAGTGCTTCCAGGGGCTGGGCGGCAAGCTGTCGGCGCGGCCGGAGCGGCTGGACGAGGTGAAGCCGGACCGGCTGCCGGAGTCGGTGGGCGGGAGCCTGGCCGGGCACTTCGGCGACGAGGACCCGGACCTCTTCGAGATGGACCCGCTGGACTTCGAGGACCTGATCGCCGAGTTGTTCCGGCTGCGCGGCTTCCGGGTGATGACGACGGCCCGCAGCGGTGACGTCGGGGTGGACGTGGTCGCCGAGGACCTGGACCCGGTGACCGGCGGCAAGATCGTGATCCAGGCGAAGCGGTACCGCAAGACCGTCCCGCCGACGGCCGTGCGCGACCTGGAGTCCACCGTGCGCCACCACGGCGCGATCAAGGGCATCCTGGTGACCACGGCGGGCTTCGGCAAGGGCTCGTACAGCTACATCGAGGGCAAGCCGCTGACCCTGGTGAGCGGGCCGGAGCTGGTGGAGCTGCTGGCCGACCAGGGGCTGCGCGGACGGCTCGGCGGCGGCGCCGGGGGCGGTCCGGGCACCGGGAGCGGCACGGGCGGTACGGGCGCCGGGAGCGGCACGGGCGGCGCCGGCGGTACGGGCGGCAGCGGCCTCAGCGCGGCCGACGGCGCGGGCGGCCCGGCGGCGGGCCGGGCGGAGCCGGACGCCCCGCACAGCAACCTCACGGTGAGCTGGCAGAGCCGGACGGCCGGCGGGGACCCGGTGGAGCTGGACGTCACGGCGTTCCTGTGCGCCCGTGGCCGGGTGCTGAGCGACGAGCACTTCGTGTTCTTCAACAACCCGCAGGACCCGGACGGCGCCGTCCGGCTGCACCCCACCCGCTCGGTGCCGGGCGAACCGGCCCGGGCGGCCCGGCTGAGCCTGGACCTGCACCGGCTGCCGGCCACCGTGGACGAGGTGGTGCTGGCGGTGTCCACCGAGGAGGACGAGCACCCGGCGCTGCCGCTCGGTCACGTGTACGGGCTGGCCGTCGCGGCGGAGTACGGGCCGGGGGCGGCCGGTCCGGCGAGGTGGCCGGGGGCGAACGGCGGCGTGCCGGACTCGGCGATGCTGCTCGGGAGCTTCCGACGGGCGTCCGCGGGCTGGCAGTTCGAGCCCTCGGCGCGGGTGGTGACGAACGGTCTGGCGGGGCTGGCGACGGCCTTCGGCGTCGCGGTGGAGTGACGGGCCGGGACTTTGGTCCCGAGCCGACCGGTGCGCGGTTCCGGGACTCAGGTCCTCAGGGGACGCGTCATACCTGAGGAGGAGAAGGCCCCCGTCGCACCGCCGGGTCGGCGGGGGCCGACCGTCCGATGGGCATACGAATCGAGCGCGACCCGCTTGGGAGGATGGATCGGTAGGAAAATCCGATTCGTTCCCAGGAGTCCACGTGTCCTTCCCCGCAACCGCCGTCCGTACCGGCCTGGCGGCCGCCCGCGCCACCGGTCTGAACAAGGTCTACGGGGAGGGGGAGACCCGGGTCGTCGCCCTGGAC
>NZ_JBVIWC010000009.1:251068-278924 GCF_055594965.1 Kitasatospora sp. NPDC040550 | reverse complement strand
GAGGGTACGGGTTTCGCGACGGCGATGCGGACGTTGGACCACACGCGGGTGACGATCGCGGCGCAGGCGGTGGGGATCGCGCAGGGTGCGCTGGACTACGCGAAGGGCTATGTCCAGGAGCGCAGGCAGTTCGGGAAGGCGATCGCGGAGTTCCAGGGTGTGCAGTTCATGCTGGCGGACATGGCGATGAAGTTGGAGGCCGCGCGGCAGATGACGTATGTGGCGGCGGCGAAGTCGCAGCGTGGGGACGCGGATCTGACGTTCTTCGGTGCGGCGGCGAAGTGTTTCGCGTCGGACGTGGCGATGGAGGTGACCACGGACGCGGTGCAGTTGCTGGGTGGTTACGGGTACACGCGGGACTACCCGGTGGAGCGGATGATGCGGGACGCGAAGATCACCCAGATCTACGAGGGCACCAACCAGGTCCAGCGGATCGTCATGGCCCGCAACCTGCCGTAACGACGGCCCGACGGGCCCCGACGGCCGGCCGGTCCAGCCGACCGGCCGTCGGGGGCGCCCCGTCGCGCCGATGCTAAGTTCCGGAGAATGAGCGAGAAGGAAGAGCAGGACCTGCCCATGAACGACGGGCCCTCGAAGCCGGCCATGCGCGAGGCGCTGGTGGCCGCGGCCTTCGAACTCTTCCTGGAGCGAGGCTTCGAGCAGACGACGGTCGACGACATCGTCTCGCTCGCCGGCGTCGGCCGGCGCTCCTTCTTCCGCTACTTCCCGGCGAAGGAGGACGTGGTCTTCCCCGACCACGAGCGCAGCCTCGCCGAGATGACGGAGTTCCTGGAGTCCGGCACCGGCGAGGAGGACCCGGTCCGGCACGCCTGCGAGGCGGCCCGGCTGGTCCTGCGGATGTACGCGGAGCAGCCCTCCTTCTCCGTCCAGCGCTACCGCCTCACCCGCAAGGTCCCCGGCCTGCGCGCGTACGAGCTGTCGGTGGTCTGGCGCTACGAGCACACCCTCGCCGCCTACCTGCGCGGCCGCTTCGCCGACCGCCCGGACGGCCCGCTGCGCGCCGACGTGATCGCCGCCGCCGTGGTCGCCGCGCACAACCACGCCCTGCGCACCTGGCTGCGCTCGGGCGGCGAGAGCGACTGGGTGGCCGAGGTGGACGCGGCGATGGCCTTCGTCACCTCCACCTGGAGCGACCGCCCCGCCGACGCCGCCCCGGAGGGCGAGAGCCCGGCCGACGACGTGGTGGTGCTGGTCGCCAGCCGTCGTGCGCCGCTCTGGCGGATGGTCCAGGGCATCGAGAGCGCCATCGGCGACTCCCGCCGGATCTGACCGCAGCGGCCCGGCCCGGCCCGCTGGGTCGGCCCGCAGCGCAGCCCGCCGGGCCGCCGGCCCCGCTCTGCCTTCCCCCGAACCCTCCTGACCGATCGTCCGTCGGTCCCCCCGCCCTGCGTGCCGCCACCTGACGGCGCCCGCCTGCGCCTCGGCCCCGCCACAGCCGTCGGCGGCCAGCAGGGCTCTGGAACGAAGCCCTGGAAAACGAAGAGGACCCCAGATCAACTGGGGTCCTCTTCTGTCGGTGTCCGAGGGGGGACTTGAACCCCCACGCCCGATAAAGGGCACTAGCACCTCAAGCTAGCGCGTCTGCCATTCCGCCACCCGGACTAGGTGTCGTCCTCGCGGCTTCCGATCTCTCGTCCGTCGCGCTGACAGATGTAACTGTAGCAAAGATCGGCTTGAGCTCCCAAA
Source organism: Kitasatospora sp. NPDC040550 (assembly GCF_055594965.1). NCBI lineage: Bacteria > Bacillati > Actinomycetota > Actinomycetes > Kitasatosporales > Streptomycetaceae > Kitasatospora > Kitasatospora sp. NPDC040550. The sequence goes on along the minus strand of NZ_JBVIWC010000009.1, from coordinate 277,217 downwards.
ACGGCTCCGGAACGGGCGGACGTGCTGGTGGCGGGGCTGGTGGCGGGGGCAAGGGGTGGTCTGTGGCCGGGGTGTGACCAGCGGGTTTCGGGGGCGTGCGGGGGGTGGATCGTGATCGAGGGCTGGGGGAGGATGGGCGGACGTGCTCGTACGGCCCGGGTAGCAGGTCCTGGGGGTGGCGCGCTGGTGCGTCGGTGCGGGCCCAAGACGAGGAGTGACCGTGAGCGAGCGGAGCGAGTCGGCGGCGCCGAAGGTGACGGCTGAGTCGGAGGTCGCCGAGATCTGTCGCGATCTGATCCGGATCGACACCAGCAACTACGGGGACGGCTCCGGCCCGGGCGAGCGCAAGGCGGCCGAGTACGTGGCCGAGCAGCTCGCGGAGTTCGGGATCGAGCCGCAGATCTTCGAGTCGGCCAAGGGGCGGGCCTCGACGGTGGTGCGGATCGAGGGCGAGGACCGGTCCCGCCCCGGCCTGCTGATCCACGGCCACACCGACGTGGTGCCGGCCAACGCCGCGGACTGGACGTACGACCCCTTCGGCGGCGAGATCGCCGACGGCTGCGTCTGGGGGCGCGGCGCGGTCGACATGAAGGACATGGACGCGATGACCCTCGCCGTCGTCCGTGACCGGCTGCGCACCGGTCGCAAGCCCCCGCGTGACCTGGTGCTCGCCTTCCTCGCGGACGAGGAGGCGGGTGGCACCTACGGCGCCCGTTTCCTGGTGGACAAGCACCCGGAGCTGTTCGAGGGCGTGACCGAGGGCATCGGCGAGGTCGGCGGCTTCTCCTTCACCGTCAACGACCAGGCCCGGTTCTACCTGGTGGAGACGGCGGAGAAGGGCATGCACTGGATGCGCCTGACGGTCGAGGGCCGGGCCGGGCACGGCTCGATGTCGAACGACGACAACGCGATCACCGAGCTGTGCGAGGCCGTCGCCCGGCTCGGCCGCCACAAGTTCCCGCTGCGGATCACCCCGAGCGTGCGGGCGTTCCTGGACGAGCTGTCGGACGTCCTCGGGTACCGGCTGGACCCGGAGGACATGGACGAGGTGGTCCGCGTGCTCGGCGGCATCGCCAAGATGATCGGCACCACGTTCCGCAACACCGCCCAGCCGACCATGCTCGGCGCCGGCTACAAGGTGAACGTGATCCCCGGTCAGGCCACCGCCCACGTGGACGGGCGCTTCCTGCCCGGCTACGAGGAGGAGTTCCTCGCCGAGTTGGACAGCGTGCTGGGCCCGCGCGTGAAGCGGGAGAGCCTGCACTCGGACCGGGCGATCGAGACCGACTTCGACGGCGCGCTGGTCGAGGCGATGCAGACCGCGCTGCGCGCGGAGGACCCGATCGCCCGGGCGGTGCCGTACTGCCTGTCGGGCGGGACGGACGCCAAGTCCTTCCAGGACCTCGGCATCCGCTGCTTCGGCTTCGCGCCGTTGCAGCTGCCGCCGGAGCTGGACTTCGCCGGGATGTTCCACGGCGTGGACGAGCGGGTGCCGGTGGACGGGTTGAAGTTCGGCGTCCGGGTGCTGGACCGCTTCATCGACGCCTGCTGATCACCTGCTGACCGATCGAAGTCTGCTGATCAGGCGACTGGGTCGGCCCGCTCCCGGACTGCCGGGGGCGGGCCGACCGCATTGTCGGAGCGCATGATTGTGGGACGGGTGGAAAGCGATCAACAGAAACGATTCTGCTGGCAATTCCGCGCCGATCATCTGTGCGAAGGATCACCGTTGCGGGTGAATGGGAAATCTGTTCCGTACCCCGTTTGCCGCAGCGTCGTTCATTCCTTTGCAGCCCGCCGAACGGGGTGCGTTGTCCATACAGGAGGAATGATGAAGGTCAAGAAGATCGCCGCTGTCGCCGCCGCCACCGGTGGCCTGGTGCTCGCCGCCGCCGGTGTCGCGTCCGCTCACGGCGGCGCCGGTGCCGAGGGTGTGGCCGCGGGTTCCCCGGGTGTCGTCGCGGGCAACCAGGTCCAGATCCCGGTCCACGTGCCGGTGAACCTGTGCGGCAACACCGTCAGCGTGATCGGCGTGCTGAACCCGGCGTTCGGCAACCACTGCGCCAACTTCTGAGCCGGTCTCCGGGCCGCTGAGGCCCGTTGAGCCGGGCTCGGTACGGCCCCCGGGCGGCGGACGCGCCGCGCCGGGGGCCCTTGCGTGTCGGGCTCGACAACGTTCGAACGTCCCGATCGCTCGATCGGGTGAAGCTGCTTCGTTCGGCTCAACCTCGCCGTTTGCCTCTCGTTAACTCCTGTGCAGTCAAAGGCCTTGCGCGATTTCCGGATATACGGAAATTCCGACTTTCATACGGGTTCATGCCAAGGTCGCCATGCCGTCTCGATACGTCAGGGGAAATCATGAGGAATGTAGCCAAGAAGGGGATCCTCACTGCCGTGGCCACCGGCAGCGTGCTGGCCTCGACCGCCGGCTACGCCTACGCGGGCGCCGAGGCGCAGGGGGGTGCGGCGGGATCACCGGGTGTCGCCTCGGGGAACTCGGTGCAGGTGCCGGTCGAGGTGCCGATCAACGCCTGCGGCAACACGGTCGACGTGATCGGCGTGCTGAACCCGGCGTACGGCAACCACTGTGCCAACGCCTCCGGCGGCGGCCGCCACGCCGCCCCGCGGCCCGGCCAGGGCGGCCACTCCGGTGCCGGTGCCGGCGCCGGCACCGGCGCCTCCCGGGGCTCCTCCGCCTCAGGTGCCTCCGCGAGCGGCACCGCGGCGAACTCGGCCGGGGTGATCTCCGGCAACAGCGTCCAGGCCCCCGTGCACGTCCCGGTCAACGCCTGCGGCAACTCCGTGAACGTGGTGGGCGCCGGCAACCCGGCCTTCGGCAACGAGTGCGGCAACGTGGCCCACCCCGCCCCGAAGCCGACCGACGACTGCCCCGAGGGCCACACCCCGCCGCCGTCGACCGGCGGCGACACCGGTACGGGCAGCTCGCGCAACGGCGGCGCGTCGACCGGCGCCACCCCGAGCACCCCGGCCGCCCAGCCGTCGAGCAACGCCGGCACCCAGGCCGTCCCGGCCGCCGCCCGCACCAACGCCCCGGCCGCCCCGGCCACCCAGAGCGTCGCCGCGAGCGGCGAGCTCGCCCACACCGGCGCCGGTGACGTCGAGATGCTCGGCGCCGCCGGGCTCGCGCTGCTGATCGGTGGCGGGGTGCTCTACCGCCGGGCCCGCGCCGGCGCCCGCTGAGACGAACAGCTGAACAGCTGAACAGATGAACGGACGCACCCGCGGCCGCCCGGTGAAGGGGCGGCCGCGGGTGCGTGAAGGCTCGGCGCGCACTCGGCGCGCAGCGACTCGGGCGGGGCACCTCAGCACGGGGCACCTCAGTGCGGGGCGCCTCAGGACAGAGCTCACGGCGGGGCGCCCCCGCCCGTCACCAGCTCCGGATCTGCCGGATGATCCGTCGCTTGAGTCGGACCGTCCGGCTGCCGTCGGGGAACAGTCGCAGCCGGTCGAGCTCCCAGTGCCCGTACTCGGCGTGCTCGGTGAGCAGTTGGCGCGCCGCGTTGCGGGTGGTGCCGCGCGGCATGCGCAGCGACTGGTACTCGTACTCCGGCTGCCGGACCGGCTTCGGTGGGGTCAAAACGCTCCTCCTGAGGATCACCTGCACGCAAGCCTACGGCCTGCCCCGGACAGTCGGCCCGGGTATTTCCGGCCGTCCTCCCGCCCCGGTGCGCTGGTTCGACGGCTCCCGGCCCGGAGGCTTGTCTGACAGTGCATCAGTTCTGTTGCTGCTGTGGAGGGGATACCCCGATACCGGCGCGAGAAGCGGTACCCGGACGGCCCCGCCGGACCGTCTGCGCGCCCTCTGCGCCCGCCCCGCGCCGGTCCCGGCGGGGGACAGAACGCACGGAATCGGACATCAGGGGGGAAGTTGCGGTGAAATCGCGGGTGTAGGTGACAACCGCTGTGCGTACCGGCGCCGCGGGGAGATAGCGTCTGCACCATGTCTGATGCCGCGCAGCCCACCATTGCCGAGGTACGCGCCGCCGCTGAGGCGGTCAAGGCCGCCATCGACCGTCATCTGGAAGCGGTGTCAAGCCCCAACGCAGCTGATGATCCCGCCGTCACCGCTGCCTACGAGCAGCTCGCGACGGCGGCCATCGCCTACGACCAGCTCCTGTACGAGGTCTACGACGAGGTCACCCCCTTCGAGATTCCCGGCGACGAGGGACCGGGCGGCTACCACGGCCCGGAACAGCCCGAGGCGATCAGCGTGCTGATCCGGCGCGACTACCACGTGGTCGACCCCAAGCGGCTGCGCGCGCAGGCCGAGCGGCTCGACGAGTCGCTGACCCCGGGGGGTGCCGGCGGCGTCAACTCCGCGATCGGCGTGCTGTTCGGCGAGTACGAGCCGGACGAGATCGCCGCCCGCAGCGAGGAGTTCGGCCTGGAGGAGGCGGACTCGACGCTCTGGGTCGCGGCGGCCGAGCCGACCGAGCCGGGGGAGTGGCTGCCGGAACCGTTCGAGCACGCCGACCCGCAGTTGCTGATCTGCCGGTTCGACGTGAGCGAGGTCTACGACGACGAGGACCCCGACGACTGACATCGGACGAACGCGCGAGGGGCGGGCCCGGAGTTCTGGGCCCGCCCCTCGCGCGTTCGCCGGTCGGTCAGTCGGTCAGTCGGTCAGTCGGTCAGTCGGTCAGTCGGTCGGACGGCCGACCGACCGACGGATCAGTCCTCGGCGACCGCGTTCTCCGCGAGGATCGCCCTGAGCCGGGTGGTGCGCGGCTGCGCCGGGCGCTCGGCGACGGCCTGGGCGAGCGCCGGGCCCGCCGCGTGGACCACCGACAGGTGCCGTTCGCCGCGCCCGAAGGCCGTGTAGACCCACTGCCGGGAGAGCGCCGGCCCGGCGTCCTCCGGGACCACGACCACTGCGGCGGGCCAGCGGCGGCCCAGCGCCTGGTGGACGGTCAGTGCCCAGCCGTGCCGCAGCCGGCCGGCCTCCGCGGGCGGGACGGTCCGGCGCGAGCCGTCCGGGAACTCCAGGTGCAGTCCGGCCGCGTCGCCGTCCAGCACCCGGGCCGGGCGGGTGACCCCGGGGGCGGGGGACTCCACCACCCGGTCACCCGGGTCGAAGCCGCCGAACCGGCCGGGGCCGGGGTTCAGCCGGGCCTTCGCGGCCGCGTTCAGCGCCCGGGTGCCGGCCGGGCCGCCGTGGCCCGGGGTGAGCAGCACCACCTGCTCGGCGGGGATGCCGAGCGCGCGCGGGATGGAGTCGGTGAGCAGCTGGACGGCCCGGTGGACGGCCTCGCCGCCGTCCTTGGCGGTCAGGATGACCACCTCCTTCTCCGGCGCCTCGACCGGTTGCAGCTCGCCGACGCCGACCCCGGAGACCAGCTCGCCGATCGGGCCGAAGTCCGGGGTGCGGGAGGCGACCGCCGGGCAGGCCTTGGCGGCCAGCAGGTCTGCGAAGAAGCGGCCGGGGCCGGCCGACCAGAGCTGGCCCGGGTCCCCGCTGAGCACCAGCCGGGTGCCGTCGGCGAGCGACTCCAGGACGGTGGCGGCCAGTTCGACGTCCAGCAGCGGCGCGTCCAGCACGACCAGGAGGTCCAGCGCGAGCGTGCCGTCGGCCGCCCGGCCGGGGCCGGCCGTACCGGACAGCAGTTCGGCGAGGGTCACCACCGGCGTCGCGGCGAGGGAGAGGGCGTTGAAGGAGTCCCGGCCCTGGTCGGTCCAGGTGGCGGCCCAGGCCCGCAGCCCGAGCCCCGTGGCGGCGGCGAGCAGCGCGGCCGGCTCGGCCCGGGCCGCCTCACCGCCGGTGTGCAGCACCAGGGCACTCCCGGCGACGGTCCGGATCAGGGTGGTCGCGGAGGAGGACGGCGCGGCTTCGGCGGCGGCCTCCCAGGCGGCGGGGCTGGGAGCGGCGGGTACGGGTTCGGCGGACTCCTCGGAGCCCGCCCCGGACGACGGTTCCCCGCCGTCCTGCTCCTCGCCGTCCTGCTCCTCGGTGTCCTGCTCCTCGGTGTCCTGTCCCTCGGCGTGCTGCTCCTCGCCGCTCTGCTCCTCGGCGTCCTCGCCCGGCACGAAGGTGGCCATCAGCTGGAGCAGCTTCTCGGCGAGGCTGTCCTCCGCCATCGCCGGGCCCTCCAGGGCGAGCAGCATCCGGGTCGGCGGCTCGTCCTCGTCCTCCTCGCCGCCCGGGGTCGGGGCCCCGGGGCCGGTCAGCTCCTCCTGGAACGACAGCAGCCGCCCCTCGGCGACGGCCTCCGCGATCGCGGCGAGCGGGTCCGGGACCCGGAGCCGTTCCAGCCCGGCGACCACGTCCTTGGCGTCCTGGGCCGAGTGCCCGCGCAGCGCCGCCTGCTCCAGCAGCCAGACCACCAGGGCCCGGGCCCGTCGCTCGTCGTCCGGGCCGACCTCGGCTCCGAGCAGGCCGCGGGCGAAGTGGTCGGCGTGCTCGGGGCGTACGCCGGGGAGCCCGAGGACCGCCCACGGGTCCTCGCGCAGTCGCTCCGCGGCCTCCTCGCCGAGTGCGGCCACCGCGGCGGCGGCCAGGTCGGCGGGGGCGCCACCGGCGGTCAGCACCGCGGTGGTCTCCCGGAGCGCGTCCTCGCTCGGCGCGGCGGGCCGCATCGGTGCGGCGAGCGGGGGAGCGGCAGGCCGGGTGACCGGCGGGGTGACCGCGGCGGCCGCGGCCGGTTCAGCCGCCGGTGCCTCACCGACACCCGGCGCGGACCCCTCGGCCACGGACCCCTCGGAAGACCCTTCCGACTCCCCGGACCTCTCGGTTCCCTCAGGCCCCTCGGACCCCTCGGACCCCTCGGACCCCTCGGACCCCTCGGCCTCCGGAGCCTTCGGGGCGGAAGGCCCGAGCCGGTGGGCCCCCGGCCGCGCCTCCTGCTGCTCGATCCGGCGCATCCGCGCCACGATCTCCGCGATCGTCGCCTGGTCGGGCGCGGCCGCGGCCGCAGCCCCCTCCGGAGCGCCGTTGCCCGTGCCACTCATCGTCGTCCGCTCCAAAGCTCACTCCACTGCACGTTCTGCACTGCTCGTTCTGCTCGACCATTGGTTCGACCAGCGGTTCGACCCGCGGTTCGACCGCCCGGCTCGACCCACCCGGCTCCGGGGCTAAAGCTCCGTCCACCCCTGGTCCGGGTAGCGGTGCACCGGAGACGAGATGTCGTCCAGCGCGCCGCGGATCTCACCCGGAAGCGTAAGCGCCTCCACTGACAGCGCCGCCTGGAGCTGCGCCACGGTGCGCGCCCCGATCAGCGCGCTCGCCACCCCGGGCCGGTCCCGGACCCAGGCCAGCGCGACCGCGAGCGGGCTGCTGGCGAGCCCGTCGGCGGCGGTGGCGACGGCGTCCACGATCCGCCGGGAGCGCTCCCCGAGGTACGGCTGGACGAACCCGGACAGGTAGGGCGAGGCACCGCGCGAGTCCTGCGGGACGCCGTGCCGGTACTTGCCGGTGAGCACCCCGCGGCCGAGCGGCGAGCCCGCCAGGAGGCCGATCCCGGCGTCGAGCGCGGCGGGCAGCGCCTCGCGCTCGATGCCGCGCTGGAGCAGCGAGTATTCCAACTGGGCGCCGGCCAGCGGCATCCGGTCGTGGTGGGCGCGCTGCCAGGTGGCGGCCTTGGCGAGCTGCCAGCCGCTGAAGTCGCAGACGGCGGCGTAGCGGGCGCGGCCGGAGGAGACGGCGATGTCGAGGGCGCTGAGGGTTTCCTCGACGGGCGTGGCCGGGTCGAAGGCGTGGACCTGCCACAGGTCGACGTAGTCGGTGCCGAGCCGGCGCAGCGAGGCGTCCAGGGCGGCGAGCAGGTGGCCGCGGGAGCCGTCGAAGCGGCGGCTGGACTCGGGGACGCTGCCCGCCTTGGTGGCGATGACGAGTTCGGAGCGCGGGACGAGGCTGTCGGTGAGGCGGGAGATCAGGTACTCGGCCCCGCCGTCGGCGTACACGTCGGCGGTGTCGACCAGGTTGCCGCCGGCGTCGACGAACTCCTTGAGCTGCTCGGCGGCTTCGTGCTCGTCGGTGTCGCGGCCCCAGGTCATGGTGCCGAGACCGAGGCGGGAGACCTGTAGGCCGGTACGGCCGAGGTGACGCTTTTCCATCGGACGGGCCCTCCACTGGCCGGTGGCACCGGTGGCCCCGGTAGCCCCTGTAAACGCGCAGGTGGGGGAGAGTGCTCCCCACGTCGGCTGAGCGTAGCGGCCGGTCCCCGGGCAGGGGCGCAGACCCGCAGAACGATCAATGCGGCAGGTGTGACCCAGACCACCACTACCCGTCAGTAGCATGACCTGCGCGGACGCGGCTACGCTCGCCAGCAGGCCCGCCCGACGTGCTGGCACGCCCCGCCCGACCGGCCACGACGCCCGCCCGACTGGCCACCGGGCCCACCCGACTGGAAGGTTCGGCACATGCGACTCGGCATCAACCTCGGCTACTGGGGACTCGGCATGGACGCCGACAACATCGCGGTGGCCCAGGAGGCGGACCGGCTCGGCTACTCGGTCTGCTGGGCGGCGGAGGCGTACGGCTCGGACGCCGCGACGGTGTTGAGCTTCGTCGCCGCGAAGACCGAGCGGATCGACGTCGGTTCGGCCATCTTCCAGATCCCGGCCCGCACCCCGGCGATGACCGCGATGACCGCCGCGACCCTGGACACCCTCTCCGGCGGCCGCTTCCGGCTCGGCCTCGGCGTCTCCGGCCCGCAGGTCTCCGAGGGCTGGTACGGCGTGAAGTTCGACAAGCCGCTCGCCCGCACCCGTGAGTACGTGGAGATCATCCGCAAGGCGATGTCCCGCGAGCGCCTGGTGCACGAGGGGGTGAACTGGACCCTTCCGCTGCCCGGCGGCCCGGGCAAGCCGATCAAGCTGACCGTGCACCCGGTGCGCGAGCAGATCCCGCTGTACATCGCCGCGATCGGCCCGAAGAACCTGGAGCAGACCGGCGAGATCGCCGACGGCTGGCTCGGCATCTTCTTCGCCCCCGAGCACGCCGCGCTCTCGATGGACCCGTTGAAGGCCGGGCGCGCCAAGGCCGGCAAGCCCCTGGAGGGCTTCGACCTCTGCCCGACCGTCACCCTCGCGGTCGGCGAGGACATCAAGGCCGGGGTCGACTCCCAGCGCTCCTACGCCGCCCTGTACATCGGCGGCATGGGCAGCAAGGAGAAGAACTTCTACAACCAGCTGACCCGGCGCATGGGTTACGAGCAGGCCGCCGACGAGATCCAGGAGAAGTACCTGGCCAAGGACTACGCGGGCGCCGCGGCCGCCGTCCCGCACGACCTGATCGACGCCACCTCGCTGATCGGCGACACCGCCCGGATCGCCGACCGGATGCAGGCCTACGCCGATGCCGGCGTCACCACGCTGACCCTGGCCCCCGCCGGCTTCACGCTGGACGAGCGGATCCGGGCGCTGCGCACCGGCGTCGAGGCGCTGGAGCGGGCCGGACTGGCCTGATCCGCCGGGTGTGGTCCCCCGGGTCGGTCTCCCGGGGGTGACCCATCGGGGGTGACCCACCGGGCGGGAGGCGAGCGGCACGACAGCCAGCGGCACTACAGCCAGTCGTGCCGCTTGAACACCCGGTGGAGCACCACGCAGACCAGCGCCATCAGCGACAGCACCGCCGGATAGCCCCACGGCTGGTGGAGCTCGGGCATGTCGTCGAAGTTCATCCCGTACACGCCCGCGATCATGGTCGGCACGGCGGCCAGCGCCGCCCAGGCCGAGATCTTCCGCATGTCGTTGTTCTGCTGCACGCTCACCTGGGCCAGGTTGGCGCCGAGGATGTCGGACAGCAGCCGGTCCATGCCGTCCACCTGGTCGTTCACCCGGGCCAGGTGGTCGGCGACGTCCCGCAGGTAGGGGGCGGTCTCCGGCTGGACGAAGGGGGCGCCGCGCTCCAGCCGCAGCATCGGTTCCAGCAGCGGGGCGACGGCCCGGCGGACGGTCATCACCTGACGCTTGTAGCCGTAGATCCGCCCGGCGGTGTCGCGGCCGACCCGGCCGGGGGCGAAGACGTCCGCCTCCAGTTCGTCCAGGTCGGCCTGGAGCGCGGTGGCCACCTCGACGTAGCCGTCCACCACGGTGTCGCAGACCGAGTGCAGCACCGAGCTGGGCCCGTAGCGCAGCAGTTCGGGTTGCTGTTCGAGCCGGGCCCGCAGGCCGCTGAGCGGGGTGTCCTCGCCGTGTCGGACGGTCATCACGAAGTCCGGGCCGAGGAAGACCATCACCTCGCCGCTGGTGACGGTACGGGTGTCGGCGTGGTGGCCGAGGGTCTTGAGGGTGACGAACAGCGAGCCCTGGTAGGCCTCGACCTTGGGGCGCTGGTGGGCGCTGACGGCGTCCTCGACGGCCAGCGGGTGGAGCGCGAACTCCTTGCCGACCCGGTCGAGTTCCTCGGTCGTCGGCTCGAAGAGGCCTATCCAGACGAAGGCTCCCGGGCCGGCCTCGCGGGCGGTGGCGAGCGAGTCGGTCAGGTCCTCGGAGGTCCCGAGCCGGCGGCCGTCCCGGTACGCGGCGCAGTGCACGATCATGCGGGCCATTGTCCCCCGGGCGCGCCCGCCGGGCCGGGAGCCGGGCCACCGGGCGGATCCGAGCCCAGCGACGAGCCCCGCGCGACGAGCCCCGCGCGACGAGCCCCGCGCGACGAGCCCCGCGCGAGGAGTCCCGTCCAGGCGCCCCCGGCTGCCGGACCGCACCCCACGGCGGAGTCCGGAGGCCGTAGGCTAAGCCCCATGCCCACCCTGCTGCTCGTCCGTCACGGCCGCTCGACCGCGAACACCGCCGGGATCCTGGCCGGTTGGACCCCCGGCGTGGACCTGGACGACACCGGGCGCGCCCAGGCCGCCGCGCTGGCCGGGCGGTTGTCCGGGATCCCGCTGGCGCTCGCCGTCAGCAGCCCGCTGGAGCGCTGTCGGCAGACCCTGGAGCCGCTGCTCGCCGTCCGCCCCGAGCTGGGCGCGCCGACCGAGGACGAGCGGCTGGGGGAGTGCCACTACGGCGAGTGGACCGGCCGCCCGCTGGCCGAGCTGGCCAAGGAGCCGCTCTGGCGCACCGTGCAGGACCACGCCTCCGCCGCGGCCTTCCCCGGCGGCGAGTCGCTGCGCGCGCTGAGCCACCGGACGGTCGACGCCGTCCGCGAGTGGAACGCGAGGGTCGCCGACGAGCACGGCGAGGACGCGGTCTGGATCGCCTGCTCGCACGGGGACGTGATCAAGGCGGTGGTGGCCGACGCGCTCGGTCTGCACCTGGACCACTTCCAGCGGATCAGCGTCGAGCCCTGCTCGGTCACCGCCATCCGCTACACCCCGCAGCGGCCCTTCGTGCTCAGAACGGGTGACACCGGCGACCTCTCCTCGCTGGCGCCCCGGCCCTCCGCCGCCCCGGCCACCCCGGCGGGTGACGCGGTGGTCGGCGGCACGGCCTGAGCGGCCCGCCCGCCCCCGCGCCCGGCCCGCCCCGCGCACCCCGCCCGAACGGCGCGCGACACCGTCCGGGCCGGGGGGTGCCACCCCGTCCGCGGCCCCCGGCTCGGCTCCCCGACCGGGGCCCGGAGGTCGTAGGGTGACTGGTGAGTGCCCCGTAGTCCGACCACCCGCCCAGGTGGACAACCCCGCGATCCCCCTTGGCGGATCCGCGCCGACCGACACGATCCGGAGCTAGAGCGTGCCCCGTCAGGTCTTCTTCTACGACCAGCCCGAACGGTTCGTGGCCGGCACCGTCGGCCAGCCCGGCGCCCGGGCGTTCTACCTGCAGGCCAGCGCCCGGGGCCGGATCACCAGCGTGCTGCTGGAGAAGACCCAGGTCGCCGCGCTCGCCGAACGGATCGAGGAGGTCCTGGACGAGGCGCTGCGGCGCAGCGGGGGCGACTCCGCCATCCCGGCCGCCGCGCCCAAGGACCTGCTCGACACCGCCCCGCTGGACCTCCCGCTGGAGCAGGAGTTCCGGGTCGGCACCATGGCCCTGGCCTGGGACAGCGTGGACGCCTGCCTGGTGGTCGAGGCCCAGGCGCTGGTGGAGGACGAGGAGGAGGAGGGCGAGGAGGCCGCCTTCCAGGACGACGAGAACGGCCCCGACATGCTGCGGGTGCGGCTGTCCGGCGCGATGGCCCGGGTGTTCGCCAAGCGCGCGCTGGACCTGGTCGCGGCCGGCCGCAAGCCCTGCCCGTTCTGCAACCTGCCGCTCGACCCGGAGGGCCACCTGTGCCCGCGCGCGAACGGCTACCGGCGCTGAACACCGAGACCCCGCCGCAGGCCGACCCGGCGGCGGCCGCCGCCCTCGCCGCCGACGTGCCCACCGCGCTGGCGCTGCTGCGCCGGGGCGGGCTGACCGTGCACGGCCGGCTCACCGAGGCCTCCAACGCCGCGCTGTACTGCACCGTCGAGCACGACGGGCTGAGCGCCCAGGCCGTCTACAAGCCGGTGGCGGGCGAGCGCCCGCTGTGGGACTTCCCGGACGGCACCCTGGCCGGCCGCGAGGTCGCCGCGTACGAGTTGTCGGCGGCGACCGGCTGGGAGCTGATCCCGCCGACCGTGCTGCGCGACGGCCCGCACGGGCCGGGCATGGTGCAGCTGTGGGTCGAGCCGGACCCGGAGGCCGAGCCGCTGCTGGCGTTGCAGGACCCGGCCGGTCCGGAGGAGGGCTGGCTGCCGATCGTCCGGGCCGAGGTCGAGGGCGGCCGCACCGCGCTGCTGGTGCACCACGACGACCGCCGGCTGCGCCGGCTGGCGGTGCTGGACTCGGTGCTCAACAACGCCGACCGCAAGGGCGGCCACCTGATCCCGGCCGCCGACGGCCGGGTGTACGGCATCGACCACGGCGTCACCTTCAACACCGAGGGCAAGCTGCGCACCCTGCTCTGGGGCTGGGCGGGCGACCCGCTGCCCGCCGAGGCGCTGGAGGTGCTGGCCGGGCTGGCCGAGCAGTTGGAGGGGGCGCTGGCCGAGCGGCTGGCGCCGCACCTGACCGCCGCCGAACTGGCGGCCACCCGCGCCCGGGTGGCCGGGCTGCGGGATTCGGGCAAGCACCCGCTGCCCTCCGCGGACTGGCCCGCGATCCCCTGGCCGCCGGTGTAGCGCGGTGCCGCGGTGGAGCGCGGGTTCCGCGAGGGCGCGGGGTTCCGCCGGGGTTACCGGCCGGTGGTCTGGACCTGTCGCCGGAACAGGTCGCACACTGCTCCGATGGACGTGCGACGGACCACCCCCACCCCCCGAACCGCGCCGGACCTGCCGTTGCACCGCCTGCAGGTCCCACTGCCCCACGTGCTGCCCTTCGCGATCGGAAGTTTCGATGCGATCGGCCCGCTCTCCCGCGCCAACTTCCCCCACCGGCACTCGTTCCACGAGATCGTCATGGTCACCGGCGGCCACGGCGCCCACGTCCTGGACCTGGTCCACCGGGCGCTGGCGCCACCGCAGTTGTGCGTGATCACGCCTGGCCAGGTGCACCACTGGGCGGACGCCGAGGAGCTCACCGGCCGGGTCGTCCTGTTCAACGAGGACTTCCTGCTGGGGCACCCGCAGGACCTCGCCGCGCTGCGCGCCCTGGCCGCCCGCCCCGGCATCGCGCTCGGCGAACAGGCCGGCGCCATCGCCCGGTTGCTCGCCGACATGGAGCAGGAGTACCGGACCAGGGCGCCCGGCTACCAGGGCGTGCTGCGGGCCAGCCTGCACATCCTGATCGTCCGGGCGCTGCGCGCCTGCACCCCGGACGATCGGCCCGCGGTGCCCACCCGGCCGGCCGAACTGGCGGCCGCCTTCACCCGGTTGATCGCCAGGCCGGGCGGGGTGCGGCACTCGGTGGCCTCCACCGCCCAGGAACTCGGGGTCTCCCCGGGGCACCTGCAGACCCTGGTCAAGCAGGCCACCGGCCGCACCCCGGGCGGACTGATCCGCCGGCAGCAGACCCTGGAGGCCAAACGGCTGCTCGCCTGCACCGATCTGACGATTCGTCAGGTCGCCAAGGAGGCCGGCTTCGCGGACCCGGCGTACTTCTGCCGCTTCTTCCGGCGGGAGACCGGGATGACCCCGGGGGAGTTCCGGTCCAGGGTCGACGGAAATCACCACGATCCCCGGATCATGTCCATCGCCGTCGCTCCGGACGGTCCGTAACGTTCCTACTGGCCACCGGCGGCCGGTCCAGCGCGCGGACGGCGGCCGGTTCGGCCCTTGTCATGCCCCCACCATGGCAAGGGCCGCCCCCACCACCCCCCACGAAGGATCCACCGGAAGGAGACGGCGCATGCCCCCGTCCGACGGCATGATCAGCCGCAAGACCGTCCTCAAGGCCGCCGCCGCGCTCGGGGCCGCACCGCTGCTCGTCGGCGGCGGGGTCGCCCTGGCCCGCGACAAGGTCGGCGCCGGCCGGGTGCCCGGCCTGACCCCCGAGTGCCACGACGGGGACGACCCGACCATCGAGCAGATCGAGGGTCCGTACTTCAAGCCGGACTCCCCGCTGCGCAGCTCGATGGTGAACGACGGTCCGGGCACCCGGCTGACCGTCAGCGGCTACGTCTTCGGCCGCGCCTGCCGGCCCGTCCCCGGCGTGCTGCTGGACTTCTGGCAGGCCGACGACGGCGGGAACTACGACAACGCCGGCTACACCTTCCGCGGCCACCAGTTCACCGACGCCAACGGCGCGTACAAGCTGGACACCATCGTCCCGGGCCTCTACCCGGGCCGCACCCGGCACCTGCACGTCAAGCTCCAGGCCCCCGGCCGCCCGGTCCTGACCACCCAGCTGTACTTCCCGGGCGAGCCGCGCAACAACACCGACACCATCTACGACGCCCGGCTGCTGATGAACGTCCAGCAGAACGGATCCGGCGAGAACGCCACCTTCGACTTCGTGCTGGACGTGCCGCAGACCCCGGGCACCCCGAGCCCGACGGCCACCGCCACCCCGACCGGCACCCCGACCGGCGGGCCCACCACGCCGCCGAGCGGCAGCTGGGCCGCCGGCCGGGCGTACCACGCGGGCGACCGCGTCACCTACTCCGGCGCCTCCTACGTCTGCCTCCAGGCGCACACCGCCCTGGTGGGCTGGGAGCCGCCGAACGTGCCGGCCCTCTGGCAGCGGTCGTAGCGGCTCCGGCCGCTCCCCCGGGGAGCCGGGCGCCCGGTCGGCGGCAGGGCCGACCGGGCGCTCACCCGTGTCCGGAAACGATCGGACGGAGTCACCGGTCCAAAACAGAACGCGCTAGACCAGTCGCAGGGTGACCGGGTAACGACAGGAAGCTAATCCAGTCGATCTTCGTTACTGGTTAGGCTTTCAAATGTTCTCAAGGTTAAGGTCGATCCCATGCATGCCTGGCCCGCCTCCGAGGTTCCCGCCCTGCCTGGTCAGGGGCTCCCCCTCCACATCTTCGACACCGCAGCGGGCACGGTCCGCGAGGTCGTGCCGCAGGACGGCACCGCCCGGATCTACGTCTGCGGCATCACCCCCTACGACGCGACCCACATGGGCCACGCCGCCACCTACAACGCCTTCGACCTCGTGCAGCGGGTCTGGAAGGACGCCGGCCACGACGTCCGCTACATCCAGAACGTGACCGACGTGGACGACCCGCTGCTCCAGCGCGCCGTCGAGACCGGCCAGGACTGGGTGGCCCTCGCCGAGCGCGAGACCGCCCTGTTCCGCGAGGACATGACGGCCCTGCGGCTGCTCCCGCCGGCCCACTACGTGGGCGCCGTCGAGTCGATCCCGTGGATCGTCCCGATCGTCCAGAAGCTGCTGGCCTCCGGCGCCGCCTACCGGGTGGACGGGGACATCTACTACTCGGTCGACGCCGACCCGCACTTCGGCGAGGTCTCCGGGCTCACCCGCGAGGCCATGCGCCCGGTCTTCGCCGAGCGCGGCGGCGACCCGGACCGCCCCGGTAAGCGCGACCCGCTGGACGCCCTGCTCTGGCTGGCCGCCCGTCCGGGCGAGCCCGCCTGGGACACCGAGCTCGGCCACGGCCGCCCCGGCTGGCACATCGAGTGCGTGGCCATCGCCCTGCAGTACCTGGGCATGGGCTTCGACATCCAGGGCGGCGGCAGCGACCTGTCCTTCCCGCACCACGAGATGGGCGCCTCGCACGCCCACAGCGCCACCGGCTCCCACCCGTACGCCAAGGCGTACGTGCACGCCGGCATGGTCGGGCTGGACGGCCGGAAGATGTCCAAGTCCCGCGGCAACCTGGTCTTCGTCTCGGCCCTGCGCCGCGAGGGCGTCGACCCGGCGGCGATCCGCCTGGCGCTGCTCTCGCACCACTACCGCGCGGACTGGGAGTGGACCAAGGCCGTCCTGGACGAGGCGGTCGAGCGCCTCGCCCGCTGGCGGGCCGCCGTCTCCCGGCCGGACGGCCCGGCCGCCGAGCAGCTGCTCGCCGAGGTCCGCACCGCGCTGGCGAACGACCTGGACGCGCCCGCCGCACTGGCCGCCGTCGACCGGTGGGCCGCGCAGCAGGAGACGGAGGGCGGCACCGACATCGGCGCGCCCGGCCTGGTGAGCCGCACCGTGGACGCCCTGCTCGGCGTCGCGCTGTGAGGGTGACGCCCTGAGAACGTCGAAGGGGCGCCGGGACTTCGAGTCCCGGCGCCCCTTCGACGTACCCCGGCCCGGCGGGGCGGGGCCGACGAGGACTACTCGTCCTCGGCCCCCTCCTGGCTCTCCCGGGTCGTGCCCGGCCCCTCCGGCTCGGCCGGCCGCTCGGCCGTCGCGTGCCCGGACACCGGCTTCTCGCCGGTCGGGCCGACGTTCTCCCGGCGGCGCAGGTAGCGCTCGAACTCGCGCGCGATGGCGTCCCCGGAGGCCTCCGGCAGCTCCGCCGTGTCCTGCGCCTCCTCCAGCTGCTGGACGTACTCGGCGACCTCGCTGTCCTCGGCGGCCAGCTGGTCCACGCCCAGCTGCCAGGCCCGGGCGTCCTCGCCGAGCTCGCCCGGCGGGATGCGCAGGTCCAGCAGGTCCTCCAGCTTGTTGAGCAGCGCCAGCGTGGCCTTGGGGTTGGGCGGCTGCGCCACGTAGTGCGGCACCGCGGCCCACAACGTCACGGCCGGCACCCCGGCGTGGGTGCACGCCTCCTGGAGTACCCCGACGATCCCGGTCGGACCCTCGTAGCGGCTCTCCTCCAGGTCCAGCCGGCGGGCCAGGTCCGGATCGGAGGTGACCCCGCTGACCGGCACCGGGCGGCTGTGCGGGGTGTCGCCGAGCAGCGCGCCCAGGATCACCACCAGTTCGACGCCCAGCTCGTGCGCGAAGCCCAGCAGCTCGTTGCAGAACGAGCGCCAGCGCATGCTGGGCTCGATCCCGCGGATCAGCACCACGTCCCTGGTCACCGGCTCGGTCACCCGGACCACCGACAGCCGGGTGGTCGGCCAGGTGATCCGGCGCACGCCGCCGTCCAGCCAGACCGTCGGCCGGTTGACCTGGAAGTCGTAGTAGTCCTCGGCGTCCAGGGCGGCGAACACCTTGCCGCCCCAGGTCTCGTCCAGGTGCGCCAGGGCCGCGGAGGCGGCGTCGCCCGCGTCGTTCCACCCCTCGAAGGCGCAGACCATCACCGGGTCGATCAACTCGGGAACATCTTCCAGCTCGATCACCCAGCGTCTCCCTCCGGTCGGCGGTCGGACCGGCACCGCCCCGGCTGGCCCGCCGGGGCAACGACGGGCCGGCTGCCGCCTGTCGAACCTCTCGTCTCCCGTGGAACGGCTCGCTCCACGGTCCCTACCTGCCCAGCCTACGGGCTTTGATGCGCATGGCGGCCGGGCACCGGGACAGTCTGGGGGAGCGGGCCGCCGTGATCCAGCGGATATCCGGTCCGCGGCGGCTGACGCTGCGTCAGGCGGCCCGGCCCGGACGCACGGTGCCTGACCGGCGACGCTGCGCCATGGGGGGCGGGCCGGGCGCGGCGGCGCGATGATGGGGGCGGGGGCCGGGCGGAAGGGGCCGACCGATGAACCGACGGCTGTGGATCGGCGCGGGTGCGGGCGCGGCGGCGCTGGCCGGAACGGCGCTGCTGGCGGCGGACCGGGCCGGGCGCCGGCTGCCGGTGGAGCACGTCACCGAGGGCGGGCTGGAACTCGCCCAGCCGCCCGGCGCGGTCTGGGAGGTGCTGACCGACATCGACCTCTACCCGGCCTGGCGCCCGGGCCTCACCCACGTCGAACGGCTGCCCGCCGGGGCCGGCGGTCGCCCGCGCTGGCGCGAGTACGACCGGCACGGGCACACCACCTACGAGGTGGTGGCGAGCGAGGCCCCGTACCGGCTGGTGACCGGCATCGCCGACCGGGACCTGCCCTACGGCGGCACCTGGACGTACCACCTCACCCCGGCCGGGCCCGGCTGCTCGCTGACCGTCACCGAGCGGGGCGAGGTCCGCAAGCCGCTGTACCGGGCCGTCTCGCACTACCTGTCCGGCGAGGACGCCACCGTGCACCGCTACCTGGGCGCCCTGGCCCACCGGATGGCGGCCTGAGCCCCCGCGCTCCTAGGAGGGGTCCACCCAGCCGCGCCGGTACGCCGCCCAGTCCTCCGGCGTCGCGGCGAAGTCCACGTACAGCGCGACCCCGAAGTCGGCCCGCCGCAGGTCCTCCCGGCCCAGACCCAGCCGGACGCCCCGGACGGCCGCCGGGACGGTCTCCGCGTCGCCCCAGTGGCCCCACTTGTCGTCCCGGAAGAACGGCAGGCCGATCAGGAGGTCGACGTCCGGCGGGGTGGCGGCCAGGGCCAGCTCGGTCTGCCGGGCGACGTAGCCGCCGTACAGCGGCTCGGTCGGCATCGAGGTGTCGTAGGTCATCACCGCGATCTGGTCGACCCGGCGGGCGGTCTCCCGGAAGTACGCCTGGTCCCACCACTTGCCGTGGTCGGTGAGCAGGATGCCGGCCGTGTGCAGGCCGGGGACGGGGTCGATCTGCGGGGCCGCCACCGACAGCTTCGCGCCGCGGGCGG
Source organism: Kitasatospora sp. NPDC040550 (assembly GCF_055594965.1). Classification (NCBI taxonomy): domain Bacteria; kingdom Bacillati; phylum Actinomycetota; class Actinomycetes; order Kitasatosporales; family Streptomycetaceae; genus Kitasatospora; species Kitasatospora sp. NPDC040550. Next base: position 258,326 of record NZ_JBVIWC010000009.1, on the reverse strand, counting down.
CCGTCACCGGGTGGACCAGGTCGAGCAGGGCGAGCCAGCCGGCCGAGCCGGGGCGGATCGGTTCCATGTCGAAGTGCACGCCGTCGAAGCCCTGGTCCAGTACCTGGGCGGCGGAGGCGGCGACCCGGTCCCGGGTGGGCGCGTCGTCGAGGTCCAGCGCGTCCCGCTCGGGCTTGACCTCGTCCCCCAGCCAGCCCTGCAGCCGCACCCCCGGCAGCGCCCGGTGGGCGGCCTCGGTGAACCAACGGGCCTTCGGGTGGACGGCGGGCGGCAGCGAGCCGTCGTGCTCCAGCGGCCCGGTGTGGACGTACAGGTCGCGCACGCCGGTGCCGGCCAGCTGCCGGGCCAGCGCGGCGACGTCGGCGTCGGTCTTGCGGCCGTCCACCCAGGCGTGGCCGAGCCAGACGGCGTCCCGGCCCCGGGTACGGGCCTCGGCGGCCGGTTCACCCGAGTAGTGCAGCCGGATCGCGACGAACAATGAGCCCAGCGCGGCGACCGGCACGGCCGCCGCCAGCCCCAGCGCCACCAGGGCACGGCCCCACCACGGCAGGCCTCTCCAGCGGCGCAGCGGAGCCCCCAGGGCCCGCCCGATCCGCCGCGCAACGCTCCCGAATCGGGTCACGCGATCGCTCCCCCCTCGCGGTCGAGCGCTCAGGATACGGAATGCACCCGCAGGCCGGGCCGTGGGCCGGATACTCTGGCCACGTGCGGGCCCGAGCAAGCGGGCTCGCAAAGCCGACAGCCGTCGCACCAGGGAGACGCCCCATGGCCACTGCAGCCAACCCGTCCATCACTCAGCAGAGCCGCGCGAACGCGTTGCGTGAAGCGCTCGCCACCCGGGTGGTGGTGGCCGACGGTGCGATGGGCACCATGCTCCAGGCCCAGGACCCGACGCTGGAGGACTTCCAGAACCTCGAGGGCTGCAACGAGGTCCTCAACGTCACCCGGCCGGACATCGTCCGCTCCGTCCACGAGGCCTACTTCGCGGTCGGCGTGGACTGCGTCGAGACCAACACCTTCGGCGCCAACTTCTCCGCCCTGGGCGAGTACGAGATCGCCGAGCGCATCTTCGAGCTGTCCGAGGCCGGCGCCCGGATCGCCCGCGAGGTGGCCGACGCCCACGCCGCCGACGGCCGCACCCGCTGGGTGCTCGGCTCGATCGGCCCCGGCACCAAGCTGCCGACCCTCGGCCACGCCCCGTACGAGACGCTGCGGGACGGCTTCCAGCGGAACGCGGCCGGCCTGATCGCGGGCGGCGCCGACGCGCTGCTGGTGGAGACCAGCCAGGACCTGCTGCAGACCAAGGCCGCGATCCTCGGCTCCAAGCGCGCCCTGGCCGAGGCCGGACTGGACCTCCCGGTGCTGGTGCAGGTGACGGTGGAGACCACCGGCACCATGCTGCTCGGCTCCGAGATCGGTGCCGCGCTCACCGCGCTGGAGCCGCTCGGCGTCGACTACATCGGCCTCAACTGCGCCACCGGCCCGGCCGAGATGAGCGAGCACCTGCGGTACCTGGCCAAGAACGCGAGGATCGGCCTGTCCTGCATGCCGAACGCGGGCCTGCCGGTGCTCGGCAAGGACGGCGCCCACTACCCGCTCTCCCCGGCCGAACTGGCCGACGCCCACGACGTGTTCACCCGGGAGTACGGCCTCTCGCTGGTCGGCGGCTGCTGCGGTACCACCCCCGAGCACCTGCGCCAGGTGGTCGAGCGGGTGCAGGGCCGTCCGATCGCGCCGCGCGAGCCGCAGCCGGAGCCCGCGGCCTCCTCGCTCTACCAGGCGGTGCCGTTCCGTCAGGACACCTCGTACCTGGCGATCGGCGAGCGCACCAACGCCAACGGCTCGAAGAAGTTCCGCGAGTCGATGCTGGCCGGCGACTGGCAGGCCTGCGTGGAGATCGCCCGGGACCAGATCCGGGACGGCTCCCACCTGCTGGACCTGTGCGTCGACTACGTCGGCCGGGACGGCGTCGCCGACATGAAGGAGATCGCGGGCCGGCTGGCCACCGCCTCCACCCTGCCGATCGTGCTGGACTCCACCGAGCCGCCGGTGCTGCAGGCCGGTCTGGAGGCGCTCGGCGGCCGTGCGGTGCTCAACTCGGTCAACTACGAGGACGGCAACGACCCCGACTCCCGCTTCGGGAGGATCGCCTCGCTGGCCCGTGAGCACGGCGCCGGCCTGATCGCGCTGACCATCGACGAGCAGGGCCAGGCCCGCACCGCCGAGTCGAAGGTCGAGATCGCCGAGCGGCTGATCGCCGAACTCACCGCCGACTACGGCATCGACGAGGGCTCGATCCTGGTCGACTGCCTGACCTTCACCCTGGCCACCGGCCAGGAGGAGTCCCGCCGGGACGGCATCGAGACCATCGAGGCGATCCGCGAACTCAAGCGCCGCCACCCGAAGGTGCAGACCACCCTCGGCCTGTCGAACATCTCCTTCGGCCTCAACCCGGCCGCCCGGGTGGTGCTCAACTCGGTCTTCCTGCACGAGTGCGTGGAGGCCGGCCTGGACTCGGCGATCGTGCACGCCTCCAAGATCCTGCCGATCTCCCGGATCCCCGAGGACCAGCGCGACGCCGCCCTGGACCTGGTGTACGACCGCCGCCGGGACGGCTACGACCCGTTGCAGCGCCTGCTGGAGCTGTTCGAGGGCGTCTCCACCGCCTCGGTGAAGGCCTCCAAGGCCCAGGAGCTGGCCGCGCTCCCGCTGGACGAGCGGCTGCAGCGCCGGATCATCGACGGCGAGCGCAACGGCCTGGAGGCCGACCTGGACGAGGCGCTGGGCGTGCGCCCGGCGCTGGAGATCATCAACGACACCCTGCTGGCCGGCATGAAGGTGGTCGGCGAGCTGTTCGGCTCCGGCCAGATGCAGCTGCCGTTCGTGCTCCAGTCCGCCGAGGTGATGAAGACCGCGGTGGCCCACCTGGAGCCGCACATGGAGAAGTCCGACAGCGAGGGCAAGGGCACCATCGTGCTGGCCACCGTCAAGGGCGACGTCCACGACATCGGCAAGAACCTGGTCGACATCATCCTGTCCAACAACGGCTACAACGTGGTCAACCTGGGCATCAAGCAGCCGGTCTCGGCGATCCTGGACGCCGCGCAGGAGCACAAGGCGGACGTGATCGGGATGTCCGGCCTGCTGGTGAAGTCCACCGTGATCATGAAGGAGAACCTGGAGGAGCTGAACCAGCGCAAGCTGGCCGCGAGCTTCCCGGTGATCCTCGGCGGCGCCGCCCTGACCCGCGCCTACGTGGAGCAGGACCTGCACGAGATCTACGAGGGCGAGGTCCGCTACGCCCGGGACGCCTTCGAGGGCCTGCGGCTGATGGACGCGCTGATCGCGGTCAAGCGCGGCGTGCCCGGCGCGGCCCTGCCGGAGCTCAAGCAGCGCCGGCACGCCAGGGTCGAGGTGGCGGAGCCGGAGCCCGAGGTCAACCTCGGCCAGATCCGCTCCGACGTCGCGCTGGACAACGCGCTGCCCGCCCCGCCGTTCTGGGGCGACCGGATCGTCAAGGGCATCCCCTTCGCCGACTACGCCTCCTGGCTGGACGAGGACGCGCTGTTCAAGGGCCAGTGGGGCCTCAAGGCCGCGCGCAACGGCGACGGCCCGTCCTACGAGGAGCTGGTGGAGACCGAGGGCCGGCCGCGGCTGCGGGCCTGGCTGGACCGGCTGCAGACCGAGGGCTGGCTGGAGGCGGCCGTGGTCTACGGCTACTACCCGGCCAACTCCAAGGGCGACGACCTGATCGTCTTCCACGAGGACGGCACCGAGCGGACCCGCTTCACCTTCCCCCGCCAGCGGCGCGGCCGCCGGCTCTGCCTGGCGGACTTCTTCCGCCCGGAGGAGTCCGGCGAGCGGGACGTGGTCGGGCTCCAGGTGGTCACCATGGGCAACCGGATCTCGGAGGCGGCCAACGAGCTGTTCGCCGGGAACTCCTACCGCGACTACCTGGAGCTGCACGGCCTCTCGGTGCAGCTGGCCGAGGCGCTGGCCGAGTTCTGGCACGCCCGGGTCCGCTTCGAGCTGGGCTTCTCCGGCGAGGACCCGCAGGACGTCAAGGACATGTTCGCGCTCAAGTACCGGGGCGCCCGCTTCTCGCTCGGCTACGGGGCCTGCCCCGAGCTGGAGGACCGCGCCAAGATCGCCGAGCTGCTCAAGCCGGAGCGGATCGGCGTGGTGCTCTCCGAGGAGTTCCAGCTCCACCCGGAGCAGTCCACCGACGCGATCGTGATCCACCACCCCGAGGCGAAGTACTTCAACGCGCGGTAACCCGTACGTCCTTCTCCGTTCGCTCTTTCCGGGCGAAGCGGGCGTATCGTGGATGATCCTGAACGGGCCGGTCCGCTGACCAGCGGGCCGGCCCGCGCCATCCCCGGGACCGTCCTGGGCGCAGCCGGAAGGACTTGCCATGACGACCAGCTCCACCGCCGCCCCGGCGCTCGACCTCGGGCACGAGCCCGGCCTCCAGGCGGTGCTGCTGGACATGGACGGCACGCTGGTGGACACCGAGGACTTCTGGTGGCAGGCCGAGGTGTCGCTCTTCGCCGAGCTGGGCCACCGGCTGGACGAGCAGGACCGGGCGCACGTCGTCGGCGGGCCGATGACCAGGGTGATGGAGTACCTGGTCGCCCGTACCGGGGTGGACATCGCCCCGGCGGACCTGGGGGTGCTGGTCAACCAGCGCTTCGTCGACCTGCTGGCGGGCGGGGTGCCGCTGATGCCGGGGGCCGAGCGGCTGCTCAACACCCTTGCCGCGCACGGCGTTCCGGCCGCGCTGGTGTCCGCCTCGCACCGGCACGTGATCGACATCGTGCTGCGCTCGCTGGGCGCCGAGCGGTTCGCCTTCACCATCGGCGGGGACGAGCTGCCGCGCACCAAGCCGTTCCCCGACCCGTACCTGGAGGCGGCCCGCCGGCTGGGCGCGGAGCCGGCCCGCTGCGTGGTCGTCGAGGACACCCCGACCGGGGTGCGGGCGGGCGAGGCGGCGGGCTGTCCGGTGATCGCGGTGCCCTCGGTGGCGCCGATCGAGCCGGCCCCCGGGCGGCTGGTGCTGCCGTCGCTGGAGCAGGTCGATCTCGAACTGCTGCGGTCGCTGGTCGCCTCGCGGGTCTAGGGCGTGTCTGACAATTCCCGCCGGGCGCGCGACGCCGGGGCACGCACCTCGCCGCGTTGTCGTCAGTCGCCGATGCTCCGCATGGACTCCCTCCTCCGCCTTGCGATGCACGCACCCCAACGCCGCACGCTGATCCGACGCGAATTGTCAGACACGCCCTAGGGCGTGCGCCATCCATCGGATGTGATTGTCATCTCATTGCGCCTCGACCCTACCGGCCGGTAGGCGGCCCGACCGGGCCCGCACCGGCGGTCCGGCCGGGAGAAAACGGGCAATGGCTGACAACTCGTCGGGCGCGCCGTGATGCCCTCAACGACCGTGTCCCAAACGTCATCTGCACGGGTATCGGTCGTGCGTGTTCGATATGGCACGCTACTCGGGTTCGCGACACCCCCGAAGGACGCTCCCGTGAAGACTTCAGCTGAACGCCTGGCAGCACTCGGCTGCGCCGGTCTGGTCGCCGTGACGGTGGCCGGTTGCGGATCGGTCACCGACGCCGTCAAGGGGGACAGCGGCGGCAAGTCCATCACCATGGGGACCGCCCAGCTCACCGGCGTGCTGGACCCCGCAGTGGTCTACGACTCCGGTTCCTGGCTGGTGCTGCGCAACACCTTCCAGTCGCTGCTGACCTTCCCGGCCGCCGCCAGCACGCCCACCCCGGACGCCGCGCAGTCCTGCGACTTCTCCGGCGGCGATGCCACCGAGTACCACTGCACCCTGCGGCCCGGCCTGAAGTTCTCCAACGGCCACCCGCTGACCGCCGAGGACGTGGTGTTCTCGATCCAGCGGACCAAGAAGATCAACGACGCGAACGGCCCAGCCGGCCTGCTCGCCTCGATCAAGAGCGTGGAGGCCAAGGGCGACAGCGAGGTGGTCTTCCACCTGGCGACCCCCGACGCCACCCTGCCGGCCAAGCTGGCCTCCCCGGCCGGCGCCATCGTCGACCACCAGGTCTACCCGGCCGACAAGGCGCTCGCCAACGACAAGGTGGTCGGCTCCGGCCCGTACCGCTTCGACTCGGTCGAGGGCATGGCCGGCGGCAAGCAGCTGGGCAAGGTCGTCCTGGTCCCCAACGACAAGTACAGCGGCGACGCCAAGCTGCGGAACAGCAAGTTCACCGTCCGGTACTTCGACAAGCCCGCCGACCTCAAGGCCGCGCTGGACAAGGGCGACGTCGACGTCACCGACAACAGCCTGGAGCCCAACACCGCCGCGCAGATCCGCTCCGACCAGCAGGGCGGCAAGACCGACCTCCAGGTGGTCGAGGGCGACAGCAACGACACCCGCTCGCTGGCCTTCAACACCAAGGACCCGGTGCTCTCCAACGTCGGCGTCCGCCAGGCCGCCGCCGCGCTGCTCGACCGCAAGGCGCTCGCCCGCGACGTCTTCGCCCGCACCGTCCAGCCGCTGTACGCGATGGTCCCGGCCGGCGTCACCGGCCACACCACCGCCTTCTTCGACCGCTGGGGCGACCAGGACGTGGCCAAGGCCAAGAAGGCCCTGACCGACAACAAGGTCCAGACCCCGGTCAAGCTCACCCTCACCTGGTCCCGCTCGCGGGCCGGCGGCGGCGAGGCCGAGACCATCAAGAAGCAGCTGGAGACCGGCGGCCTCTTCCAGGTGACGGTCCAGCAGGAGCCCGACTGGGACGCCTACAAGAAGGGCTGGACCGAGGGCAAGTACCAGGCGTACATCATCGGTTGGTTCGCCGACTACCCCGACCCGGACAACTACATCGCCCCGCTGCTGGTCGACGGCGGCGTCTTCCACACCGGCTGGGACGACCCGAGGATCAGCCAGAAGCTGATCCCGGACGGCCTCAAGCAGGCCGACCGCAGCGCCGCCTCGGCCGGCTACGCGCAGGTCCAGCAGATCGTCGCGGACACCGTCCCGCTGGTCCCGCTGTACCAGAACAAGTCCTTCTACGCGGCCCGTCCGGACATCACCGGCGTCGAGTCCACCGTCGACACCACCGGCTTCTTCCGCTTCTGGGAGATCAGCCGCAGCGGCAAGTAGCCCGCGACGCACGGCGGCACCCCCCCGCCCCCCCCCCCCCCCCAACAAGGTAGAAGTAGGGAGAACATCCATGGTGAAGACAACGACCTCGAAACCCTCCACCCAGCACGCGAACCCCATGGT
>NZ_JBVIWC010000009.1:193997-251058 GCF_055594965.1 Kitasatospora sp. NPDC040550 | reverse complement strand
ACAGGCCCCCCCGCCCCCCTCCCCCCCCCCCCCCCCCCCCCCCCCCCCCCCCCCCCCCCCCCCCCCCCCCCGCCGTCGCGTTCCCCGGGGCTACAGCGCGCCCGGCCGCACCAGCCCGCTCTCGTAGGCGTACACCGCCGCCTGCACCCGGTCGCGCAGCTGCAGCTTGGTCAGCACGTGGCCGACGTGGGTCTTCACGGTCGTCTCGCTGACGAACAGCTCGGCCGCGATCTCCGCGTTCGACAGCCCGCGCGCCACCAGCTTCAACACCTCCAGCTCCCGCTCGGTCAGCGCGCTCAGCGCCTGCGGCGGCGCCTCCTCGCCCGAGGGCAGCTTGGTGGCGTACATGTCCAGCAGCCGGCGGGTGATGCTCGGCGCCAGCATCGCCGCGCCGTCCGCGACCACCCGGATCGCCTGCACCAGCTCCTCCGCCGGGACGTCCTTGAGCAGGAAGCCGCTGGCGCCCGCGCGCAGCGCCTCCACCACGTACTCGTCCAGGTCGAAGGTGGTCAGCACCAGCACCTTGGCCGGACCGTCCCGGCCCGGCCCGGCGATCCGGCGGGTCGCCTCGACGCCGTCCATCCGCGGCATCCGGATGTCCATCAGCACCACGTCGGGCTGCAGCGCCCGGACCTGGTCCAGCGCCTGCTGACCGTCGCCGGCCTCGCCGACCACCACGAGGTCGGACTCGGCCTCCAGGATCATCCGGAAACCGGTGCGCAGCAGCGGCTGGTCGTCGACCAGCAGCACTCGGATCGTCACTGGGACTCCTTGCTCATCGGATCCCCCGTGGGATCGCTCTCATCCGACGTACGGGCCAGCGGCAGCGGGTACGGCGGCGGGGTGCCGCCGAACTCCGGGCAGCTGGCCTGGTGGTCGCACCAGTCGCAGAGCCGGTTGCGGGTCGCCGGGAAGTCCCCGGTGGCCACCGCCTGGGCGATCCGCTCCCACAGCGCCTGCAGCTTGCGCTCCACCGCGAGCAGGTCGGCCTCGTCCGGGTCGTAGCTGACCACGTCCCCGCCGCCGCCGAGGTAGACCAGCTGGAGGCGCTTGGGGATCACGCCCTTCCAGCGCCACACCACCAGTGCGTAGAACTTCATCTGGAACATCGCCTTGCCCTCGAAGTCCCGCGAGGGCGCCCGGCCGGTCTTGTAGTCCACCAGCCGGACCTCACCGGTCGGGGCGACGTCGACCCGGTCGATGTAGCCGCGCAGCAGCAGCCCCGACTCCAGGGCTGTCTCCACGTAGAGCTCGCGCTCCACCGGGTGCAGCCGGGTCGGGTCCTCCAGCCGGAACCACTGGCCGACCAGCTTCTCGGCGTCCGCCAGCCAGCGGGTCAGCGCCGCGCCGTCCGGGTCCTCCGGGAACAGCGAGCCCAGCTCCGGGCGCTCGCCCAGCAGCCGCTCCCACTGCGGCCGCAGCAGGCCCAGCGCCCGCTCCGGTGTCCGCTCGGCCGCCGGGCTGTCGAACAGCCGCTCCAGCACCGCGTGCACCAGCGTGCCCCGGGTCGCCGCCGGGCTCGGCGGCTCGGGCAGCCGGTCGATCACCCGCAGCCGGTACAGCAGGGGACAGGTGAGGAAGTCCCCCGCGCGGGACGGGGACAGCCCGGTCGGGGGCGCCGCCGGGCGCGCCGGGGCCCCGGCGGCGCTGCTGGTGTCGGTCTGCTGCATGGCTACGACCCTATTGCCCTTTGCTGTCATCCCGCTGCCACCGGGCTGCCGCGGTGCCCCTTCCCGGCAGTCGGCCGGGGGCCGGACCGGTCCCGGACCGGTCCGGGACCGGTCCAGTGGGTATGAAGCCTGGCAGAGGGGCGCGCGCCGCCGAGTGGCCGCGATCACGTAGCGTGGGCGCACCGGGGCACGACGGCGGACGACCGAAGGGATCACGGTGAGCGACACCAGGGGGCAGCAGACCTCCGACCAGCCACCGCAGGACGGCCGACGCCCCGAGGGGCGCCCGCCGGAGCGCGGCGGCGGCCTCCTGATGGGGCGCCCCTTCGGCGTGCCCATCTACGTCACCCCGTCCTGGTTCGTCATCGCCGCGCTGATCACCTGGGTGTTCGGGGGGCAGCTCGCCGACGTGCTGCCCGAACTCGGCAGCGGTGAGCGCTACCTGCTCGCGTTCTTCTTCGCGGTCGCCTTCTACGCCTCCGTCCTGGTGCACGAGCTCGCCCACACCCTGGTCGCGCTGCGCTACCGGCTCGGGGTGCGGCGGATCCAGCTGCAGTTCTTCGGCGGCGTCTCCGAGATCGAGAACGAGGCCGAGAGCCCCTGGCGCGAGTTCTGGCTGGCCTTCGTCGGCCCGCTGCTGTCGCTGGTGCTCGGCGGGGTCTTCTACCTCGCGCTGCGCGCCGTCGAACTGTCCAGCGTGCCCGGGGTGCTGCTGACCGGCCTGATGGTCTCCAACTTGGTGGTCGCCGCCTTCAACCTGCTGCCCGGCCTGCCGCTGGACGGCGGCCGGATGCTGCGCGCGGTGGTCTGGGCGATCACCGGCAGGGCGATGACCGGCACCGTGGCGGCCGCCTGGATCGGCCGGGGGCTGGCCGTCGCGGTGCTGTTCGGCCTGCCGCTGGTCAGCGCCTCGCGCGGCGCCGAGCGCACCACCACCGACACCCTGGTGGACGCGGTGCTGGCCGCCGTACTGGCCGCGATCATCTGGAACGGCGCCACCGGGAGCCTGCGCAACGCCCGGCTCAAGGAGGCGCTGCCCGCCCTGCGGCTGCGCGACCTGGCCCGCCGCACCGTGGAGGTCACCGCCGACACCCCGCTCGGCGAGGCGATGCGCCGGGCCCGCGAGGCCGAGGCCGGCGCGGTCGTGGTGGTGGACGGCCGGGGCGAGCCGATCGCCATCGTCCGGGAGTCCGCGGTACGGGCCGTACCGGAGCACCGCCGCCCCTGGGTGGCCGTCGGCCCGCTCGCCCGCGACCTCGAACCCGGACTGCGGCTGGACGCCGACCTCGGCGGCGAGGACCTGCTGCGGGCCGTCCAGACCACCCCGGCGGGGGAGTACCTGGTGGTCGAGGCGGACGGCCGGATCTACGGCGTGGCCGCGCTCAGCGACATCGAACAGCGCCTCACGGCGGCCGTCTCCGGCCGCTGAGCAGGACCTGGTGAGGCGGGACGCCCCGCTTCCCTTAGGATTGGCCGCATGTCCGAACCGACCGGTGCCGCCCGCCGACGCGGGCCCTTCCAGGTCGGGGACCAGGTCCAGCTGACCGACCCCAAGGGTCGCCACTACACGTTCACGCTCCAGGCCGGGAACCAGTTCCACACCCACAAGGGTGCGTTCCCGCACGACGAGCTGATCGGCGCTCCTGAAGGCACGGTCGTGCGCACCACGGGGAACGTCCCGTACCTCGCGCTGCGCCCCCTGCTCCCCGACTACGTCCTGTCCATGCCCCGCGGCGCCGCCGTGATCTACCCCAAGGACGCGGGGCAGATCCTGGCGATGGCCGACATCTTCGCCGGTGCCCGGGTGATCGAGGCGGGTGTCGGCTCGGGCGCGCTCAGCACGTACCTGCTGCGCGCCGTCGGCGAGCAGGGCATGCTGGCCTCCTACGAGCGCCGACAGGACTTCGCGGACATCGCCCAGGGCAACGTGGAGCGCTACTTCGGCGGCCCGCACCCGGCGTGGAAGCTGACCGTCGGCGACCTCCAGGACAACCTGGTCGAGACCGACGTCGACCGCGTCATCCTCGACATGTTGGCCCCCTGGGAGTGCCTGGACGTCGCCTCCAAGGCGCTCGTCCCCGGCGGCCTCATCTGCTGCTACGTGGCCACCACGACGCAGATGTCCAAGACCGTCGAGGCGCTGCGCGACCACGGCACCTTCACCGAGCCGCAGGCCTGGGAGACCATGGTCCGCACCTGGCACCTGGAGGGCCTGGCCGTCCGCCCGGACCACCGGATGATCGGCCACACCGGCTTCCTGCTCACCGCCCGCCGCCTGGCGGACGGCGTCGAGCCGCCGCTGCGCCGCCGCCGCCCGGCCAAGGGCGCCTACGGCGAGGACTACGACAACGGGGCGCCCGAGCCGTCCCTCCAGGAGCGCGCCGCGGCCCGCAAGGCGGCCCGCGACACCGACTCCGAGCAGCCCGACCTGGGCTGAGCCCGGCCCGAACACCAGGGGTGGTGCGAGCATCGCGCTCGCGCCACCCCTTTCGTCTGCCGCTCACCCCGGTGTGGGACGATGCTCGCTCACACGCTCCTGGAGCTCTGGAGGGGACGCCTGGTGGAGACCGCGGTCGGGACGACGGCGACGGCCGGACAGCAGACACCGCAGGGCCGCACCCGGCCCGGTCACGCACGGACCGCACCCTGGCACTGGGCCCTCGCCCTGGCCGGCTGCGGCGCGGTGGTGGCCGCCGCACTCGCCGCCTCCCCGGCGACCGGCACCCCGCTGCCGGCCCGCGGCGGCACCCCCAAGGCGCTCGCGGCGAGCGCGGCCCCCGATCCGGCCAAGGCCCAACTGCCCATGGACTGCGGCCCGTTCCCGGTCAGGACGGTGCTCAGCGTGCCCGCCGAACTGGGCGAGGGCCGCCCCGGTACGGTCGTCGCCGCGCAGTGCGGCACCGACACCGGCACCCCGCCGGACTCCGTCTACCTGCTCGGCTTCGGCCCGGACCAGCGCCCGGTGGTGGTCGCCACCCTGCTGACCGAGCGGGAGAACCTCACCCTGAGCCGGCTCACGGTGCGCTCCGACGGCGCCATCACCGGCCGCGCGCAGGGGTATTCGAGCGACGAGGTGCCGCGCTTCCGCCCCGACCTCTCACTCGACCTCACCTGGACGCACCGGGGCGGCGGCTGGGAACGCTCCCAGACCGCCGCCCCGGTCAGCGCGACCTGAACCCTCCGCGCGGCCCGAACCGCTAGTCGGCGTCGGGCCCGTAGACCTCGACCCGGTCGGCGACCCGGCGCACGTGGATGCAGTCGCCGGGGCACTCCTTCGCCGAGTCCACCACGTCCTGAAGGAGCGTCAGCGGCACCGGGGCGGTCTCCCCGGGCTGCTGGCGCAGTTCGTCGTCCTCGCCCTTCACGTACGCGAGTCCGTCGATGTCCAGCTCGAAGACCTCCGGTGCGTACTGGACGCAGATGCCGTCGCCGGTGCACAGATCCTGGTCGATCCACACCTCCAGCTCGTCGGCCGCTGCCGCGGTCTGCTCGGTCACCGACATGGTCCCCTGCCGTTTCTGTCCCGGGTCGCCCCTATTCCTGGAGCAATCCCGCCATTCGTACAACGATCGGACCCACTACCGCGGTCGCGATCGGATATCACTTCGCCCGACGATACATCTGGCCCGCTTTGGGTGGTGCGCGGTGGGTATCCCCTTAGCAGAGGGGAAGCACGCTGGGGCGAAGATCGGACACGCCCGTTCCATCTTTCTTGATCTAGGGGTTTACGGACCCCTGGTCCCAGGTAGGGTCTGGAAGCGTCCAGCTCCCCGGAGGAGGTGAGGACCGTGGCAGCCCACGATGACGACTACAACCGCAGCACCGGCAGGCCCGCTCGTGGTTCCGACGAGGCCGCTCAGGTCTCGTACCTTGAGCAGGAAATCGCCGTACTGCGCCGCAAGCTCGCCGACTCGCCGCGCAATTCGAGAATCCTCGAAGAGCGGATCGTCGAGCTCCAGACCAACCTGGCCGGCGTGACCGCCCAGAACGAACGACTCGCCTCCACCCTGCGCGAGGCCCGCGACCAGATCGTGGCCCTCAAGGAGGAAGTGGACCGGCTGGCACAGCCCCCGGCCGGGTTCGGCACCTTCCTCGAGGCGAACGAGGACGGTACCGCCGACATCTTCACCGGCGGTCGCAAGCTCCGCGTCAACGTCAGCCCGAACGTCGCCCTCGACGAACTGCGGCGCGGCCAGGAAGTGATGCTCAACGAGGCCCTCAACATCGTGGACGCGATGGCCTTCGAGCGCATCGGCGAGATCGTCACCCTCAAGGAGATCCTCGAGGACGGCGAGCGCGCCCTGGTCATCGGCCACACCGACGAGGAGCGGGTGGTGCGCCTCGCCGAACCGCTGCGGGACATCACCGTCCGGGCGGGCGACGCACTGCTGCTGGAGCCCCGCTCCGGCTACGTGTACGAGGTGGTGCCGAAGTCCGAGGTCGAGGAGCTGGTCCTCGAAGAGGTCCCGGACATCGACTACCGCCAGATCGGCGGCCTGAGCAACCAGATCGAGCTGATCCGCGACGCGGTCGAGCTGCCGTACCTGCACGCCGACCTCTTCAAGGAGTACGAGCTGCGCCCGCCCAAGGGCGTGCTGCTCTACGGCCCGCCCGGCTGCGGCAAGACGCTGATCGCCAAGGCGGTGGCCAACTCGCTGGCCAAGAAGGTCGCCGAGGTCACCGGCCGCCCCCAGGGGAAGAGCTACTTCCTCAACATCAAGGGCCCGGAGCTGCTCAACAAGTACGTGGGCGAGACCGAGCGGCAGATCCGGCTGGTCTTCCAGCGCGCCCGGGAGAAGGCGAGCGAGGGCACGCCCGTCATCGTCTTCTTCGACGAGATGGAGTCCCTGTTCCGCACCCGCGGTTCCGGTGTCAGCTCGGACGTGGAGAACACCATCGTCCCGCAGCTGCTCGCCGAGATCGACGGCGTGGAGGGCCTGGAGAACGTCATCGTCATCGGCGCCTCGAACCGCGAGGACATGATCGACCCGGCGATCCTGCGGCCCGGCCGCCTGGACGTCAAGATCAAGATCGAGCGCCCGGACGCCGAGGCCGCGAAGGACATCTTCTCCAAGTACCTCAAGGACTCGCTGCCGTTCCACCCGGACGACCTCAAGGAGCACGACAGCTCCGTCGGGGCCACGGTGGCGGCGATGATCCAGTCGGTCGTGGAGCGGATGTACTCGGAGACCGAGGAGAACCGCTTCCTGGAGGTCACCTACGCCAACGGTGACAAGGAGGTCCTGTACTTCAAGGACTTCAACTCCGGCGCCATGATCCAGAACATCGTCGACCGGGCGAAGAAGATGGCCATCAAGGACTTCCTCGACCACGGTCAGCGCGGTCTGCGCGTCTCCCACCTGCTCGCCGCCTGCGTGGACGAGTTCAAGGAGAACGAGGACCTGCCGAACACCACCAACCCGGACGACTGGGCCCGCATCTCCGGCAAGAAGGGCGAGCGGATCGTCTTCATCCGCACGCTGGTCACCGGCAAGCAGGGCGCCGAGTCCGGCCGCTCCATCGACACTGTCGCCAACACGGGGCAGTACCTGTAAGCACGCGGTTGTCCGGGCCGGCGACGGTCCCCGGAGCTGTACGCACCCCGTCCGGCTGTGGCGCCTCGCGGCCCCGCAGCCGGACGGCGCGTCTCGGGGCCCGGTGCACGGCACGGAAATAGGCTCGACCCACCGTCCGCGGGCAGATGTCCGGCGCCGGTGTTGTTCAGCGGTACGTCAGCGTGTTCCGCCCGTCGGGGGCGGGGCACCGGGCAAGGAGGGCCGCATGACCGTACGGCGCGTGATGGGCATCGAGACCGAGTACGGGATCTCCGTGCCCGGCCACCCCAACGCCAACGCCATGCTCACCTCGTCCCAGATCGTCAACGCGTACGCGGCGGCGATGCACCGGGCACGGCGGGCCCGCTGGGACTTCGAGGAGGAGAACCCGCTGCGCGACGCGCGGGGCTTCGACCTCGCGCGCGAGGTGGCGGACGCCAGCCAGCTGACCGACGAGGACATCGGCCTCGCCAACGTCATCCTGACCAACGGGGCCCGGTTCTACGTGGACCACGCGCACCCCGAGTACAGCTCGCCCGAGGTGACCAACCCGCGCGACGCCGTGCTCTGGGACAAGGCCGGCGAGCGGATCATGGCGGCCGCCGCGCAGCGCGCGCTGGAACTGCCCAACGGGCAGAACATCCACCTGTACAAGAACAACACCGACAACAAGGGCGCCTCCTACGGCACCCACGAGAACTACCTGATGAAGCGGGCGACGCCGTTCGCCGACATCGTCCGCCACCTCACCCCGTTCTTCGTCTCCCGCCAGGTGGTCACCGGCGCCGGCCGGGTCGGCATCGGCCAGGACGGCTCGGCGAACGGCTTCCAGATCAGCCAGCGGGCGGACTACTTCGAGGTCGAGGTCGGCCTGGAGACCACCCTCAAGCGCCCGATCATCAACACCCGGGACGAACCGCACGCCGACGCGGAGAAGTACCGCCGGCTGCACGTGATCATCGGGGACGCCAACCTCTCCGAGATCTCCACCTACCTCAAGCTGGGCACCACCTCGCTGGTCCTGTCGATGATCGAGGACTCCTTCATCGCCTCCGACCTCGCGGTCGACCAGCCCGTGCGCACCCTGCACCGGGTCTCCCACGACCCGACGCTCAAGCACCTGATCACCCTGCGCAACGGGCGCAAGCTCACCGCCGTCCAACTCCAGCTGGAGTACTTCGAACTGGCCCGCAAGTACGTCGAGGACCGCTTCGGCACCGACGCCGACGAGCAGACCCTGGACGTGCTGGCCCGCTGGGAGGACGTCCTCGGGCGGCTGGAGCGCGACCCGATGTCGCTCTCCAGGCAACTGGACTGGATCGCCAAGCGGGAGATCCTGGAGGGCTACCGCAGCCGGGACGCCCTGGACTGGGACAGCCCGCGGCTGCACCTGGTGGACCTCCAGTACAGCGATGTGCGGCCCGAGAAGGGCCTCTACAACCGCCTGGTGGCCCGCGGCAGGTTCGAGCGGCTGCTGACCGAGGAGGAAGTGGAGCGGGCCGTCTCCAAGCCCCCGGAGGACACCCGGGCGTACTTCCGCGGCCGCTGCCTGGAGCAGTACGCGGAGCACGTCGCGGCGGCCTCCTGGGACTCGGTCATCTTCGACCTGCCGGGCCGGGACTCGCTCCAGCGGGTGCCCACCCTGGAGCCGCTGCGCGGCACCCGCAACCACGTCAAGGAGCTGCTGGACCGCTGCCGCACGGCGGAGGACCTGCTGCGCGTCCTCTCCGGCGGGTAACTTTTCGATCACCACGGGTGAACGTCCGCCGAATGGGAATCATCCGGGGTGGCAGCGGGTGTTGGACAGGGAGCACCACCGGCAAACCGGGAGCGGCAGTCGCACCTTGTGTATAGGGTCGGTGCCAACCGGCAACGACCGACCGACCAAACCGTGCCATACGATTCGAGCGGGGTGAGGGAAATGGCGAGCAAGGACACCGGCGGCGGCCAGCAGCGGGCAAACCGCTCCTCCGAGGAGGTCGAGGAGCAGGTCGCGGAAACCCAGAATTCCGACGATCTCAAGGAGCGCCAGGAAAAGTTGGGCGACGACGTCGACGCGGTGCTCGACGAAATCGACGAAGTGCTCGAGTCGAACGCCGAGGATTTCGTCCGGGGATTCGTGCAGAAGGGCGGGCAATAGCCCGTACCCGGTCATCGGGAATTCACGGTCGCGACCGTCGGGACGGTCGGGCGGCGCCGTCCGCCCGGCCGTCCCGGCACCGGCCCCTCCACGCGTTGGACGGTGATCGTCGGCGGGTAGGGTGCGGGCAATGCGCGCTTCAAGCTACCTGGAAGGAATCGTGTGGAAGCCAACACTCGTGGCACCGGGCGTCTACCGGCTGCCTTCCTGACCCCGGGGTCCTCCTCGTTCCTGGACTTCCTCGCCGAGCACAAGCCGGAACTGCTGCCCGGCCACCGCGGGCTCCCCGAGGGCTCGGTGGTCGAGGCCCCGCACGGGACCACGATCGTGGCCGCGGTCTTCGACGGCGGCGTGGTGATCGCCGGTGACCGCCGCGCGACCATGGGCAACGTCATCGCCCAGCGTGACATCGAGAAGGTCTTCCCGGCGGACGAGTACAGCGCCGTCGGCATCGCCGGCACCGCCGGCCTCGCGGTCGAGATGGTCCGGCTGTTCCAGCTGGAACTGGAGCACTACGAGAAGATCGAGGGCGCGGTGCTCTCCCTGGAGGGCAAGGCCAACCGGCTCACCACCATGATCCGGGGCAACCTCGGCATGGCGATGCAGGGCCTCGCGGTGGTGCCGATCTTCGCGGGCTACGACCTCGACCTCGGCCGCGGCCGGATCTTCAACTACGACGTCACCGGCGGGCGCTCCGAGGAGCACGGCTTCACCGCCACCGGCTCGGGCTCGGTCTTCGCCCGCGGCTCGCTCAAGAAGCTCTACCGCGACGACCTGACGGCCGAACAGGCCGCCACCCTGGTCGTCCAGGCGCTCTACGACGCGGCCGACGACGACTCCGCCACCGGCGGCCCGGACCTCGCCCGCAAGATCTTCCCGATCGTCTCGCTGATCACCGCGGACGGCTTCCGCCGGCTCGACAACGCGGAGGTCGCGGCGATCGCGGTCGCCATCACCGACGAGCGCCTGAACCGGCCCAACGGCCCGCAGGCCCCGCTGATCTAGCCATCACCTCACAGGAAAGGGACGACCGCCGGTGTCGACACCGTTCTACGTCTCGCCCCAGCAGGCCATGGCGGACCGCGCGGAGTACGCCCGCAAGGGCATCGCTCGCGGCCGCAGCGTGGTCGTGCTCACCTACGCCGACGGCATCGTCTTCGTCGCCGAGAACACCTCCCGGGCGCTCCACAAGGTCTCCGAGATCTACGACAAGATCGCCTTCGCGGCGGTCGGCCGCTACAACGAGTTCGAGAACCTGCGCATCGGCGGCGTCCGCTACGCCGACCTGCGCGGCTACTCCTACGACCGGGCCGACGTCACCGCCCGCGGCCTGGCCAACGTGTACGCCCAGACCCTGGGCACCATCTTCTCCTCGGTCGGCGAGAAGCCGTACGAGGTCGAGCTGATCGTCGCCGAGGTCGGCCGCACCGCCGACAACGACCAGATCTACCGGCTCACGCCGGACGGCTCGGTCGTCGACGAGAAGAACTACGTCGTGGTCGGCGGCAACGCCGACTCGATCGGCAACTACCTGGGCCAGCGCCACCGCGTCGGCCTGAGCCTCACCGAGGCGGTGAAGGTCGCGGTCGACTCGCTCGCCCGCGACCCCAACGGGGGCAGCCCGCGCGCCCTCACCCCGGAACAACTGGAGGTCGCGGTCCTCGACCGCCAGCGGTTCCAGCAGCGCAAGTTCAAGCGGATCCTGGGCAACCAGCTCGGCCGGCTGCTCGACGGGGACCAGTCCGCCGAGTCGGACGACGACGAGAACCCGGCGGCGAGCGCGCCGGAGTAGCAGTTCCTGCGGAGTCCCCTACGGCGGCCGGACCGCCGACGTACGGGACTCCGGTGCCCCTGCGGCGGCCCAGTCGTCGTGGAGGCGGTTTCGGACAGCTCCGACAGAGAATGGAGTGCTCATGGACCGCCGGATTTTCGGGCTGGAGAACGAGTACGGCGTGACCTGTACGTTCCGCGGGCAGCGTCGGCTGTCGCCGGACGAGGTCGCGCGGTACCTGTTCCGCCGGGTCGTCTCCTGGGGCCGCAGCAGCAACGTGTTCCTGCGCAACGGCGCCCGGCTCTACCTCGACGTCGGCTCCCACCCCGAGTACGCCACCCCCGAGTGCGACGACGTGACCGAGCTGGTGACGCACGACAAGGCGGGCGAGCGGATCCTCGAAGGACTCCTGGTGGACGCCGAACGGCGGCTGCACGAGGAGGGCATCGCGGGGGACGTCTACCTCTTCAAGAACAACACCGACTCGGCCGGCAACTCCTACGGCTGCCACGAGAACTACCTGGTGGCCCGGCACGGCGAGTTCTCCCGGCTGGCCGACGTGCTCATCCCCTTCCTGGTCACCCGCCAGCTGATCTGCGGCGCGGGCAAGGTGCTGCAGACCCCGCGCGGCGCGGTCTACTGCGTCAGCCAGCGGGCCGAGCACATCTGGGAGGGCGTCAGCTCCGCCACCACCCGCTCCCGCCCGATCATCAACACCAGGGACGAACCGCACGCGGACGCCGAGCGCTACCGCCGGCTGCACGTGATCGTCGGCGACTCCAACATGTCGGAGACCACCACCCTGCTCAAGGTGGGCTCCACCGACCTGGTGCTGCGGCTGATCGAGGCCGGCGTGGTGATGCGCGACCTCACCCTGGAGAACCCGATCCGGGCGATCCGCGAGGTCAGCCACGACCTCACCGGCACCCACCAGGTGCGCCTCGCCAACGGCCGGGAGGCCAGCGCGCTGGACATCCAGGAGGAGTACTACACCAAGGCCCTGGAGTTCGCCGACCGCAAGGGCATCAACATCGGCACCATCGCCCAGGTGCTCGACCTGTGGGGCCGCACCCTGGAGGCCGTGCGCACCGAGCGGCTCGACACGGTGGCCACCGAGATCGACTGGATCATGAAGTACAAGCTCATCGAGCGCTACCGCGAGAAGCACGAGATGAGCATGTCCAACCCGCGGGTGGCCCAGATCGACCTCGCGTACCACGACATCCACCGCCGGCGCGGCCTGTTCTACCTGCTCCAGGGCAAGGGCCAGGCGAAGCGGGTGACCACCGACCTCAAGACCTTCGAGGCCAAGTCCGTCCCGCCGCAGACCACCCGGGCCCGGCTGCGCGGGGACTTCATCCGCCGGGCGCAGGAGCAGCGCCGGGACTTCACGGTGGACTGGGTGCACCTCAAGCTGAACGACCAGGCGCAGCGCACCGTGCTGTGCAAGGACCCGTTCCGTTCGGTGGACGAGCGGGTGGAGAAGCTGATCGCCGGCATGTGATCGCCGGCGTGTGATCGCCGGCACGTGATCGACTGCTGTGCCCTCGGCGTTGACCGGCCCCGGTGGTGTCTACCGGGGCCGGACGCATGCCGGGCATACGCTGTCCGTCGAGTCAGGAGAGCCGACTTCGACCGACAGTTAGGACCACCGTGCGCCGCACCGCCGGTTTGCTTGTCACCCTGCCGCTGCTGCTCGCGGTCGCCTGCAGCAGCTCGCCGAAGGCGGCCGGACCGGCGACGCCGTCCACCGCGAGCGCGGCCCCGACGGTGCCGGCGCCGGTGAGCGAGGCCTCTCCGATGCCCACTCTTTCGGGTGGTGGTTTCGGCAGCAAGGCCACCATCACCATCCCCGAGGGGCAGCCGCCCAGCGGCCAGTTCGTGGTGAGCACGGTGACGGACGGTGAGCGGTCGACGGTCGCCAAGGGCGACTGGGTGACGGTCAACTACACGGCGAAGGACTGGACCACCGGCAAGGACCTGCCCAGCTCGTACGACGACAACGGCAAGCCCCAGCTCTACCAGGCCGGCAGCGGGCAGCTGGTGCCGGCGCTGGACCAGACCGTGATCGACAAGAAGGTGGGCACCCGGCTCCTGGTGGTGGCCCCGCCGGCGGCCGCCTTCGGCGAGCAGGGCTCCACCCAGCTGGGCGTCAACAAGGGCGACACCGTGGTCTTCGTGCTGGACATCGTGGAGGCCCTGCCGCAGGACTCCACGCTGACCGGGAACATGACCCAGCCCGCCGCCACGCTGCCGCAGGTCAAGGACAACGGGAAGGCACCGGTGGGGATCACCGTCCCGGCCGGGCAGGCCGCCCCCACCGACCTCCAGCAGGCCGTGCTGATCAAGGGCGAGGGCAAGCAGGTCAAGACCGGGCAGACCCTGATCGTGCAGTACACCGGGGTGCTGTGGAGCAACGGGCAGCAGTTCGACGCCTCCTGGACCCACGGCGGGGCCCAGGCCGTGCAGATCGGCACCGGCAGCGTGATCGAGGGCTGGGACAAGGGGCTGGTGGGGCAGAACGTGGGCAGCCGGGTCCTGCTGGTGGTGCCGCCGGCGCTGGGGTACAAGGACCAGGCCCAGGGGTCGGTGCCGCCGAACTCCACGCTGGTCTTCGTGATCGACATTCTCGAAGCGGTCTAGCGGGCGCTCTAGGAAGTCGCCGGGAGGATTCCGTACGCTTGGGCGGACGCTCGTACAACGAAGCGTCCGTCCTCATCCTGAGCTGTCATACTGCCCTCGCACTGTGGCAGGCGCCGCCCGGCGCCGGGGTCCGGGGCGGACGGGTACGGCGGCAGGCCGGCGCTCACCACGCCGGGCGCAGACCTGGAAGACCTCGTGGCGAGATGGATGGGGAGTCATGACTGAGAAGACGCCGAGCCCGGGCGGGGCCGGCACCGCGGCGAACGACGGCTCCGCGGGTGACCCGGCCGCCTCCCGCCCGGGAGGGCAGGTCGCGGCGGACCGCGAGTCGATCGTCGTGCCCCCGGCGATCCTCGCGCAGCAGGCGGGCTGGGCGCAGCCCGGCGACAAGCCGCGCGCGACCGGGCCCAAGTCGGACGACGACGACGCCCCGCAGATCTTCGCCAGCAACGTGCGCAAGGCCGACAGCTCGGAGGCGGGGTACGACGAGAACCCGCCCGGCGTCGGCAAGCTGGGCGTGATCCTCGGCACCGTGCTCGCCGTGCTGCTGGTCGGCAGCGGCATCACGCTGTACATGGTGAACAAGGACTCGTCGAAGGACACCGCCTCGGTGGCCCAGCCGGACGCGACGAAGTCCGCGCCGCCCACCCCGACCGCCGAGCCGGTGCCGCCGATCAAGGACAGCGCCAAGGTGCTGCCGACCGTCACCGGTGACTTCGGCAAGAAGGCCGAGATCCAGGTGCCGGGCGAGGCCTCCGACGGCTCCTTCGTGGTGAAGGTGCTGTCCGAGGGCAACGGCCCCAAGGTGGACAAGAACTCCTGGACCTCGGTGGACTACACCGCCAAGGACTGGAACACCGGCAAGGACATCCCGAGCTCGTACGACGACAAGGGCAAGCCGCAGATCTTCCAGGCCGGCACCGACGCGCTGATCCCCGCGCTGGACCAGGCCGTGATGGGGAAGAAGGCCGGCAGCCGACTGCTGGTGGTGGCCCCGCCGGCGGCCGGTTTCGGTTCGCAGGGCAAGCCGGACATGTCGATCGGTCCGAAAGACAACCTGATCTTCGTGATCGACATCCGCAACGCCAACGCGCCCGACGCGGTGGTCAGCGGCACCGTCACCCCGCCGCCCGCGGACTTCCCGCAGGTCAAGGACAACGGCAAGAAGCCGGCCGACATCACCCCGGTGGCCGGGGCCAAGGACCCGACCGAGTTGAAGACCCACGTCCTGATCAAGGGCACCGGGCCGGCGGTGGAGAAGGGCGAGAAGGTCGTCGTCCAGTACACCGGCGCGCTGGCCAAGGACGGCAAGGTCTTCGACTCCTCGCTCAGCAAGGGCCAGGCGTTCTCCTTCGCGGTCGGCGGCGGCCAGGTCATCCAGGGCTGGGACCAGGGGCTGACGGGCCAGACCGTCGGCAGCCGGGTCGAGCTGGTGATCCCGGCCTCGCTGGGCTACGGCGACAAGGGGCAGGGCGACATCCCGCCCGGCGCGACCCTGGTCTTCGTGGTGGACATCCTGGACGCCGGTCAGGGCTGATCGACTTTTCGGGGACAATGGTCCGCGTGTGACCTTCGGGTCCGGCCGCGTGGCCGCGTCCCGGCGGGCGGCGGGCGCCCGTACGGTGGTCCGGACGGACCGCGGTACGGGTGTCCGCCGCTTGGTCGTGTAGGGAATTTGGGAACGTGAGAAGAGGGACCATGGCTGTGAACCTGAACGAGAAGCCCGAGATCGACTTCCCGATCGGCGACGCTCCGACCGAGCTGCAGATCCGCGACATCGTCGTCGGTGACGGCGCGGAGGCCAAGCCGGGTCAGAACGTCAGCGTCCGCTACGTCGGCGTGACCTTCGAGACCGGCGAGGAGTTCGACGCGAGCTGGAACCGGAGCCCCAACGAGTTCCGCTTCCCGCTGGGCGGTGGCCGGGTCATCAAGGGCTGGGACCAGGGCGTCGCGGGCATGAAGGTCGGCGGTCGTCGCGAGCTGACCATCCCGTCGCACCTGGCGTACGGCAACCAGTCGCCGTCGCCGCTCATCCCGGCGGGTTCGACCCTGATCTTCGTGGTCGACCTGCTGGCCGTCTGAGCCTGCTGTGACCTCGGGCCGGACCCCTTCGGGGGCCCGGCCCGAGGCCGTTCCCGGGCCCGGACCGCGGCTCCCGGGGACCGGCCGAGGGACGCGGCTTTTGCAGTGCGTACCGCTACCGGTACGGTCGGTCCCGCCGGGTGGGGATCGCCCGGTTGGCGCACCCCGCGCGCGGCGCGGCACACCGGAAGGGTCAGCGATGGCGATCGCCAAGGCAGAGCGGCTGATGAATCTCGCCCTGTGCCTGATGAACACCAGACGTCCGCTCTCCAAGAAGGAGCTGCGGGAATCCATCGAGGCCTACCGCGAAGCCTGGCAGAACAGCAGCGAGGACGCCTTCAACCGGATGTTCGAGCGGGACAAGGACGACCTGCGCGAGCTCGGCCTGGTGATCGACGTCGACGAGAGCACGCTGGACGGCGAGCTGGGCTACCTCGCCCGCGCCGACCGCAACCGGCTGCCGGAGATCGCGCTGGACGCCGAGGAGGCGGCCGCGCTGACCCTGGCCGCCCGGGTCTGGCAGCAGGCCAAGATGTCCGGCGCGGCCAGCGGCGCGCTGCAGAAGCTGCGCGCGGCCGGGGTGCCGTTCACCGAGGCCGAGGGCCGGACCGCCCTGGAGCCGCGCATCCCCGCCCGGGAGGCCGCGTTCGAGCCGCTGCTCACCGCCGCCCGGGACCGCCGTCCGGTCACCTTCGAGTACCGCAAGGCCGGTGCCGCCGCCGTCGAGCAGCGCAGCGTCGAGCCGTGGGCGCTGGAGTGCTGGCGCGGGCACTGGTACCTGGCCGGGTACGACCGGGACCGCGGCGACGCCCGGGTGTTCCGGCTCAGCCGGATCACCGGCAAGGTGAAGGCCAAGGGCGGGGCGTTCCTGGGCACCGTGCCCGAGCACGTGGACGTCCGGGCCACCGTGGCCAAGTTCGCCGGTGAGGGGGCCACCGCCACCGCGACCGTCCGGGTCCGCCGGGGCGCGGGCTTCCCGCTGCGCACCAAGGCGCTCGGCAGCACCCGGGTCGACGAGGCCTGGGACGAGCTGGAGATCCCGTACGGCAACGGGCTGGGCGCCGACCTCGCGGAGTTCGGGCCCGACGTGCTGGTGCTCGGCCCGGAGGAGCTGCGGGCGGATGTCATCGACCGGCTGCGGGCGGTCGCGGGGCTGGACACGGAGGACGTTCGGGCATGAGCAATGCGATCGACCAGACGCGACGGATGCTGTCGCTGGTCACCTACCTGCGCGAGCGGCCCGGGGCCGAGGTCGCCGAGGTGGCGCGCGCGTTCGGGATCAGCGAGCGCGAGCTGATCGCGGACCTCAACGTGCTGCCGATGTGCGGCACCAGCTTCCGCGGCGGTGACCTGCTCGACATCGACACCGACGGCGAGCGGATCTGGTGGCACAACGTCGACGACGTGGCCCAGCCGCTGCGGCTGGCCGCCGACGAGGCCACCGCGCTGCTGGTGGCCGCCCGGGCGGTGGCCGGGCTGCCCGGTCTGCGGGCCGGGGACCGGGAGGCCCTCACCCGGGCCGTCGCCAAGATCGAGAACGCGGCCGGGGAGAGCGCCGAGGGCAGTGCCCGGGTCGGCGTGACCTTCGAGGCCGAGAGCCACGTCTTCGCCGACATCGACCGCGCGCTCAGCGAGGGCCGCCGGCTCTGGCTGCGCTACTACTCGCACGGGCGCGGCGGGATGACCGAGCGCGAGGTCGACCCGATCCGGCTGCTCACCGAGGGCCACACCTACCTGGAAGCCTGGTGCCGCACCTCGGAGGACCACCGGATGTTCCGGCTGGACCGGGTCGCCGAGATCCGCGTCCTGGACGTCCCGGCCGACCCGCCCCGGCGCGAGCCGCGCGACCTCAGCGGCGGGCTGGTCAACCCGGCCGCCGACGACCCGGAGGTGGTGGTCGAGGTCTCCTCCGGCGGCCGCTGGGTCGCCGAGTACTACACCCACGACCGGGCCGAGGAACTGCCCGACGGCGGGCTGCGGATCACCCTGCGCAGCGCCGACCCCTCCCAGCTGCGCCCGCT
Organism: Kitasatospora sp. NPDC040550; assembly: GCF_055594965.1. NCBI lineage: Bacteria > Bacillati > Actinomycetota > Actinomycetes > Kitasatosporales > Streptomycetaceae > Kitasatospora > Kitasatospora sp. NPDC040550. The sequence goes on along the minus strand of NZ_JBVIWC010000009.1, from coordinate 233,176 downwards.
GGCGCTGCGGCTGGGCCGGGACGGCCGGATCGTCTCGCCGCCCGAGCCGGCCGAGCAGGCGCGCTCGGCCGCGCGGGAGGCGCTGGCCGCCTACGGGGAGGGGCGGGACTGAGCGGTGGAGCCCGGGACGAGATTCAAGGTGTACTGCTCGCAGTGCCGGGAGAAGGTCGAACTCCCGGCCGAGGAGTTCCGGCTGACCCTCGGCCGGACTCCCGCGCAGGCGCACTACAGCTTCGGCTGCCCGCTCTGCGGGGCGGCGGTCCGCAAGCCGGCCGGGGAGAAGATCGTCGAGGCGCTCACCGCGGCCGGGGTGTGCACCATGCGGCTCGTCCCGGCGGAGGGGTGACCCCCGTATAGGGTGGGGCGCATGTCCTGGATGCTCGTCGCCGCCGTCCTGCTCGCCACCGCGGGCCTGCTGGTCCTCGGGGTCCTCGCGATCCGGCTCTGGCTGGACGTGCGGGCGCTGGCCACGGGCGTGGACGCGGCGGCCCGGGCGCTGGCCGAGGCGGCGGGCGAGCTGGCCGAGGCCGTTCCGGCCCGCTAGGGCGGCCGGGTCGCCGGTGGTACGGGGCTGCTGTCCGGAGGTGAGGGCGGGTTACGCTCTCCAGTGGCTCCAGTCCTGCCGGTCGGGGCCGCTGTCCTGTTCGGGCGGCCGTCGTCGGGGCGTCATCCGCAGCGGTTACCATCCGCGGCGGGCGGCCTGTCGGGCCGCGGATGCTGAAGGTGGTCGGCGCATGCGCTTCTCGATGACCGCGATCGTGCTGGTCGTGGTGGTTGCCATCGTGCTGTTCGGGGCCAAGCGGCTGCCCGACCTGGCGCGCTCGCTGGGGCAGTCGCTGCGGATCCTCAAGAGCGAGGCCAAGGCGATGCGCTCGGAGGACGAGCCGCAGGGGAGCACGCCGGCCGTCCGGCCGTCGCCGCCGCAGGTCTCGGCGCAGCCGGAGGCCCGGACCGTCGAGTCGGCGCCCGGTGCCCCGGGGGCGGCCCGTCCGTCGGCCGGGCCCGGCGACGGGTCGGCGGCGTCCGGTGACGGGCCGGGTGCGCCCGGCGGCGAGCGCCCGCACTGAGCGCGGCACGCGTGACGTACGCGAGGGACGCGGCACGGGTGCCGCGAGCGACCACGGAGGCCCGTCGACCGGCGGGCCTCGACGCACGAGTTGAGGACCGGGGTTGAGCAAGCTCTCCAAGACACCGCAGAAGGGGCCCAAGGATCCTGAGGGGCGGATGGCCCTCGCCGATCACCTGCGGGAACTGCGCAACCGCGTGGTGAAGTCGGTCCTGGCGATCGTGCTGATCACGATCGTCGCCCTGATCTACCACAAGCAGATCGAGACGTTCCTCCTCAAGCCGCTGCCGCAGTGCAACACGCCCGAGGAGCAACTGCACTACCACGGCAAGTGCGCGCAGGTCTCGAACATCGGTCTGACCTCCGGCTTCACCTGGATGCTCCAGGTGGCGCTGACGGCCGGTGTGGTGGGTGCGGTGCCGGTGTGGCTGTGGCAGGTGTGGGCGTTCGTGGCGCCCGGTCTGCACAAGCACGAGAAGAAGTACACCGTCATCTTCATGGCCTTCGGGGCGCCGCTGTTCCTGGCGGGCGTGGCCGTGGCCTTCCTGGTGCTGCCGACGACCATCGAGGTCCTGGTCAGCTTCACCCCGGACAAGACCACACCGATCCTGCCGCCGAACGACTACTTCGACATCGCGACGCGGATGGTGCTGGTCTTCGGCCTGGCCTTCGAGTTCCCGCTGCTGCTCGTGATGCTGAACATGATCGGCATGGTCACCGGCAAGCGGTTGCTGGGCTGGTGGCGCGGGATGATCATGGCGATCACCGTGTTCGCGGCCTTCGCGACGCCGAGTGCCGACCCGCTGAGCATGCTGGCGCTGGCCGCGCCGATCTGGGCGCTGTACTTCCTCGCGGTGGGCATCGCGCTCCTGAACGACCGGCGCAGGCGTCGGAACAACCCGGACGCCGGGCTGGACGACGAGGAGGCCTCGCAGGTGGACCTCTCGGTGCAGCCGGTGGCGGGCGCGGAGACGGTCGAGGCCTCGGCGACGCCGGCGGCGGGTGCCGCTCCGGTGCCGGGCGCGCGGCGGGAGCAGATGGACGACATCACCTGAGCCGGTGAGTGATCGGGCCGGTGGCCCCGGTTCCCGCTTCGTGCGGGGGCCGGGGCCGCCTGCTGTTCCGGGGGACTCCCTCGGGAAGGTCAAGGGACTCTTGGCAGGGCAGATGGCATGTGACATATTACTGGCGTGCTGAAGACCTGGACACCTCCACTGGACGTCGTCGTGGTCGGCGCCGGAGTCGTCGGCGCCGCCTGTGCCTACTACGCCGCCCGGGCCGGACTCGCCGTCGCCGTCGTCGACCGCGGGCCGGTCGCCGGCGGCACCACCGGGGCGGGCGAGGGCAACCTGCTGGTCTCCGACAAGGAACCCGGGCCGGAACTCGACCTCGCCCTGCTCAGCACCCGGCTCTGGTGCGAACTCGCCGAACAGCTCGGCCCGGCCGTGGAGTACGAGCCCAAGGGCGGCGTCGTGGTCGCCTCGACCGAGGCCGGGCAGCAGGCGCTGCGGACCTTCGCCGCCGGGCAGGCCGCGGCCGGGGTCACCGCCGAGGAGGTCCCGGCCGAGCGGCTGCGCGAGCTGGAGCCGCACCTCGCCCCCGGGCTCGCGGGCGGCTACCACTACCCGCAGGACGCCCAGGTGCAGCCCGCGCTCGCCGCCGCCCATCTGCTGCGCGAGGCCCGCCGGGCGGGCGCCGAACTGATCACCGGGGAGGACGTGACGGCCGTGGAGCGCGGCCCGGACGGCGCGGTGCGCGGCGTACGGACCGCCCGGCGCCGGCTGGCCGCCCCCGCCGTGGTGAACGCCGCCGGCGCCTGGGGCGCCGAACTGGCCGCGCTGGCCGGGGTGCACCTGCCGGTGCTGCCCCGGCGCGGCTTCGTGCTGGTCACCGAGCCGCTGCCGAGGGTCGTCCGGCACAAGGTCTACTCCGCCGACTACGTCGCCGACGTGGCCAGCGGCTCGGCCGGGCTGCAGACCTCCTCGGTGATCGAGGGCACCCCGGGCGGGCCGGTGCTGATCGGCGCCAGCCGGGAGCGGGTCGGCTTCGACCGGACCCTCTCCCAGGAGGCGATCGGTCGGCTGGCCGCCGAGGCGGCGCGGCTGTTCCCGGTGCTCGCGGACGTCAGCGTGATGCGCACCTACCGGGGCTTCCGCCCGTACCTGCCGGACCACCTGCCCGCGATCGGTGCGGACCCCCGGGTGCCGGGGCTCTACCACGCCTGCGGGCACGAGGGGGCCGGGATCGGGCTGGCCCCCGCCACCGGGCTGCTGATCGCCGAGCAGCTGACCGGCAAGCGCCCGGAACTGGACCTCGGGCCGTTCCGGGCCGACCGGTTCCCGGCGGGGTGACGGGCGTGGGCGCGGGCGGTGCGGTGGAGGGATCGGATCGGATGAGCTGGACGACGGAATGGAGAAGCCGGTGACGCGTCGCCGAACCCCTGCCGGGCTGGTCGGGGCCGACCCCGGGCCCGGGCACCGGATCGAGTTCGACGGGCGATCCGTCCGCGCCCTGCCCGGGCAGTCGATCGCCGCCGCGCTCTGGGCCGACGGAGTGCTCGCCTGGCGCACCACCCGGACCGGCGGCCGTCCGCGCGGGGCGTTCTGCGGGATCGGCGCCTGCTTCGACTGCCTGGCCACCGTGGACGGCCGCGCCAACCAGCGGCTGTGCCTGCTGCCCGCCGAGCCCGGCACCGTCGTCACCAGCCAGGAGGGCCACGGCCGTGCCGATCTCGCCGTCTGAGCCGACCCGGCCCCCGGAGGCCGTCGGATCCTTCGACCTCGCCGTGGTGGGGGCCGGGCCCGCCGGGCTGGCCGCCGCCGTCACCGCCGCCGACCTCGGGCTGCGCTGCGTCCTGCTGGACGGCGCGGACCGGCCCGGCGGGCAGTACTACCGGCACCCGGCGCCCGGGCTGGGCGCGCGCCGCCCGGACCGCCTGCACCACCGCTGGCCGGTGTACGCCGGGCTGGCCGCACGGCTCGAAGCCCACCCGCGGGCCGACTTCCGCGGCGGGCACCAGGTGTGGGCGCTGGAGCGGACCGCCGACGGCTTCGCCCTGCACGTCACCCGTGGCCCGCAGGCCGCCGACCGGGCCACCCTCCGGGCCGGGGCGGTGCTGCTCGCCACCGGCGCGTACGAGCGCCAACTGCCCTTCCCCGGCTGGACGCTGCCCGGGGTGGTCACCGCCGGCGGCGCCCAGGCCATGCTCAAGGCCGGGCTGGTGCTGCCCGGCCGGCGGATCGTGGTGGCCGGCAGCGGACCGCTGCTGCTCGCTGCGGCCTCCTCGCTGGTCGCCGCCGGGGCGGAGGTCCCGGCGGTGGTCGAGGCGAGCGGCTACCTCGGGTACGCCCGGCGCCCCGGCGTGCTGGCGGCCGTCCCCGCCAAGCTCGTCGAGGGCGCCGGGCACGGCGGCGCGCTGCTGCGGCACCGGGTACGGCTGCGGCCGCGCAGCGCGGTGGTGGAGGCGCACGGGACGGACCGGGTCACCGCCGTCACCGTGGCCCGGCTGGACGCCGACTGGCGGCCGCTGCCCGGCACCGAGCGGCGGATCGCCTGCGACGCGCTCGCCGTCGGCCACGGGCTGCTGCCGCAGATCGACCTGGCCACCGAACTCGGCGCGGACACCCGCACCGGGCCGGACGGCGCGGTCGCGCTGCGGGTCGACGCCCGGCTGCGCACCTCCGTCCCGGGCCTTTGGTCCGCGGGGGAGACCAACGGCGTCGGCGGCGCGGACCTCGCGCTCGCCGAGGGGGAGCTGGCCGCGCACGCGGTCGCCGGGGTGCTGCCCGGGCGGGCGCTGCTGGGCCGCCGGGCCCGGCTGCGCGAGTTCGCCGGGCTGATGGCGGCGGCCCACCGGCCCGGGCCCGGCTGGACCGGGTGGCTGCGGCCGGACACCGACGTGTGCCGGTGCGAGGAGGTCCCGGTCGCGCGGATCGAGGAAGCGGTGGAGGAGCTGGGCGCGGGCGATCCCCGGACCGTCAAGCTGCTCACCCGGGCGGGGATGGGCTGGTGTCAGGGGCGGATGTGCGGTCCGGCCGTGGCCTGTCTGTCCGGCGCGGCGGAGCCGGGGGCGGACCGGCGGCCGATGGCCTGCCCGGTGCCGCTCTCGCAGCTGGCGGCCGGACCGGGGGAGTAGGGCGGGTCTCGGCCGGGTCCTGTGGATCAGGCCGGGCCCGATCCGTCGGAACGTCTCGGGCGGGGACCCTTGTCTCCGGCCTGTCACTGTTTATAAAATGTCACACCTCACCAAGGAGCCCAACGTGTCCATCACCCCACACGACACCACCCGCCCCTGGCGCGGCATCATGGTCGCCACCACGATCCCGCTGCGCCCGGACCTCTCCGTCGACTACGACGCCTACGCCGAGCACGTCCGCTGGCTGATCGAGTCCGGCTGCGACGGCGTCGTCCCCAACGGCTCGCTGGGCGAGTACCAGACGCTCACCGCCGAGGAGCGCACCCGGATCGTCGAGGTCGCGGTCGAGGCGGCCGGCGACGGCGCCCGCGTCATGCCCGGGGTCGCCGCCTACGGCAGTGCCGAGTCCCGCCGCTGGGCCGAGCAGGCCGCCGAGGCCGGCGCCGGCTCCGTGCTGCTGCTGCCGCCCAACGCCTACCGGGCCGACCACGCCTCGGTGCGGGCGCACTACGCGGAGGTCGCCCGGGCCGGGCTGCCCGTCGTCGCGTACAACAACCCGATCGACACCAAGGTCGACCTGGTGCCCGCGCTGCTCGCCCAACTGCACGGCGAGGGCTCGATCGTGGCGGTCAAGGAGTTCAGCGGGGACGTCCGCCGGGCCTACGAGATCGCCGAGCTGGCGCCCGGGCTGGACCTGCTGATCGGTGCCGACGACGTGCTGCTGGAGCTGGCGCTGGCCGGGGCCGTCGGCTGGATCGCCGGGTACCCGAACGCGCTGCCCGAGGCGTCCGTGGCGCTGTACCGCGCGGCCGTCGGGCACGACCTGGAGACCGCGCTGCCGCTCTACAAGTCGCTGCACTCGCTGCTGCGTTGGGACTCCAAGACCGAGTTCGTCCAGGCCATCAAGCTGTCCATGGACATCGCCGGACGCCCCGGCGGGCCGGTCCGGGCACCGCGGCTGCCACTGGAGCCGGAGATCGAGGCGGCCGTGCGCGCGGCCACCGAGAAGGCCCTCGCGGAGGGTCTCGCGTAGTACCGGCAGCACACGTCGTTCGGCCGGCTGTGCGGGCAGCCGGCCTCAACCAACCACTTCGTCAGAGGAGTTGTGCGGAATGCGCAGCCGTCACGTGTTCCACGCCGTCGACTCGCACACCGAGGGCATGCCGACCCGGGTGATCACCGGGGGCTTCGGCGTCATCCCCGGCGCCACCATGGCCGAACGCCGGGTGCACTTCCAGCAGCACCTGGACCACTTCCGCACCCTGCTGATGTACGAGCCGCGCGGGCACGCCGCGATGAGCGGCGCGATCCTCCAGCCGCCGACCCGGCCGGACGCCGACTTCGGGGTGCTCTACATCGAGGTCTCCGGGCTGCTGCCGATGTGCGGGCACGGCACCATCGGCGTCGCCACCGTGCTGGTCGAGACCGGGATGGTGCCGGTGGTCGAGCCGGTCACCACGGTCCGGCTGGACACCCCCGCCGGGCTGGTGGTCGCCGAGGTGCGGGTCGAGGGCGGCGCCGCCAAGGCCGTCACCATCCGCAACGTCGCCTCCTACTCCGTCGCGCTGGACCGCAAGATCGAGGTGCCCGGCCACGGCACCATCGGCTACGACCTCGCCTACGGGGGCAACTTCTACGCCATCCTGCCGCTCGCCGAGTTCGGGCTGCCGTTCGAGCGCGAGCGCAAGCAGGACATCCTGGACGCCGGCCTGGCCCTGATGGACGCGATCAACGCGAGCCCCGACCGGCCGGTGCACCCGGAGGACCCCACCATCCACAGCTGCCACCACGTCCAGCTGCTCGCCCCCGGCTCCACCGCCGAGCACTCCCGGCACGCGATGGCCATCCACCCCGGCTGGTTCGACCGTTCGCCCTGCGGCACCGGCACCTCGGCCCGGATGGCGCAGCTCCACGCGCGCGGCGAACTCCCGCTGGGGCGGGACTTCCGCAACGACTCCTTCATCGGGACCACCTTCACCGGACGGCTGGTCGAGGAGACCGAGGTGGCCGGGCGGCCGGCCGTGGTGCCCACCGTGACCGGGCGGGCCTGGATCACCGGCACCGCCCAGTACTTCCTCGACCCGGACGACCCGTTCCCGGCGGGCTTCCTGCTCTGACGCTCTCTCCCGAACGCGCTCCGAAGGGCTGCTAGTTGTGACCATCACCTCGTACAACCCCGCCGACCCGACCGACCTGGTGGTCGCCGTCGAGGCACCCGGCGCCGAGGCCGTGCGGGCCGCCGTCGGGCGGGCCCGGACCGCACAGGCCGGCTGGCTGGCGGCCGGCGCCGGCGCCCGCTCGGCCGCGCTGGGCCGGATCGCCGAGGCGGTCGAGGCGCACGCCGAGGAACTCGCCGCGCTGATCGTGCGCGAGGTCGGCAAGCCGCTCGCCGAGGCACGGGGGGAGGTCGCCCGGACGGCGGCGATCTGGCGCTACTACGCCCAGGCGCCGTACGAGCCGTCCGGCGCGGTGCACGAGACCGCCGCCGGGCCGGGGCTGCTGCTCACCCGGCGCCGGCCGCACGGGGTGGCCGGGCTGATCGCGCCGTGGAACTTCCCGCTGGCGATCCCGAGTTGGAAGGCCGCACCGGCGCTGGCGGTCGGCAACACCGCGGTGCTCAAGCCCGCGCCGGAGGCGACGGCGTGCGCGCTGCGGCTGGCCGAGCTGGCCGCGGCCGTGCTGCCCCCGGACGTGCTCGCGGTGCTGCCCGGCGGGGCGGAGGAGGGTGCGGCGCTGGTCGGGGCGGCGGACGTGGTCTCGTTCACCGGCTCCACCGGGGTCGGCCGGGCCGTGGTCCAGGCCGCCACCGGGCGCGGGGTGCCGGTACAGGCCGAACTCGGCGGCCTGAACGCGGCGTTGGTGCTGCCGGACGCGGACGTGGAGCTGGCCGCCGGGCACATCGCGGCCGCGATCGCCGGGTACGCCGGGCAGAAGTGCACGGCCACCAGCCGGGTGATCGCGGTCGGCGCGGCGTACGAGCCGCTGCGCGAGGCCCTGGTCAAGGCGCTGGCGGCGGTGGACGACACGGTCTGCGGGCCGGTGATCGGCGCCGACGCGCGGGAGCGGCTGGTGACGGCGGTCGAGTCGGCCGTCGCCGACGGGGCGAGCGTGCTGGTCGGCGGGCGGGCGCCCGACCGGGCCGGCTGGTACGTCGAGCCGACCCTGCTCGCCGACGTCCCCCCGCAACACCCGCTGGCGCGCGAGGAGTTCTTCGGACCGGTCGCGGTGCTGCACGCGGCGGCCGACCTGGACGCGGCCGTCGCGCTCGCCAACGACACCCCGCACAGCCTGGCCACCTCGGTGCACACCCGAGGCCTGGACGCGGCGCTGGCCGTCGCCGACCGGCTGGACGCGGGCATGATCCGGGTCAACGCCCCGTCCAGCGGCGTCGACTTCCACCTGCCGTTCGGGGGGACCAAGGGCGCGGCCCACGGGGAGCGCGAACAGGGGCGGGCGGCGCTGGAGTTCTACACGGTCGGCCGGACGATCAGCGTGCTGCCGGGCGGGGGGCTGTGATGCCGGGGGTGGCGCGGGGCGCGGGGGCTGCTGCGGGCGCGGGGTCCGGTGCGGGGCCGGGGCCGGTGCTGTGTGTCAGTACGGTCGACTACCACACGGCCGGCGAGCCGTTCCGGATCGTGCTGGACGGTGTGCCCCCGATCCCCGGCGACAGCGTCGCCGAGCGGCGGGCCATCGCGATCGGCGCGGGCGGCAGCGCGACCGCGCCCCGGCCGAGCGCACTGGAGGAGGTCCGGCAGCTGCTGGTCCGCGAGCCGCGCGGGCACGCCGGGATGTACGGCGGGTTCCTGGTGCCGCCGGACGACGACGAGGCCCACCTGGGCGTGCTGTTCTGGCACAAGGACGGCTACTCGACCGCCTGCGGACACGGCACCATCGCGCTCGGCGCCTGGGCCGTGGACTCCGGGCTGGTCCCGGCCCCCGCGGACGGCGTGGCCCGGGTGCGGATCGACGTCCCCTCCGGGCGGGTCACCGCCCTGGTGCGGCGCAGCGGCGGGCGCACCACCGGGGTCGCCTTCCGCAACGTGCCGAGCCGGGTCAGCGCCTTGCAGCTGCCGGTCGAGACCTCGCGGGGGACGGTCGAGGTCGCCGTGGCGCACTCCGGGGCGTGCTACGCCTCGGTACCGGCGGCCGCCCTCGGGCTCGCCGTCGAGCCCGGGCTGCTGCCCGAACTCGTCGCCGTGGGGCGGGAGATCAGGGCACTGCTGGCCGGCTCGGACGCGGTCGAGCACCCGACCGACCCGCGGCTGTCCGGGGTGTACGGGGTCGTGCTGTACGACGAACTTCCCTCGGACGACGGGGTGTTGAACCAGCGGAACGTCGTGGTGTTCGCGGACGGGCAGATCGACCGCTCGCCCTGCGGCTCCGGCACCTCCGCGCGCCTCGCGGTGCTCGCCGCCGAAGGGCGGATCGCACCGGGCGAGGAGCTGCGGCACGAGTCCGTCATCGGCACGGTGTTCACCGGGCGGGTGCTGGACGGCGGGGACCCGCTGGGGGCGGGCGTGGTCACCGAGGTCGGCGGGACGGCGGTCCGGACCGGGGAGCACCTGTTCGTGCTCGAGCCGGCGGACACGCTCGGAACGGGGTTCGCGCTGTGACCCCCGATGTACTGCCCGGCGCGGGGGCTGAGCCGCTCCAGTACGCCGTGCCGGGCACCGGCGGGATCGGGCCCGCCGGGGCGGTGCGGGCGATCGAGCGGGCGCTGCTGGACGGGCTCGACCCGGAGGCGGCGCCCGCCCGGTCGGCCGTACCGGTGCCCGCCGGTGAGCTGCTGCTGATGCCCGCGGCCGCCGGGCCGTACGCCGGGGTGAAGATCGCCGGGGTGGCGCCGGCCAACCCCGCGCGCGGGCTGCCCCGGATCACCGGCAGCTACCTGCTGCTGGACGGGCCGACGCTCCAGACGCTGGCGCTGCTGGACGGCGCGGCCCTCACCGCCCTGCGCACGCCCGCCGTGACGGCGGCGGCGCTGGCGCGGCTCGCGGTCCCGGAGGCCGAACACGTGGTGGTGTTCGGCTCCGGGCCGCAGGCCTACGGGCACCTGGACGCGCTGCTCACCGTGCGACCGCTGCGGCGGCTCACCGTGGTGGCGCGGCACGCCGGACGGGCGGCCGCGCTGGCCGAGTACGGGCGGGCGCTCGGCCTGACCGCCGCGGTGGGCGGGCCGGAGGCGGTCGGTCGGGCGGACGTGGTGGTCTGCTGCACGACCGCGCGGACACCGTTGTTCGACGGTGCGCTGGTGCCCGCCCACGCGGCCGTCGCGGCGGTCGGCTCGCACGAACCGGACGCCCGGGAGGTGGACGAGGTCCTGGTCGGGCGGGCCGAACTGTACGTGGAGGCGCGGGCCGTCGCGGCCCGGGAGGCCGGGGACCTGCTGCTGGCGGGCGCGCTCGGTCGGCGGCAGGTGTGGAACCTGGCCGAGCTGGTGCGCGGCGACGCACTGCTGCCGGAGGGGCGGCCGCGGTTCTTCAAGAGCGTCGGGATGGCCTGGGAGGACCTGGCGGTGGCGGCGGAGGTGTACCGAGCCGGGGCGTCGTCGCCTCAGTCCCCGTAGAGGCTGCGGCCTCCTTGCCGGTGTGTCGTCGACCGTGACAGGCTGTTCGGATTCCCGGCTTGTTGCACGCTGTACGTAACGTGACATTGTACGCTGGTGTTCTGCACCCACCGGAGGAACACCATGGCCGAGCTCAAGTCCCGCACCCTGATCTCCGTGCAGGAGCGGCTCCGCGACCAGGTCGCCCACGCGCTCCGGGCGGCCCTGATCTCCGGCGAACTGCGCCCCGGCGTCGTCTACTCCGCCCCCGCCCTCGCCGCCGACTTCGGCGTCTCCGCGACCCCCGTCCGCGAGGCCATGCTCGACCTCGCCCGGGAGGGCCTCGTCGAGGCCGTCCGCAACAAGGGCTTCCGGGTCACCGAACTCACCGAGCGCGACCTCGACGACTACACCGGCATCCGCGCCCTGATCGAGGTCCCCACCGTCGGCCTGGTCACCCGCACCGCCACCAAGGAGCAGCTGGAGCGGCTGCGCCCCGAGGCCGAGGCGATCGTCGCGGCGGCGCGCAAGCACGACCTGATCGGCTACCTGGAGGCGGACCGGCAGTTCCACCTCGACCTGCTCGGACTGGCCGGCAATGCCCGGCTGGTCGAGGTGGTCGGCGACCTGCGCAAGCGCTCCCGGCTGTACGGGCTGACGCGGCTGGACGAGCAGGGGCAGCTGGTCTCCTCGGCGGAGGAGCACGTCGAGCTGCTGGACCTGATGCTGAGCGGCGACGCCGAGGCGGCCGAGGCCTGCATGACGCGCCACCTCAGCCACGTCCGCTCGCTCTGGGCGGGCCAGGGCGAGGAGGCCGAGACGGAGCGCCCGGGCCTGCGGCTCCGGGCTCGGTAGGGGCCAAACCACCTGTTCGGGTGAAAGATGGGAAGCGGGTGCCGGGAGGCGCTCGCGTCCTACGATGATGCTCTCGACATCGGCAGTCAGGAGGAACTCCATGTCCGCCGCAGCAGTGGAGGAGCCCTTCGAGCAGATGACGCTGCTCGAAGCCGCCGAGCTGATCTCCGAGCAGCTCCCCGGCTACCGGGTCGAGATCATCGAGAGCGAAATCACCGTGACGCCTACCCCGAACATGTCGCATGATCGATCGGTGAGGCGCTTCGATCGCGCGTTCAACCGAGCAGGGCTCGACGGCGGCGAGACCGAGGTGTGGCAGGGCATCGGCATTTGGCTGCCTGACGGACCGTTCGACTACGCGCAGCCGGATCTGGCGATCACCGACGCGGATTGCGATGACCGGATCCTGGACTACGGCGCCTACGATCCTGCGATCTTTCGGCTCGTGCTGGAGGTGACGTCCTCGAACCTCGGCAATGACTTGAAGAAGAAGCCGGCCGCTTACGCCTCGGCCGGGGTGCCGGTCTACGTCATCGTGGACCGGACGAACCAGCGGGTGATGGTGTTGACCGACCCCAAGGACGGCGAGTACCGGGTGCACGCCGTCCACCACTCCGGGCAGTCGTTCACCCTGCCGGAGTCGATCGGGGCGTCGGTGACGCTCTCGGTGGACGACGTGCTCGGCGCCAAGAAGTAGCTCAGGCGACGACCGGGACCGTCAGGCGGCCGTCGTGGACCTCGGCGACCTGGTCGACGGCGGTCAGGTGGGTGCGGTCGTGGGTGACCAGGACGGTGGCGGTCGCCCGGCGGTGGGTGAGCTCGGTGATCAACTCCAGGACGGCGGCGCCGCGTTCGTGGTCGAGGGCGCTGGTGGGTTCGTCGACCAGCAGCACCGTGGGGTCGTTCATCAGGGCGCGGGCGATGTTCACCCGCTGGCGCTGTCCGCCGGAGAGCTGGTGCGGGCGGCGGGCGGCCTGGTCGCGCAGGCCGACGGCGTCCAGGAGTTCCAGCGCGCGGGGGAGCGCGCTGCGGGGGGAGCGGCCGTCGAGGTGGGCCATCACCTGGAGCTGTTCGGCGGCCGTCAACGAGGGCAGCAGGTTGGCCTGTTGGAAGACGATGCCGATCCGGGTGCGGCGCAGGGCGGTGAGTTCGGCGCGGCCGAGGCCCGCCGTGTCCGTGCCGTCGACGACGACCCGGCCGGAGTCCGGGGCGATCAGGGTGGCGGCCACCGCCAGCAGGCTGGACTTGCCGGAGCCGGAGGGGCCGACGACGGCCGTGAGGGTGCCCTTGGGGACGGTCAGCGAGACGTCGTCCAGGGCGGTGAGCCGGCCGTCGCCGTCCGGGTAGGTCAAGGTGATGTGGTCGAGGTCCAGACTCATCGGGCACTCCCCAGGGCGGTCAGCGGGTCGACGGAGGTGATCCGCCGGATGGACAGGGCCGCGCCGACCGCGCCGAGGGCGATCATCACGACGGCGGGCAGCAGCAGGGTCGGGGCGTCCAGGACGAACGGCACGGCGGAGCCGATCAGCGCGCCGGCGCCGAGGGCGATCGCGGTGCCGACGGCCGTACCGAGCACCAGCAGCAGCACCGCCTGGCCGAGGGCGTCGCGCAGCAGGTAGCGGGTGGAGGCGCCGAGGGCCTTGAGCACGGCGACGTCGCCGCTGCGCTGGATCGTCCAGACGGTGAAGAAGGCGCCGATGACCAGGGCGGAGATGGCGAACAGGAAGCCGCGCATCAGCTGGAGGGAGCCGTTCTCGGAGGTGTACGAGCCGATCGCGGCGAGGGCGTCGTCCCGGGTGCGGGTCACGGTGCCGTGGTGGGTGTCGGCGGCGGCCAGGTCCGCTCCCGCGGCGGTGTGGAGGGCGATGACGGTGGCGTGGCCGGCGCCACCGGGGGCGAACTGCTGCCAGTCGGTGAGGCTGGTCCAGATCACCGGGGTGTGGCTGTAGGCGGCGTCGCCGTCGACGGCGGCCACCCGCAAGGGGTGCCCGGCGAGGGTGAAGGCGGCGCCGGGGGTGAGGTCGCCGAGCTTCTCGGCGGCGGTCCGGGAGAGCACCGCCGTGCCCGGGGCGATCAGGCCGCCCTGCGGGGCCAGGTCGGAGCCGTCCGGGACGCCGAAGGCGGAGAGCGCGGCGGTGCGCTGTCCGGCGGCGGCCTTGGTGGTGGTGATGCCGAGCGGCTGGGCGGAGGTGACGCCGGGCTCGCGCGCCCAGGCCCGCCACTGGTCGGGGGTGACCTGGGAGTCGGTGAAGTTGAGCTCCTGCCCGTCGGCGGGCTTGCCGAAGACCAGGTGGTCGGCGGGCAGGCCGCTGATCGCGGAGATGTTCTGCCGGCCGAGTCCGGCGGTCAGCCCGGACAGCATGCCGACCAGTACGGTGATCAGCACGATGACGGTTCCCATCAGGGCGAACCGCCCCTTGGCGAACCCCAGATCCCTCCAGGCGACGAACACGGTGGGCCTTTCTGCGGACGGAACGAGCGATGCCACCACGGTCGCCGAGCAGGGGGCCCGCGGGCATCGCGCCGGGGATTGCATCCTGGGCATCAAAGGGCAGAAGCGGAGTTCAACCTTTTGATTGATGCCGGGCGCCGGGCCGGAACCTAGGCTGGAGGGATGGCGACCGAACGATCCAGAACCACTCCCGTCGCCCTCGTCCTCCGGCTCTGCCTGCACCTGCTCGTGGCGGGCCTGCTGGCGCTCGCCGTCGCCCGGGCCGCCTTCGCCGACCGGGGCGGGGACCCGGCCGCCGTCGCCGCCGCGGCCTCCGCGATGGCCGCCGTGTACGCCGTCGGGCCGAGGCTGGCCGCCGTGCACCGCTCCCGCCGGGGCGCGGCGCTCTGGCTGGCCCTGCTCGGCGTCACCTGGGCGGGCGTGCTGGTCGCCACCCAGGACGGGGTGTGGCTGGCGTTCCCGCTGTACTTCCTGGAACTGCACCTGCTCGGCCGCCGCAGCGGGCCGGTCGCGGTCGCCCTGACGGCCGCGGCGGCGATCGCCGGATGGTCCTTCCACCAGCACGGCTTCAACCTGGCCGCCGCCATCGGTCCGCTGCTCGGCGCGGCCGTCGCCACCGCCACCGTGCTCGGCTACCAGGCGCTGTACCGGGAGAGCGAGGAACGGCGCCGGCTGATCGACGAGCTGACCGCCGCCCGCGCCGACCTCGCCGCCGCCCACCACGCGGCCGGCGTGCTCGCCGAGCGCGAGCGGCTGGCCCGGGAGATCCACGACACCCTCGCGCAGAGCCTCAGCTCCATCCAACTGCTGCTGCGCGCGGCCCAGCGGGCGCTGCCCGAGCGCACCGAGGCCGCCGCCGGGTACGTCGAGCAGGCGCGGCAGGCCGCCCAGGACAACCTGGACGAGGCCCGGCGCTTCGTCCGCGCGCTCACCCCGCCCGCGCTGGACGGCGACCCGCTGTCCGTCGCGCTGGAGCGGTTGTGCGCGACCACCACGGCGCACAGCGGTCTGCCCGTCCACCTGCACGTGTCCGGGGAGCAGGTGCGGCTGCCCGCCGCGCAGGAGGTGGCGCTGCTGCGGATCGCGCAGTCGGCGCTCGGCAACACCGTGCGGCACGCGAAGGCCTCGCGGGCCGAGGTGACACTCAGCTACATGGAGGGCGAGGTGGCGTTGGACGTGTTCGACGACGGGGCCGGGTTCGACCCGGCGGCGGTGGCCGGCCGCACCGGCGGGGACGGCGGCTTCGGCCTGCCCTCCATGCGGGCCCGGGCCCGGGCGCTCGGCGGCAGCTTCACCGTGGAATCGGCGCCCGGGGAGGGCACGGCACTGGCCGTGCAACTGCCCGTCGCCCCGGCGCCGGAGGCCGGCCCGTGATCCGGCTGCTGATCGCCGACGACCACCCGGTGGTGCGGGCCGGGCTGCGGGCGGTGCTGGAGAGCGAACCGGACTTCGCCATCGTCGCCGAGGCCGCCACCGCCGAGCGGGCCGTCGAGCTGGCGGCCGGCCCGGGCGTGGACGTGGTGCTGATGGACCTCCAGTTCGGGCCCGGCTCGGCGATGAACGGGGCCCAGGCCACCGCCGCGATCACCGCCCGGGCGGGCGCCCCCAAGGTCCTGGTGGTCACCACCTACGACAGCGACGCCGACACCCTGCCGGCCCTGGAGGCCGGCGCCACCGGCTACCTGTTGAAGGACGCGCCGCCGGAGGAACTCGCCCAGGCCGTTAGGGCCGCGGCGGCGGGCCGCAGCGCCCTGGCGCCCAGCGTGGCGGACCGGCTGCTGGAACGGATGCGCACGCCCGCGGCGGCGCTCAGCGCACGGGAGACCGAGGTGCTCGGGCTGGTCGCGGACGGACTGACCAACCAGCAGGTCAGCCAGCGGCTGCACCTCAGCCAGGCCACCGTGAAGTCCCATCTGGTGCACATCTACACGAAGTTGGGCGTGGACTCGCGCACCGCGGCGGTGCGGGAGGCGCGCGGGCGCGGGCTGATCCGCTGAGCCGGCCGGGCGTAGGGTGGGGGCGATCCGTGCCCGCAGCCGCGTGAGGAGCCGCCCCGATGACCGTCCGTCTCGATGACCTCGCCGTGCCGGTGATCGGCGCCCCGATGGCGGGCGGGGCCTCCACCCCCGAACTGGTGGCCGCGGTGAACCGGGCCGGCGGGCTGGGGTTCCTCGCCGCGGGCTACAAGTCGGCCGCCGCGATGGCCGAGCAGGTCGCCGAGGTGCGGAAGGCGAGCGACCGGCCGTACGGGGTGAACCTGTTCGTGCCGGCCCCGCCCGGGGACCAGGCGGCCGTCGCCGCCTACCGGGAGCGGCTGCGGCCCGAGGCCGGGCGCTGGGGGGTCGCGCTGCCGGAGGAGATCGGGCCGGACCGGGACGACTGGGAGGCCAAACTGGCCGTGCTGGTGGCCGACCCGGTGCCGGTCGTCTCGTACACCTTCGGACTGCCCACGGCCGAGGAGGCGGCGGCGCTGCGCGCGGCCGGGACGCTGCAGATCGGCACCGTCACCACCCCGGCGGAGGCGCGGGCGGCGCAGCAGGTCGGCATGGACGCCCTGTGCGTGCAGGGCCCGGAGGCCGGCGGACACCGCGCCACCCACCGGGTGACGGACCGGCCCGGTGAGCGGCCGCTGCTGGAACTGCTGCCCGCCGTACGGGCGGTGACGCCGCTGCCGCTGATCGCCGCCGGCGGACTGGGCGACGGCCCGGCGGTCGCGGCGGCGCTGCGGGCCGGGGCGGCGGCGGTGCAGCTGGGGACGGCGCTGCTGCGCTCCGACGAGTCCGGCGCCTCGGCGGCCCACCGGGCCGCGCTCACCGAACTCCCGGAGACCGTGGTCACCCGGGCCTTCACCGGGCGCCCCGCCCGCGGCCTGCGCAACGCCTTCATCGACCGCCACGGCCCGTACGCCCCGCCCGCCTACCCCGAGGTGCACCACCTCACCGCCCCGCTGCGCGCCGCCGCCACCCGCCGCGCCGACACCGACGCCATGCACCTCTGGGCCGGCACGGCCCACCGGCTGGCTGCCACGGGCCCGGCGGAGCAGCTCGTGGCGCGGTTGTGGCGGAGCGCGCGGGGGTAGCGCGCCGGGCGCGTGCCGGGCATGGCGTGTTGTCGCCCGCAGGGGTGGCACGGGCAGGTGGACAACCTGGACAACCTGGACAACCTGCGGGCATGCGCCGCAGCTGTCGGGGGCGAGGTCGAGGTCACCGTCCGACAGGGGGGAGCGGACGGTCGAGGTGGCCTGATCGTCCGGCTCGACCGGGCCCTCAGCTGAGCAGGGTGGCCATCCAGGATTCGATGGCCGGGACGGTGCGGGGGAGGCCGCTGGACATCAGGTGGGCGCCGTCCTCGGTGATGACGAGGTCGTCCTCGATGCGGATGCCGAGGCCGCGGAGTTCGAGGGGGAGGGTCTCGTCGTCGGGCTGGAGGTAGAGGCCGGGTTCGACGGTGAGGACCATGCCCGCTTCCAGGGTGCCGTCGACGTAGCGGTCGGCGCGGGCCTTGGCGCAGTCGTGGTAGTCGAGGCCGAGCATGTGGCCGCTGCCGCAGAGGGTGTAGCGGCGGTACAGGCCGTTGTCGTCGGCGAGCGCCTGGTCGGCGGGGACGCGCAGGACGCCCCAGTCGGCGAGGCCTTCGGCGATGACCCGCATGGCGGCGCGGTGGAAGTCGCGGAAGCGGGCGCCGGGGCGCAGGGCGGCGATGCCGGCGCTCTGGGCGGCGAGGACGAGTTCGTAGGCCTGGCGCTGGACCGGGGTGAAGGTGCCGCTGAGCGGGAGGGTGCGGGTGATGTCGGCGGCGTAGAGGGTGTCGGTCTCGACGCCGGCGTCGAGCAGCAGCAGGGCGTCCGGGTCGAGGGCGCCGTCGTTGCGGATCCAGTGCAGGACGCAGGCGTGGGCGCCGGAGGCGGCGATGGTGGTGTAGCTGGGGCCGTTGCCCTCGGCGCGGGCGCGCAGGTCGAAGACGCCCTCGATCCAGCGTTCGCCGCGGTGGTGGCGCAGGGCGGCGGGGAGGGCGCGGACGACGTCCTCGAAGCCGCTGACGGTGTGGTCGACGGCGAGTTGCAGCTGCTGGACCTCCCAGGTGTCCTTGACCAGGCGCAACTCGGAGAGCACGGCGGCGAGTTCGTCGTCCTGGGCGACGGAGCCGCGGCCGGTGGCCTGGTCGACGAGGGCGTCGGTGCCGGCCAGCACCCGGGTGGGGGGCTGCGGTCCGCCGAGCAGCTTGCCGAGGTCGTCGAGGTGTTCGGTGCGCAGTCCGGTGAGCCGGGTGGTCTCGTCGAGGTCGGGGCGGCGGCCGACCCAGAACTCGCCGTAGCGCCGGTCGCGGTAGAACTCGCCGCCGCTGCGCGGGGATCGGGGCCGTACGTGGAGGACGGGCTCGTGGCCCTCGGGGCCGGCCGGTTCGAGGACGAGGACGTGGTCGGCCTGGTCCTCGCCGGTGAGGCCGGTGAGCCAGGCGTAGGCGCTGTGCGGGCGGAAGCGGTGGTCGAGGTCGTTGCAGCGGACCTTGAGGCGTCCGGCGGGGACGATCAGCCGTTCGCCGGGGAAGGCGGCGGAGAGCCGGGCGCGGCGGCGGGCGAACTCGGGGTAGCCGGGGACGCGTTGGTCGGCGGGGAGCGGGGTGGCGGCCCAGGCGGTGCCCATGAAGGCGTCGAGGGCGGGGGAGACCGGGAGGTCGTGGCTGCCGGTGGCGAGCCGGGGCTGGGGTTGGGTCACCGGTGAACTCCTAGGCGGGGGTGGGGAGCTGGGACTGGTGGGACACAGCTGGGTAACGGCGGGCGCCACCTCTTGTGCAGTGCAATTTCACATTACTATGTTACGGGTCACACAGCGGCGCGGCCAGAGCCGGCCCCGCTGACCGATGCAGGCCCCCCACAGCGGAGTTGCCACATGACCAGGCGCAGCCATGCCCTCCTCGCCGCCGCCCTCGCGGCGACCCTCACCCTCGGCCTCGGGGCCTGCAAGAACGACAAGAGCGACAGCGGCGGCGACGCGGCCCCCAGCAGCACCAAGGGCCCGGGCGCGGAGAGCGGTTCGGTCATCGGCGGCACCCCGGCCAAGGGCGGCACCCTCACCGTCCTGACCAACCAGGACTTCGCCCACCTCGACCCGGCCCGCAACTGGACCGTCCCGCACATGGACTTCGGCACCCGGCTGCTCTACCGCACCCTGACCACCTTCAAGGCCGAGCCGGGGGCCGCCGGCAGCGAGATCGTCCCGGACCTCGCCACCGACCTGGGCAAGTCCTCGGACGGCGGCAAGACCTGGACCTTCACCCTCAAGGACGGCCTCAAGTACGAGGACGGCAGCCCGATCAGGTCCGCCGACATCAAGTACAACGTCGAGCGCTCCTTCTCCCCTGACCTCACCGGCGGGCCGGACTACGCGATCCAGTACCTGGCCGGCGGAGAGAACTACAAGGGCCCGCTCACCGGCGAGCACCTGGCGAGCATCGAGACCCCCGACGAGAAGACCATCGTCTTCCACCTCAAGCGCCCGGTCGCCGAGTTCTCGGACACCGTCACCCTGCCGACCTTCGCCCCGGTGCCGCAGTCCCAGGAGAAGGGCACCCAGTACGACTCCCGGCCGTTCTCCTCCGGCCCGTACAAGATCGAGAGCTACGACCGGGGCAAGCAGCTGGTGCTGGTCCGCAACACCGACTGGGACCAGGCCACCGACACCGTCCGCAAGGCCTACCCGGACCGGATCGTGGTCACCGAGGGCATCAAGGGCGGCCAGGCGGACGACCGGATCATCGCCAGCGAGGGCGCCGACGGCAATGCCATCAACATGCCCTGGATGCAGCACGAGTCGGTCGCCAAGGTGCTGCCCAAGGCGGACGTCAAGTCCCGGATGGCGGCCGAGCGGACCGGCTGTACGGACATGCTGTACCTGAACACCGCCAAGGCGCCCTTCGACGACCCGAAGGTGCGCGAGGCGATGATGTGGGCCGTCGACCGCGAGGCCCAGGTGACCGCGTTCGGCGGCCCGGCGATGGCCGACGTGGCGACCTCCTTCCTCCCGCCCTCGCTGACCGGCGGGGTCAAGGCCGACCCGTTGAAGATCCCGGCCGCCGGCGACCCGGAGAAGGCCAAGGCCCTGCTCAAGGACGCGGGCAGGACCGACCTCAAGGTCGGGCTCACCGTCTCGCTCGGCGACAAGACCCGCGCCGAGGCCATTCAGCAGTCGCTGGCCAAGGCCGGCGTGCAGGTGACCGTCAACACCGTGGACCCCTCCGCCTTCACCGACACCCTCGGCGACACCAAGAACGCCCCCGAGCTGGCCATCAACGGCTGGTGCCCGGACTACCCCTCCGCCGCGACCTTCCTCCCGTTCCAGTTCGACGGACGCACCATCAAGGAGAAGGGCAACCAGGGCAACCTCAGCCAGTTCCGGGACCAGGCCACGATGGACCGGATGGACGCGATCGCGGCCATGCCGGACGTCAACGAGGCCAACAAGGCCTGGCAGCAGCTGGACGAGGACCTGATGCGCAAGGCCCCGGCCGTCCCGCTGATGTGGCAGCGCCGTCCGCTCATGGTCGGCACCAACGTGGCCGGGGCGTTCGGCAGTTCGGGCTACGCCGGGATGATCGACCTGGCCGTGGTGGGCCTCAAGGACCCGGCCAAGGGCAAGTGAGCGGCCCGATGAGCAGCACCACTGAACCCCCCTCGACGACGGAGGGCACGGCGGCGGCGGGCCCCGCGAAGGCGGCCGGGCGCGGGCCGTGGCGGCTGGTCCTGGACCAGCTGTGGGCCCGTGGAACGGCCCGGTTCGGGCTGATCGCGGTCGGCGTGCTGGTCCTGGCGGCCGCCCTGGCCGGCCCGCTGAGCGCGCTCGGCGGCTGGTCCCCCGAGGAGTTCGACAAGCGCGCCGTGGACGCCTACCTGGGCGGCATGCCCAGGGGCGACTTCGGCGGCATCAGCACCCGGCACTGGCTGGGCGTGGAGCCGATCACCGGGCGCGACCTGTTCGCCCGGGTGCTGCACGGCGGCCAGGTGTCGCTGCTGATCGCGTTCACCGCGACCGCGGTGGTCGTGGTCGCCGGCACCCTGGCCGGTGTCACGGCGGGCTACTTCGGCGGCCGGACGGACGCCGTGCTGTCCCGGCTGATGGACCTCACGATGTCCTTCCCCTCGCTGATCTTCATGATCGCGATGATGTCGGTGGCCAAGGACGTCAACCGGATCCTGCTGATCACCCTGGTGATCGGCCTGTTCACCTGGCCCGGCATCGCCCGGGTGGTGCGCGGCCAGACCCTCTCGCTCAAGCACCGCGAGTACGTCGAGGCCGCCCGGGTCGGCGGCGCCCGCTCCTGGCGGATCCTCACCCGGGAGATCCTGCCGAACGTCTCCGGCCCGGTCATCGCGTACACCACGCTGCTGATCCCCGGCATGATCGCCACCGAGGCCGCGCTCAGCTACCTCGGCGTGGGCGTCCGCCCGCCCACCCCCTCCTGGGGGCAGATGATCGCCGAGAGCATCTCCCAGTACGAGACCGACCCCACCTACTTCCTCATCCCGACCGCCTTCCTGTTCCTCGCCGTGCTCGCCTTCACCCTGCTCGGGGACGCGCTGCGCGACATCCTCGACCCCCGGGGAGCCCGCTCGTGATCCACTACCCCGACCCCCGCGGAGGCCGGTCGTGATCCTCTACCTCGGCCGCCGCCTGCTCGGCGTGGCCGGCATCCTGCTCGCCATCTGCGCCATCACCTTCACCATCTTCTACCTGCTGCCCAACGACCCGGCCGCGGCCGCCTGCGGCAAGACCTGCAGCCCCGAGCGGCTCGCCGACGTCAAGGCCGCGATGGGCCTGGACAAGCCGGTCTGGGAGCAGTTCACCACCTACCTGACCGGCATCTTCGCGGGCCGCGACTACGGCACCGGCCCGAGCGCGGTGCACTGCGGCTTCCCCTGCCTCGGCTACTCCTACGAGTACGGGCTGCCGGTCCGGGACCTGCTCGCCGACCGCCTGCCGGTCTCGGTCTCGCTGGCCCTCGGTGCCGCCGTGCTCTGGCTGCTCCTCGGCCTCGGCGCGGGCGTCACCTCGGCGCTGCGCAAGGGCGGCCTCACCGACCGGGCCCTGATGGTGCTCTCGGTCGGGGCGGCCTCGCTGCCGGTCTACTTCACCTCGATCATGCTGATCTGGGGCGTGGTCCGCACGGCCGGGCTGCTGCCCTACCCCTCGTACCACGCGTTCACCGACGGCCCGCTCGACTGGGCCACCAACCTGCTGCTGCCCTGGACCGCCCTCGCCCTGCTGTACGCGGCCATGTACGCCCGGCAGAGCCGCACCTCGATGATCGAGGCGATGGCCGAGCCGTACATCCGCACCGCCCGGGCGAAGGGGCTGCCGCCGCGCACGGTGATCGTCAAGCACGGGCTGCGCTCCGCGACGACACCGATCCTGACCATCTTCGGGATGGACCTCGGCGGGCTGCTGGCCGGGGCCGTCATCACCGAGTCGATCTTCGGCCTGCCCGGCGTCGGCCGGCTGTTCTACGACGGCCTGGCCCGCTCCGACCAGCCCGTGATCCTCGGCGTCACCCTGCTCGCGGCCTTCTTCATCGTCGTGGCGAACCTGCTGGTCGACCTGCTCTACGCGTACGTCGACCCGAGAGTGAGGTACTGATGGCCAGCCTGTTGGAGGTCGAGGACCTCAAGGTCGCCTTCGACACCCCGCGCGGCACCGTCCGGGCCGTGGACGGCATCTCCTTCGCCGTCGAGGCCGGGCGCACCCTCGGCCTGGTCGGCGAGTCCGGCAGCGGCAAGTCCGTGACCTCGCTGGCCCTGATGGGCCTGCACCGCGGCGCCGCCGTCAGCGGCTCGATCCGGCTCGACGGACGGGAGCTGACCGGCCTGGGCGAGCGGGAGCTGGGCGCGGTCCGTGGCCGGCGGATCGCCATGGTCTTCCAGGACCCGCTGTCCAGCCTGCACCCCTTCTACACGGTCGGCGAACAGATCGCCGAGCACTACCGGGTGCACTTCCGGGCGGGCCGCCGGGCCGGCCGGGCCCGGGCCGTCGAGATGCTCGCCGAGGTCGGCATCCCGGAGCCGGCCCGCCGGGTCGACGAGTACCCGCACCAGTTCTCCGGCGGCATGCGCCAGCGCGTCATGATCGCCATGGCGCTGGCCTGCGAACCGGACCTGCTGATCGCCGACGAGCCCACCACCGCGCTGGACGTCACCGTCCAGGCGCAGATCCTCGACCTGATCGCCCGGATCCAGCAGGACCGCGGGCTCGGCGTCGTGATGATCACCCACGACCTGGGCGTGGTCGCCCGGGTCGCCCACGAAGTGCTGGTCATGTACGGCGGACGGGCGGCCGAACAGGCCCCGGCGGAACGGCTGTTCGCCGCACCCGCGCACCCGTACACCCGCGGCCTGCTGGACTCGCTGCCCCGCCTGGACGACTCCGACGACGCCCCGCTGCGGGCCATTCCCGGCAGCCCGCCCTCGCTGCTCACCCCCGCCCCCGGCTGCTCCTTCGCCCCGCGCTGCGCCCGCACCACCGCGGCGACCGCCGAGGAGCACGCCCGCTGCCTGGCCGAGCGCCCGCCGCTCGACCCGTTCGGCCCGCCCGGGGCCGGCCACCGGGCCGCCTGCCATCTGCCACTGGTGCCGGAAGGGGCCCTCTGATGACCGAACCCCTGTTGTCCGTACGGGACTTGGTGAAGACCTTCGCCGGGCGGCGCAGCCGCACCGGCCGGGCCGGTGCGCCGGTCCGGGCCGTGGACGGGGTGAGCTTCGACCTCGCCGCGGGGGAGACCCTGGGCCTGGTCGGCGAGTCCGGCTGCGGCAAGTCCACCACCGGCCGGATGATCGTCCGGCTGCTCGACCCCACCTCGGGCACCGTCACCTTCGACGGCACCGAGATCGGCGGACTGTCCCAGGCCCGCCTGCGGCCGCACCGGCGGCACCTGCAGATGGTCTTCCAGGACCCGTACTCCTCGCTCAACCCCCGGCAGACGGTGGCCCGGATCATCTCCGAACCGCTGCTGGTCCAGGGCGCGAGTGCCACGGAGGCGCGCGGCCGGGCGGCCGAACTGATGGAGCTGGTCGGGCTGATCCCCGAGCACCTCGACCGCTACCCGCACGAGTTCTCCGGCGGCCAGGCGCAGCGGATCGGCATCGCCCGCTCGCTGGCCACCTCGCCGAAGCTGGTGATCGCGGACGAGCCGGTCTCCGCGCTGGACGTCTCCGTCCAGGCCCAAGTGGTCAACCTGATGGAGCAGTTGCAGCGGGAGCTGGGCCTGGCGTACGTGTTCATCGCGCACGACCTCTCGGTGGTCAAGCGGGTCTGCGACCGGGTCGCGGTGATGTACCTGGGCCGGATCGTGGAGATCGGCGACAAGGCCGAGGTGTACGGCAGCCCGGCGCACCCGTACACCCGGGCGCTGCTGTCCGCCGTCCCGCTGCCGGATCCGGTGGCGGAGCGGGCCCGGGAGCGGATCGTGCTGCTCGGCGACCCGCCGAGCCCGGCCGACCCGCCCACCGGGTGCGGCTTCCACCCGCGCTGCCCCAAGGCGCAGGCGCGCTGCCGGACGGAACGGCCGCTGCTGGAGGTGGTCGGGACGGGTGGGCGCCAGGCGGCCTGCCACTTCCCCGAGCAGCCGTAACGAGAAGAAGCCCCCGGTCGGGCGCGGCGGGGAACCTCACGAGGGCCGCGTCCGACCGGGCACCAACCCCCGGCTGCGCCTCCCACCGCTCCTCGGAGGGCAGCGGCAGCCGGGGTCCGGGCCCCTAGGCCGCGGCGGCGATCCCGGCCGGCGGGGTCGCGCCGTACGCGATCCGTCCGGGTCAGTGCACGGTGTACTCCACGGTCACGCTGATGACCACCAGTGCCGCGTAGACCACCGCCAGGGTGGTCCGCCCACTGGCGTGCAGCGCGAGCGCCCCGGTGAGCAGGGCCAGCAGCTTGAGCGCGATCTCCACGCCGAGCGGCTGGCGGAACCTCGGCCCGCCCGCGGCCAGGAACAGCCCCCAGAAGGCGGCCGCCAGGGCCGGTGCGCCGAGGCCCAGCAGCAGCCTGGTGGCCAGGCCGGAGCCGGTTCTGAACCCCCAGTAGCAGAGCGAGGCCAGTAGGGCGAGCTCCAGCCCGAAGGCGAGTCCCGCGTTGGTCATGGTCAGCGGGGTCCACTGCCGCTGCCCGACCGGTCCCGGTCTTTCGATCCTCATCCCGTGCTCTCCCCGTTCGTCTGCGCTCTCCGCGTTCGCCGGACCGCCCGGCCGGGCGGCGGTCAGGCGGAGTTTCCCAGTCCGTCCGGCGGGAACTCAATGGATCGCCCCGAAGACGTGTACGGAACAGGGGCCGGGCCGTAGCCTGACGCATGCAATGTCACACATCACAAGAGGGAGTACGTCGTGGTCGACGACCTGAGCACCGCCGAGCCCCCGGCCCCGCTGCCCGCCGCCGAGGGCCTGTTCAGCGTCTCGCCGCAGGCCGCGCACCTCAACCACGGCTCCTTCGGCGCCGTGCCGGTCCCGGTGCAGCGGGTGCAGCAGGAGCTGCGGGCCGAGCACGAGCTGGACCCGGACGGCTTCTTCGCCGACCTGCCGGCCCGGATCGCCGGTGCCCGGGTGCGGATCGCCGCCGAACTGGCCACCGACCCGGAGCGGCTGGCCCTGGTCGCCAACGTCACCGAGGCGGCCGCGATCGCCCTCGACAGCATCCCGTTCGCCCCCGGCGACCGGATCCTGGTCACCGACCACGGCTACGGCGCCGTCACCCAGGCCGTCGCCCGCAGGGCCGCCGAGACCGGCGCCGAGCTGGTGGTGGCCGAGGTGCCGCTGGACGCCCCGGACGAGGCCGCCGTCCGGGCCGCAGTGCTCGCCGCCGTGGACGACCGCACCACCGTGGCCGTCCTGGACCGGATCACCTCGCTCACCGCCCGTACGGTGGCCTCCCCGGCCCTGGTCGCCGAGCTGCGCGGCCGCGGGGTGACCACCGTGGTGGACGGCGCCCACGCCCCCGGGATGCTGCCCGAGCCGGTCGACCCGAACGCCGACTTCTGGTTCGGCAACCTGCACAAGTGGGCCTTCGCCCCGCGCGCCACCGGGGTGCTGTCCGTCCGCCCCGAGTGGACCGCCCGGGTGCGCCCGCTCGCGCTGTCCTGGGAGCACCACCGGGGCTTCCCGGCCAACGTCGAGTGGCGCGGCACCTGCGACTACACCCCGTGGCTGGCCGCCCCGGCCGGCTTCGAGCTGCTGCGCGAGCTGGGCGTCGAGGCGGTCGCCGCGCACAACGCCGCGCTCGCCGCGTACGGCCAGCGGGTGCTGGTCGAGCGGGCGGGCCTGCGGGCGCTGCCCGCCACGCCCGGGGTGTGGATGCGCACCGTACGGCTGCCGGCGGGGTACGGCGACACCGAGCCGCAGTACCAGGCGCTGCTGGCCGAGCTGTGGCGGCGGCACCGGATCCGGGTCGCCGTCCGGCCCGGGCCCGAGGGGGCGGTGCTGCGGGTCAGTGCCCAGCTGTACAACCGGGCGGCGGACTACGCGCGGCTCGCGGACGCGCTGGTGGAACTGTTCAAGGAGTAGGCGCGGGGTCGACCGGCCCCTGGTCGGCGGCCGCCCGCAGTTCCGCGAGCAGCAGGTCGCGGTCGGCGAGCAGCCCGGTGAGGATCCGCCGGGCTGCTCGCAGCAGGTCGGCGACGTCGCCGCCGGCCAGCGCGTAGACCACGGTGCTGCCGTCCCGGGTGGCGGTGACGATGCCGGACCGGCGCAGCACCGCGAGCTGCTGGGACAGGCTGGAGGGCTCCACCTCCAGCTCGGCGAGCAGGCTGCGGACGGGTGTCGGTCCGGCCTGCAGCAGCTCCAGCACCCGGAT
Organism: Kitasatospora sp. NPDC040550; assembly: GCF_055594965.1. Lineage (NCBI taxonomy): Bacteria > Bacillati > Actinomycetota > Actinomycetes > Kitasatosporales > Streptomycetaceae > Kitasatospora > Kitasatospora sp. NPDC040550. The sequence continues at coordinate 206,299 of NZ_JBVIWC010000009.1, read as the reverse complement.
CCGGACGGGATGGCCGAGCATCCGGAAGAACTCGGCCTTGGCCTGGTACAGAGCTACCGTCACGAGGCCCCCCTTCCCTGGTGTCGGCGGGCTCAGATCTCCAGCGAGAGCTCGATCTGCTTGAGCCGGTGGCGGGCCATCGCCAGGTTGGAACGGTTGCGGTGGAGCACCAGGAAGAGGAACAGCCCGCGCCCGCTGGGCGTCGTGATCGGCCGGACCATGTGGTACTGGTGGGTCAGCGTGATCAGGATGTCCTCGATCTCGTTGTCGAGCAGGTTGAGCGCCTCCATCGCCCGCATCTTGGCGCGGACCACGTCGGTGTTGCCGGCCGCGGCGACGTTGAGGTCCAGCTCGCCGCCGTCCCCGAGGGTGCCGAGGGCCATGCCGCTGCCGTAGTCGACCAGGGCGACGCCGATCGCGCCGTCGATCGACATGGCTTCCTTGAGGGACGTCTCCAGGTTCGCCATCGTGGCGGTCCTCCCGTGAGTCGGTGGCCGTGGCTCACGGCCCTGGCTCACGAAGGTAGGGAGCAGAACCCGGACTCCACCGGGAATGACCGGAGTCGCTCGGATCTGGCCCGACCCTGATCACTTGAAGACATTTGCAACTATGGATCTGAGAGAGGAGTGATCTCCTGGCTCGGAAAACGGTGCTATCGATGTCACTCCTCCCGGGTAACCTCTCGCTGAGATGCGAGATCACACCAACCACACCCGGACGGCGATGAACACCCCCGATCCAGAGCCCCAGGACGACCAGGAGCTCAGCCCCGCCGAGGCGTACGCGGCCAGCCGTCGCCGGGCCAAGGAGCAGGCCACCGCCCTGTACGGCTTCCAGCAGCTGTACGACTTCCCGCTGGACGACTTCCAGGTGGAGGCCTGCGAGACGCTGGAGGCCGGTTCCGGCGTCCTGGTCGCCGCCCCCACCGGCTCAGGGAAGACCATCGTCGGCGAGTTCGCCGTGCACCTGGCCCTCCGGGCCGGCCGCAAGTGCTTCTACACCACGCCGATCAAGGCGCTCTCCAACCAGAAGTACGGGGACCTGGTGAAGCGCTACGGCGCCGCCAAGGTCGGCCTGCTCACCGGTGACAACACCGTGAACGGCGACGCCCCCGTGGTGGTGATGACCACCGAGGTGCTCCGCAACATGCTCTACGCGGGCTCCAGCACCCTCGACGGCCTCGGCTACGTCGTGATGGACGAGGTGCACTACCTCGCCGACCGCTTCCGCGGCGCCGTCTGGGAGGAGGTCATCATCCACCTCCCCGAGTCGGTCACCCTCGTCTCGCTCTCCGCGACCGTCTCCAACGCCGAGGAGTTCGGCGACTGGCTGGACACCGTCCGCGGCGGCACCAAGGTGATCGTCTCCGAGACCCGCCCCGTCCCGCTGTGGCAGCACGTGATGGCCGGCAACCGGATGTACGACCTGTTCGCCGACCCCGACCGGGACGGCCGTCCCAAGCACAGCCTCAAGAACCCCGGCAAGGCCGTCAACCCCGAGCTGGTCCGGCTCGCCCGCTCCGAGCTCGACCGCAACCCGCGCGACCGGTTCGGCCGCGGCCGGGGCCGCTCCATGCCCAACGGGCGTCCCGGCAAGGTCTGGACGCCGGGCCGGGTCGACGTCATCGACCGGCTCGACGCCGAGGGCCTGCTGCCCGCGATCACCTTCATCTTCAGCCGGGCCGGCTGCGAGGCCGCCGTCCAGCAGTGCCTCAGCTCCGGCCTGCGGCTCAACAAGGACTCCGACCGCGCCCTGGTCCGGTCGATCGTCGAGGAGCGCTGCGCCGACATCCCCGACGAGGACCTGCACGTCCTCGGCTACTTCGAGTGGCTGGACGGGCTGGAGCGCGGCATCGCCGCCCACCACGCCGGGATGCTGCCCCGGTTCAAGGAAGTGGTCGAGGAGCTCTTCGTGAAGGGCCTGGTCAAGGCCGTCTTCGCGACCGAGACCCTGGCGCTCGGCATCAACATGCCCGCCCGCTCGGTGGTCATGGAGAAGCTGGTCAAGTGGAACGGCGAGACCCACGCCGACATCACCCCCGGCGAGTACACCCAGCTCACCGGCCGGGCCGGGCGGCGCGGCATCGACGTCGAGGGCCACGCCGTGGTGCTCTGGCAGCGCGGCCTCGACCCGGAGGCGCTGGCCGGCCTGGCCGGCACCCGCACCTACCCGCTCAAGTCCTCGTTCCGGCCCTCCTACAACATGGCCGTCAACCTGGTCTCCCAGTTCGGCCGGCACCGCTCCCGCGAACTGCTGGAGACCTCCTTCGCCCAGTTCCAGGCGGACCGCTCGGTCGTCGGCATCGCCCGCCAGGTGCAGCGCAACGAGGAGGGGCTGGACGGCTACCGCGAGTCGATGACCTGCCACCTCGGCGACTTCGACGAGTACATGGAGCTGCGCCGCCGGCTCAAGGACCGCGAGAACGAGCTGGCCCGCGAGGGCAGCAGCCAGCGCCGCGCCGCCGCCGCCGAGTCCATCGAGCAGCTCAAGCCCGGCGACGTCATCCACGTCCCCGCCGGCAAGTTCGCCGGCCTCGCCCTGGTCCTCGACCCGGGCCTGCCGCCGGTCAGCCGCTCCGGCCGGGGCGGCCCGCGCCACCCCGACTTCCAGGACGGCCCGCGCCCGGTGGTGCTCACCGCCGAGCGGCAGGTCAAGCGGCTCGCGATGATCGACTTCCCGCACCCGGTGGTCGCCGTCGAACGCGTCCGCATCCCCAAGTCCTTCAACCCGCGCAGCCCGCAGTCCCGGCGCGACCTCGCCTCCGCGCTGCGCACCAAGGCCGGCCACCTGGAGCCCGAGCGGTTCCGGCGCGGCCGCGCGGCCGCCGCCGACGACCCGGAGATCACCCGGCTGCGCACCGAACTGCGCCAGCACCCCTGCCACGGCTGCAGCGACCGCGAGGACCACGCCCGCTGGGCCGAGCGCTACCACCGGCTGCACCGCGACACCGAACTGCTGGAACGCCGGATGCGCTCCCGCACCCACACCATCGCCCGCACCTTCGACCGGGTCTGCGGGCTGCTCACCGACCTCGGCTACCTGAGCGGCGACACCGTCACCGACGACGGCAAGCGGCTCGGCCGGCTCTACGGCGAGCTCGACCTGCTCGCCTCCGAGTGCATCCGCGAGGGCGTCTGGAGCGGCCTCGCCGCCGCCGAACTCGCCGCCTGCGCCTCGGCGCTGGTCTTCGAGTCGCGCCAGGCCGACGACGCCGGCGCCCCCCGGGTGCCGGAGGGCGCGGCCAAGGAGGCGCTCGGCCAGATGGTCCGGATCTGGGGCCACCTGGACGCCCTGGAGGAGCAGCACCGGATCAACACCGCCGAAGGCGTCGGCCAGCGCGAGCCCGATCTCGGCTTCGCCTGGGCCGCCTACCGCTGGGCGCTCGGCCACAGCCTGGACCAGGTCCTGCGCGACGCCGACATGCCGGCCGGCGACTTCGTCCGCTGGACCAAGCAGCTGATCGACGTCCTCGGCCAGATCCAGGACGCGGCCGGGGAGGACGTCGAACTCCGCAGGACCGCCCGCAAGGCCGTCGACGGTCTGCGCCGCGGCATCATCGCCTACTCCTCGGTGGGCTGAGCCGCTGACGACGCGAAGGGGCCCGCACGTTCGACGGCGAACGTGCGGGCCCCTTCCGTGCCCGGCGCCTACTTGAGGGTGGGCAGGGCGGAGTAGCAGCCGAAGTAGTCCTTGGTGGCCTCGATCATGACGTCGCCGGTCCGCGGGCCGACGATGCCGTCCTGGTCCAGACCCGCCCACTTCTGGAGCGCGACGACCGCCCCGTAGGTGTCCTGGCCGAACGAGCCGTCCACCGTGACGGTGTGGTAACCGGTCTGGTAGTGAAGGCTGTTGGAGATCTCCTGCACGCACTTCACGCTGGCGTAGGTGTTGCTCTTGCCGTAGCCGACCCACAGCGAGCCGGAGTTGGGCACGGCCTGGGCGGTGCCGGCGACGCCGACGGTGGCCAGGGCGGCGGCCGCGAGCAGGAACGTGCCGCGGCGCTTGATGGAGCTGCTGTTCAAAGGGACCCCCGAGTTCGGAATACAACTGATCATCAGTTCCCCGAACCCTACCGCTCCCCGCCGACAGGCCGTCGGTGGCCCGGAGGCCGGCCGGCGGGGAGCGGGCTCAGCGGGTGGCCAGTGCCTCCAGGACGCGCTCCAGGGAGGTGCCGAGGCCCCAGCGGGCGGCGAGGTGCTCCAGCGTCATCGGGTCGGCGGGCTCGCGGGGGAGGACCGGGTCGAAGTCCGGGAGCGGGGCGTCCTGGGCGACCCGGACGACGGTGGGGGCGACGTCCAGGTAGGCGGCGCCCTCGACGATGTTGCGGCGGCGGGCCGGGGTGAGGCGGGAGCCCACGTCCAGGGCGGCGGCGCGGATCGCGGCCAGGTCGCCGTACTCGTTGATCAGCTGGGCGGCGGTCTTCTCGCCGATGCCCTTGACGCCGGGCAGGCCGTCGGACGGGTCGCCGCGCAGGGCGGCCATGTCGGCGTACCGGTCGCCGCGCACGCCGTACTTCTCCAGCAGCACCGCGTCGGTGGTGATCTGGAGGTTGCCCATCCCCTTGACCGGGTACAGCACGGTGATCAGCCGCTCGTCGTCGACCAGTTGGAACAGGTCGCGGTCGCCGGTGACGATCTGCACCGGGCCCGCGGCGCGGGCGGTGAGGGTGCCGATCACGTCGTCCGCCTCGTAGCCGGGGGAGCCGACCCGGGCGATGCCGAGGGCGTCCAGTACCTGCTCGATCACCGGCACCTGCGGGGCGAGGGTGTCCGGGACCTCCTCCTCGCCGTCCACGGCGGCCTCGGCGACCCGGTGGGTCTTGTACGAGGGGACGAGGTCCACCCGCCACTGGGGGCGCCAGTCGGCGTCCATGCAGGCGACGAGTTCGTCGGGCCGGTGGTCGTGGACCAGCCGGGCGATGAAGTCCAGCAGGCCGCGGACGGCGTTGACCGGTTCCCCGTGCGGCGAGCGCAGGGAGTCCGGTACGCCGTAGTAGGCCCGGAAGTACAGGCTGGCGGAGTCGAGCAGCATCAGTCGCGGTGCGGTCACGCGTCAGATCATGCCGCACCGCGACGACGGACGGAGGTCTCAGTGCTCGTGCGGGCCGGCGCGGTGCACCGGGCCGTGGGCGTCGGCGCAGTGCTCGGCCGCCGACTCGCCCGGGCCGGCGATCTGCAGCAGCGCGCCCGCCTCGTCCTCGCCGACGTGGTCGACCTGGAGGGTGCTGTGGGTGATGCCGTACTCCTTCGCCAGCCGGCGCTGCAGTTCGCGCCGGACGGCGTGGCAGTCTCCGCCGGGGGTCACCAGGATGTGCGCCGACAGGGCCGGCTGGTTGGAGGTGATCTCCCAGATGTGCAGGTCGTGGATCTCCTCGACCAGCGGCTCGGTGACCAGCCGGTCGGCCACCGCGTCCGGGTCGATCCCGGCCGGGGCGGCCTCCAGGAAGATCCGCCCGGAGTCCCGGACCAGCCCGATACCGGCCTTGAGCATCAGCGCGACCACGATCAGCGAGGCGATCGCGTCGGCCCGGGCGAAGCCGGTGGTCAGCATGACCGCACCGGCCACGGCGGTGGCGATGAAGGCGTACAGGTCGGTGAGCACGTGCTGGAAGGCGCCCTCGACGTTCAGCGAACTGCGGTTGGCCTTGGACATGCACCAGGTGGCGGCCAGGTTGACCACGATCCCGATCAGCGCGGTGACCAGCACCAGCGAACCGGTGACCTCGGGCGGGCTGATCAGCCGGGTGATCGCCTCGTAGCCGAGCCAGGCGGAGAGGATCAGCAAGGTGACGCCGTTGGCCTGGGCGGAGAGGATCTCGGCGCGCTTGAGCCCGTAGGTGTAGCCGCCGCGTGCCGGGCGGGCGGAGAGCCGCATGGCGACCAGGGCGAGCACGATCGAGGCGGCGTCGGTGAGCATGTGCGCCGCGTCGGAGATCAGGGCCAGGGACTGGGCGGCGAAGCCGACCACGACCTCGCCGGCCATGAAGACGACGATCAGGGTGAGGGCGCTGACCAGCCAGCGGCGGTCGGCGTCGGCGGCGACGCCGTGGGAGTGGCCGCCGTGGCCCCCGTGGCCGTGCGCGTGGTCGCCGTGTCCTCCGTGGCCGTGGCCCTGCGGGTTCTGGTGGTCATGCGCATGATCATCGTGGGAATGCTCGTGCCCGGCCATCGAAGTCCTCTCTGGACGCACGGGTGGGTGGTGACGGGATGCGATCGCCCGCACTCGAAGTGAACCGCAGAATCGACAAAGATCCAAAGGCTGTACTGGTGACCGTTGTCGTTGCCGTTCACCCGCCGCGTGTCGGGCCGGTCGGGGCCGGTCGGGGGGTCAGTCGGCGGCCGGATTGCCGGTGGCATAGACCCAGGTCAGGGCCGTGATCCCGGGTCACCTGAACGGGTGAGGCGAGCTTGCGCAGCCGCGCGCCGGTCCGCGACGATCATGGCCCGTGAAGATCGCTACCGCGGAGACCGCCCGCTGGCTCACCGAACTCGAAGCAACCGCCGAAGAATTGATGAACCGTCATCTCTCGGCTGCCCGCGAGTGGTTCCCGCACCAGTACGTCCCCTGGAGCCTCGGCCGGGACTTCGACGGCCCGCTGGGCGGCGAGCCCTGGCACCCCGAGCAGTCCGCCCTGGCGCCCGCCGTGCGCTCCGCCCTGATCGTCAACCTGCTGACCGAGGACAACCTGCCCGGCTACCACTGGACCATCGGCAGCCGGACCTCCCGGGACGGCGCCTGGGGCGCCTGGCTGCACCAGTGGACCGCCGAGGAGGACCGCCATGCCGCCGCCATCCGGGGCTACCTGCACGCCGCCCGCGCCGTCGACCCCGTCGCACTGGAACGCTCCCGGATGGCGCACCTCGCCACCGGCACCGTCCCTGAGCTCGACGGAGTGCTCGGCGTGGTCGCCTACGCCGCCGTCCAGGAACTCGCCACCCGGGTCAGCCACCGCAACACCGGGCGGCTCAGCGGCGACCCGGTCTGCGAGCGGCTGCTCGCCCGGATCGCCCAGGACGAGAACCTCCACATGGTCTACTACCGCGAACTGCTGCGCGCGGCGGTCGAGGTGGACGCCGACCAGGTGCTCGTCACGCTCGACGCCACGATCCGCGACTTCGCCATGCCGGGCCAGGCCATGCCCGGCTTCGGCCGGCTGGCCGCCGAGATCGCGGTGGCCGGCGTCTACGACCTGCGGGTGCACCACGACGAGGTGCTCGTCCCGCTGCTGCGCGCCCTCCGGGTGACCGAGCTGACCGGGCTCGGCCCCACCGGCGAACAGGCCCGCGAACGGATCACCGCCCACCTCGCACGGACCGACGCGCGGGCCGCCCGCTTCGTCGAGCGCCGCGCCCAGGCCCTCGCCGTCCGGGCCCGCCGGGGCGGCAGCGCCTGGGCGCAGCCGACCGACTGACCGGGCCGACCGACCGCTCGGACCACCGCAAGACCACCCGGAACAGGATCCGCATGACCGTCACCACGGTCGGCACCACCGCCGCCGACATCGAGTTCCACTACGACCTGGGCAACGACTTCTACGCCCTCTGGCTGGACGAGACCCTCGCCTACACCGCCGCCAAATGGGACGGCATCCCCCGCGGGGAGCCCGACGCCACCGCCCTGCCGCGCGCCCAGCGGGCCAAGCTCGACCACCACCTCGACCTGGTCGGCGCCCGCCCCGGCGACGGCCTGCGGCTGCTCGACGTCGGCTGCGGCTGGGGCGCCCTGCTGGCGCACACGAGCGGCGACGACCGGGTCCGCGAAGCCGTCGGGCTGACCGTCTCCCGCGCCCAGTACGAGTTCCTCGCGGCCCGGGCCCTGCCCGGCACCGAACCCCGGCTGGAGAGCTGGGAGGCGCACGCCCCCGAACGGCCGTACGACGCCGTCGTCGCCATGGGCTCCTTCGAGCACTTCGCCACCGCCGGGATGAGCCGGGCCGAGCGCCTCGACGTGTACGCCCGCTACTTCCGGGCCTGCCACGGCTGGCTGCGCCCCAGCGGCCGGATGTCGCTCCAGACCATCGCCTACGACGGTGCCGCCGACGGCTCCGGCCCGATCGGCGACTTCGTCGGCAGCGACGTCTTCCCGACCGCCCGGCTGCCCCGGCTGAGCGAGATCGCCGCCGCCTGCGACCCGTACTTCTCGGTGGTCGCCCTCACCGCCTCCGCCGAGGACTACGCCCGCACCCTCGCCTCCTGGTCGGGCCGGCTGCTGCGGGCCCGGGAGCAGGCCGAGCGGCTGGTCGGCCCCGAGGGCTACCGGCGGTACCGGCGCTACCTGCGGGCCAGCGAGGTGACCTTCCTGCGCGGCGCCGCCACGCTGTACCGGATCGGCTTCCGGCGGCGCGACGAGCCGCTGCGGCTGTCCGCCTGATGGCCTCGACGCCCACCGAACGGCGGGCCTGGGCGGCGGTCGCGGTGGTCTGCGCCGCACTGTTCCTGCTCGGCCTCGACTTCACCGTGCTCAACGTGGCCGTCCCCGGCCTGCGCGCCGACCTCGGCCCGACCCTCGCCGAGACCCAGTGGATCGTGGACGGCTACGCGCTGGCGCTGGGCGGCTGCGTGCTGGCCGGCGGCGCACTGGGGGACCGGTACGGCCGGCGGCGCGCCTTCCTCGCCGGGCTGGCGCTGTGCGGGGCTGCCTCGGCCGCCGGGGCGCTCGGCACCGGTTCCGCCCAACTGGTCGCCGCACGCTGCGGGATGGGCCTCGGCGCGGCCCTGTTCATGCCGGCCACCCTCTCCACCGTGGTGCACGTGCTGCGCGAACCGGCCGCCCGGAAGCGGGCGATCGGGATCTGGGCGGCGGTCGCCGGGGTCGGCGCGGTGTTCGGCCCGGTGGCGGGCGGCCTGCTGGTCGACCGGTACGGCTGGCAGTCGGCGTTCTGGCTCAACGTGCCGGTCATCGCGGGGATCGGCGCGGCGGCCCTGGTCGCCGTCCCCGAGTCCCGCGCGCCGGAGGCCCGACCGCTGGACCGGCCCGGGGCACTGCTGTCCTGTGCCGGGCTGCTCGCCCTGGTCTGGGGTGTGATCGAGGCCCCCGGGCGGGGCTGGACCAGCCCCGCCGTGCTCGCCGCCTTCGCCCTCGCCGCCCTGCTGCTGGCCGCCTTCGTCCGGCGCCAACTGAGCTGCGCCGCACCGATGGTGCCGGTCCGGCTGCTGCGCGGCGGGCCGGTCTGGCCGGCCACCACCACGCTCGCCCTGATGTCCTTCGCGATGTTCGGCGCGATGTTCCTGCTCACCCTCCACCTCCAGCAGGTGCGGGGCCTGAGCGCCTGGCAGGCCGGGCTGCGGATGGTCCCGCTGTCCCTCGGGCTCGCCGTCGGCGCGCTCCTCGGGCCCTTGCTGGCACGGCCGTTGGGAGCCCGGGTGCCCTCGGCCGGCGGACTGCTGCTGATCGCCGCCGGATTCGTCCAACTCGGGCGGCTGGCCGCCGACTCGGGGGACGGGCCGGTGCTGCTCTTCGAGGCCCTCGCCGGGCTCGGCGCCGGGCTGCTCGCCCCGGTCGCCACCGAGGTGGTGATGAGCGCCGTCCCGGTCGCCGCGGCCGGGGTCGGCTCGGCCCTCAACGACGCCACCCGGCAGGTCGGTTCGACCCTCGGTGTGGCGGTGCTCGGTTCCGTCCTCGCCACCTCGCTCACCGGCGCCGCTCCCGGCGACCCGGCCGCCTTCACCGACGGCCTGGCGGCAGCGGCCGTTGTCGGCGGCGCGGTGGCCCTGCTCGGCGCCGTGCTGGCCTGGACCCGACTGCCCGGACGGCGGCCTGACGCCGCCGTCATCGACGCCCTCAACACCCCCAGCTGAAAGGAACTTCACCGTGCCCAGCAGTTACGAGACGATCCGCTCCTGCCTGATCGACGAGTTCGACGTCTCTCCGGCCGTGGTCACCCCCGACGCCACCCTCGCCTCGCTCGCCCTCGACAGCCTCGCCCTGGTCGAACTCTCCCTGGTGGTCGAGGAGAAGCTCGGTGTCACCGTCGCCGACATCGGCCCGGACCGAACCCTCGGCGAACTCGCCGCCCACGCGGACGCCACCCTGGCCCGGGAATCGGTCAGTTGAGCCCGCACCGGCCGTCGGTGCCACCCGGGCCGTCGGTGCCACCCGGGCCGTCGGTGCCGTTCCGGCCATTGGTCCCGTCCCGTCCGGTGGTCGCCGTCACCGGACTCGGCCTGGTCACCCCGGCCGGGAGCGGCGCCGACGCCGTCTGGGAGCACTTCCTCGGTGCCGCGCCCACCGCCCGCCCCGACCCCGAACTCCTCGGCCTGAACGTCGACTTCTCCTGCCGGGTCGCCGACTTCGAGCCGCCCGCCCTGCTCGGCGGGCGGCTCGCCCGCCGCCTCGACCGGTTCAGCCAGCTGGCCGTGGTTGCCGCCCGCCAGGCCGTCGCCGACGCCGGGCTCGACCCGGCGCACTGGGACGGCACCCGGGTCGGCGTCGTCCTCGGCGTCAGCGCCACCAGCGCGCAGACCCACGTGGTCGAGTACGGCCGGCTCGCCGCGGGCCGGGCCGACCGGGTCTCCCCGCTGATGGTCCCGCGCTCCATCCCCAACATGGCCGCCGGCGAGGTCAGCCTCGACCTCGGCGCCCTCGGCCCCGGCCTGGTCGTCAGCACCGCCTGCGCCTCCGGCACCAGCGCGCTCGCGCTCGGCAGCGACCTGATCCGGGCCGGCCGCTGCGACCTCGTGCTGGCCGGCGGCACCGACAGCGCCCGCTCCGCGATGACCTGCGTCGCCTTCGACCGCCTCGGCGCGCTGTCCCGCCGCCGCCACGACCCGGCCGGCGCCTCCCGGCCCTTCGACGCCGACCGGGACGGCTTCGTCCTCGGCGAAGGAGCGGGCGTCCTGCTGCTCGAACGCGCCGACCACGCCCGGGCCCGCGGCGCCCGGGTCCGCGGCTACCTCGCCGGGCACGGCGCCGGCGGCGACGCCCACCACTTCACCGCCCCGCACCCCGGCGGCGACGGCCTGGCCCGGGCCGTACGGGCGGCGCTCGCCGACGCGGGGCTGGCACCCGAGGAGATCGGGCACGTCAACGCGCACGGCACCGGCACCGCGCTCAACGACCCCGCCGAGGCGGCGGCCTTGCAGCAGGTCTTCCGCCGACCGCCGCCGGTCACCGCCAACAAGAGCGTGATCGGCCACACCATGGGCGCGGCCGGCGCCATCGAGGCCGCCCTCACGGTGCTCGCGCTCCAGCACCGGCTGGTCCCGCCCACCGCCAATCTCGACCGGCTCGACGACGCCATCGGCCTCGACGTGGTCACCAAGGCCCCCCGGCCGGTCGACGTGCCCTCCGCCCTGTCCGTCTCCTGCGGCTTCGGCGGGCAGAACGCTGCCGTCGTCCTCACCGCCGCCTGACCGCCCGACCCCGGAGTCCATCCGCTCATGCGCCGCCTCGCCCACCGGCTCGCCCGGCTGTACCTGCGCCTGCTCGCCCACCGGCCGCCCACCGACTGGTCCGTCCCGGTCGCCGACGGCCGGTACGGCCCCTTCGACCGGGACGCCGACGACCACCCGCTGACCCTGCTGATGCTCGGCGACTCGCTCGCCCAGAGCTTCGGGGCCCACCGTCCCGAGCAGACCCTCGGCGCCCTGCTCGCCACCGGCCTCACCGAGGCCACCGGCCGGCCCGTCCTCCTCCGCGTCCACGCCCGGGCCGGCGCCACCACGGCCGACGTCGGCCGCCAAGTCCTGCGCGCCGCCCGGCTGCGGCCCGGCATCGCCGTACTGATCGTCGGCGGCAACGACGTCCTGCTGCCCGCTCCGCTCGGCCGCGCCGCCCGCCGGCACGCCCACCTCGCCCGCACCCTCCGCGAGGCCGGCTGGCAGCTCGTCGTCGTCCCCTGCCCCGACCCCGGCTACGCTCCAGGCTTCCGTACCCCCGTCCGCTGGATCGGCCACCACCGCTCCACCCGCCTCGCCCGCCTCCACACCCGCACCGCCACCCGCACCGACGCCCACCTCGCCCCCACCTCCGGCCCCGAGTTCCACCACCGGGCCGCCCAACTCCTCGGCCCCGACGGCATCCACCCCTCCCCCCACGGCTACGCCACCCACGCCACCCGCATGCTCCCCACCCTCCTCACCGCCGCCTCCCACCTCCCCCTCCCCACCCCGGCCCCAGCCACCCGCTGACCCCGTCGCCCCCCACCCCCACCCCCACCCCCACCCCCAAACCCCAACCCCCCTCCCTTCTCCCGTCGGCCGCCAGGCTCTGGGCCCGCTTCCCGCAAACCCCACCCCCCAAATCCCCCGTCTCTTGTTTCTCGAGGGGCCACAACCGCACCCCCTCCCAACCAAAAGAGAAGG
>NZ_JBVIWC010000009.1:132615-193987 GCF_055594965.1 Kitasatospora sp. NPDC040550 | reverse complement strand
GGTAGGAGGGGGGGGAGTTTCGTATTTGGATGTTGGTGTTCCCCTTTTTGTTTTCTTCTCCCCCCCCCCCCCCCGATCTTGGCGGCTCCCCGTTCTTGTGCGTAGGAAGTCAGCCCGGCCGACTTCCTACGCAGAGATGGGGATACGAGACGGATTGTTCTTAACGGCGCCGCTTCGGTGAGGCCGAAGCGGCGCCGTTGAAAAGATGAGGTGAGACGGGTATCGGGCACTTGGATCGAAACAACCGAAAAGGACTGAAAACCACGCGCGGCCTCCTCGGATATCCGAGGAGGCGCCGCAATGGTCGCCGTGTACCTCAGGCCGGGGCCATCGGGGCCGTCAGCCGCCGTCGCCAGTTTTCGTCACTCTGACGCGAATTTGCTGGGATTGACTGCCCTGGTTGCCCATGTCTGAGATGCTGAGGGTTCATCGAGGGAGGCTTCGGCAATGCAGTGGAAGATCCACGGGGAACGTCCGATCTACGAGAACCCATGGGTGAACCTGTGGCTGGCCGATGTCGAACAACCCGACGGTGACCGCTGGGAACACCACGTGGTCAAACTGCGGCACCTCGCTGTGGCAGCCGTAGTGAACGACCAGAGGCAGGTCCTCATGATGTGGCGGCACCGCTTCATCACCAACACCTGGGCCTGGGAACTCCCGATGGGTCTCATCGAGCCGGATGAGACCCCGGCAGAGGCGGCGGCCCGTGAGACGCTGGAGGAGACCGGCTGGAAGGTCGGTGAGGTCAAGCCGCTGATCTATGCCCAACCGGCCAACGGAATCACGGACTCGGAGCACTTCGTCTTCCGGGCCGATGCTGTCGAGTGCGTGGGTCCGCCGACAGAGCGCAACGAATCCGACCGAATCGAGTGGATCCCCCTGTCCGAGCTGCGCGGCATGATCGACCGCCGAGAGATCGTCAGCAGCGGCACGCTTGTAGGCGTGCTGTACCTGCTGCTGAATGAGGCCGGCCTTTGATCACCCGGCCATGTCGGTGATCCGGTTGGTCAGTTCCGCTGCGGGGGCGCTGCTGCGGTAGGGCCTGAGGAGCTGACAGAGCTCTTGGAGGTGGGACGTCACCCTGGGGGAGTCGACAGCTGCTGCCAGTGCGAGGGCCTTCGTAGCAGTGGTGCATGCCAATTCGACCTCTTGCCTCTGGAGTTGGGTGCGCGCAAGCCAGAAGGTGTGGAACGCGCGCCCTCGAAGATTCGCCATCGGCTCGGCTTCCAGTCCTTCGGCGATAAGAGGCTCAGCAGCTTCGGCTTCACCCAGCTGGCCAAGGGCGATGCCGGTATCCACGGTGAGCTTGGTGCGGTCGAAATACTGAACCCAGCCAGGGTCGTCGTCACCGTCGGCGATGCGCTCGAAGTGTTGATGTGCCTCGGTGATCGCGCGATGGGCTGCCTCCCGATCGTGCGCACTTGCGTGGCCGAAGGCTTCACGCATCGACAGCATGGCCAGCACCCGGGGTGTACCAGCCGCAAGGCGCGCGTTGTCCTGTGCAGCTCGGGCCAGCGTGATCGCGTCCTGCGGCTTGTCCTGGTATGTCGCCTGGAGGCTCAGGCAGGCAAGCACATTGGCGATGAACGTTCGGTCATCGATTTCTCGCGCGAATCGAAGCGATTCGGCGAAATAACCCTGCGCCGCGCTGTACTGCCGCGCGTCGAAGTACGTCCAGCCGGCAAGGCGGGCGAGCTCGGCTGCGATGGCGTGGAGACTGTGCCGGTAGTTCGGGTCGGCGGTGTCCCGCATGACGCCCGTGACGTACCTGAGTTGGCCGATCACCGCAGGGCGGAGCGTCTCGCCGCCGTGTTGGTCGTCTCGCATCCAGTAGTCCTCGATGGACACCTGGAGGGAGCGAAGGACATTTGGCGTGACCCTGGATCCGGCTGCGATGGCCAGGATGTCATCCACGTCGCCTCCTGGTGATCCATCCCTGGTCGGCCGTGAATGAGGTACAGGCTCGACCGCCGAAGGCGACCCTCCATGGGAGACGGTTGGCTGTTCCCAATCGCGGTCTGCCAGGCCGAGCATGTGGCCGGGAATTCGTAAGCCATCCGCGATGCGTTCGATGACGGCCATGTTGGTGATCTTCGGCCGTCCCTTCATCACTTCCCCCACCCTGCTGGGCGTCAGCTCACACGCCCGGGCGATGCGTGAAGGGTGGAACCCCGCTCTGCGCTTGGCAAGTTGGAAGATCCGCGCGAAGTCTCGATCCGCACAGGCTGCCCTCATCTCGGGGTCGGCAAGCAGACGACGAGGAAGCCCGGGCGGCCCCATTGACTCACTCACGACCGGCCCCCAGCAGCAGAAGGATCATCGCTCAGTGTTACTTGAGATAACTGACCGCAAGTTTACCCATCGTGGGTACACACGCTGGCCTTATCTCAAAGCAGCCGCCTCGGGATTCTGGTGGTCGTCCGGCGAGATGCCCGGAGCACCCGACTGAGACGGCCCCACCAATGAACTACATCGACACCGCCACGATCCCGAAGCCGCACACCTGGGATGTCGAGCCGAACCCGGCGACCATCCGGCCGACGCGTCAACGGGTCCGGTCCATCGCTGTTTCTTGGCGTGTTCCGTTGACGGACAACGCCTTGCGGGACGCGGAGTTGTGCACTGCCGAGTTGCTGGCCAACGCCATCGAGCATGTGCAGGCGCGTTGCCGCGTCGCGGTCCAGTGGACCGGCACCCGCCTGCGGGTCGAGGTCGCGGACTACAGCCCGCAGCCGCCGGTGAGCAAGGCGGCGGACGACATGGCCTCCGGCGGCCGCGGCCTCCTCCTGGTCGAGGCGCTGTCCCACTCCTGGGGTTGGCACCCGGTGGAGGCCGGCAAGGTGGTGTGGTTCGAGGTGGCCCCCGACGAGCGCGTGACGGGAGACGCGCGGCTCGCCGCACTCGTCCTCGCGGCTCAGGTTCGGGCGCAGCAAGTGGGGCGGACATCCGAGAACGAACTGACGGCGGAGGTCGTGCGGTGACCTCGCCCATGGCCTTGTCCCGGTACGAGATCCGCCTGATCGGCTCCCGGAGCCTCCACTTCGTCCTGTTGGAGTGTTGGGGCATCCACGACCGCGAGCAGCACGAGTACGTGCGCGTTCCGGGCTCCTCGGACCGGATCAGGCGTTTCTACGCCAAGGCGGCCGCCGAGGCCTACCTGCGCCACTCCGGCGCCTGACGGATCACTCAGAGGAGGAGAAGTGCACGACCTCATCGCCAGCCCGTTCCTGGACGAGTACGTGTTGGTGCGACCCGGTAGCCGCGGCGGCCTCCGGCTGCCGCAGGCCGACTACGAAGAACTACGCGTCCACAACCGCGCCCAGGTGGCCCCCTCGTGGCTTGTGGAGGCCGTGGGCGCACAGTGGGCCGACCTGGACGTCGCTGGACTGCCGACGGCCGAGTTCCTGTTGGTCCGGCAGCCCTCCTCGTGGGGGTACTCCCGGGCGTCGTGGGAGATCAATCTCGGCTGCAACTACGCCTGCAAGCACTGCTACCTGGGGCTCAAGGTCAACTCGGGCATGCCGCTGGCGGACAAGCTCACCTGCCTGCGGATCATGGCCGAAGCCGGTGTGCTGTGGCTCCAGATCACCGGCGGCGAGCCCACTGTGGACAAGGACTTCATCGCCTCCTATCGGACCGCGTTCGAGCTGGGCATGATGATCACGGTCTCGACGAACGCCTCGCTGCTGTGGCGCGAGAACCTGCTCGGCCTCTTCCGGGAGTGCCCGCCCTACCGGGTCACGGTGTCGATGTACGGCGCGACGAAGGCCAGCTACGAGGAGCTGACGCAACGGCCGGGCGCCTGGGACCTGTTCGTCCAGGGGATGAACGCCGCCCGCCACGCCAAGCTGCCGCTGCGGATGAGCATCGTCGTCACCGAGGACAACGCGCACGAGGAACAGGCGATGGTCGACCTGTGCCGGTCGTGGGGGCTGGAGTACAACGTCTTCACCAACATGACGCCGACGATCTACGGCGGCGCCGAGTCGCTGACCGCGCAGTCCAAGGAGCACCTGCGGATGCGACGACCGTTCGCCGGGTGCAATGCGGGCCACACGTTCTTCCATGCCGACCCGCATGGGCTGGTGTCCATCTGCAAGATCGGCCGTGACGACCAGGTCAGCCTTCCAAGCGAGGGGATCAACGGCCTCGCCCGGCTCGGCGCCATTGCCGACCGTCTCATGCTTCGCACCGGTGGCTGCTCCGGCTGCCAGCTCTCGGGGTCGTGCACCGTGTGCCGGCCGCTGGCCAAGCACTACCAGGAGGCGAAGGCACCACTCAGTTCCTACTGCCAGCACGGAATCAAGAAGGGTTGAACATGACCGCTGTAACTGTCGAACTCTCCCCGAGGCGCCCGCTGCCGGGCGACGGCCCGTCCCAGCGCCTGCCGTACCTGACGCGGCCCCTTCAGGCCCCCACCCAGTCGGTCAGCGAGATCACCGCTGTGGCTGACCTGGACGACATCATGGAGTCGATCAAGTGCTCGTGCTCCGCAGGCGACGACAACCCGCACTGATCGCGATCGGTCAGTAACGCTCAGGCCCTGACGCGGCTCGCGTCAGGGCCTGAGCCCTTCATGGGAGCCGAGTAGCGTGGGTTCATGGGATTCCACTGGGACTGGATGCGCCTCCGCATGTCCGTGCCGTACCTGCCGACGCTCGGCCCCCTGCACCCCGAGGTCCTGAGCCCGGAGCTGATGGAGGACGTGCTCGCCGTCGCCGGCACCAGGGAGTTTCTGCCCCACGACAAGGACCGGCGATGGTCCGGCCGCAAAGGCGAGTGGGTCGTGGTGGACGACATCATCCAGGACCGGGAACGAACCCTGATCCCGACCCTCACCGACCGTGGAGTCCTACGGGTTCACCTCTACGGGTCCCGGGGACACCTGCTCGAAGCCCGGGAAGCAGCCGCCAAGCTCGCCGCTGTCCACGGAACCGAGAAGGCCCGAGTCGTGTGGTTCCAAGAAGACCCGGACGCCCGTGCCGCATGCAACCGGGTCCAACTCAGGACCTTCGACCGTTCCGCTCCTGCCGTGGATGGGATCGAGGTCCTGTTTAGCACGCCCACAGAAGCGGTGGACAGCTTCGACGTCTTCTCCGAAAGGCTCGCCGACGAGGGGTTCGCCTTCCTGAACTCCAGGCTCGACACCGTCGGCCCGGTCCTGGTCGCGGTGCGGAACGGCCGGGTGGTCGGTGCCATCGGCCCGATGGAGACGATGTCTGATCCGATCGGTCAAGTCCGGCTCCTGCCACAGTACTTCGGGGTCCTGCCCGAGTGTCGAGGTCTTGGGCTCGGGCGTCGGTTGTGGCGCGCCGCGATGCACTGGGGGCAGGAGCACGGCGCGGACTACCAGCTGCTGCAGACCACCGTCGGTGGCCCATCCGACCGGCTGTGCCGGAGTGACGGGTTGATCGATCTCGGGTTCGTCTGTGCCTTGGACGCCTGAGAGGCCAGGAGGGCGGAGCGGGCGCGGGTGGCGCCTCTGGTGGCTGCGGAGGTGGTGCAGCCGTTGGTGGCCGGTCGTTGCGCGGGGCCGGCGCAGGTGCGGCAGGTGCCGGGGCGGGGGACGGGATCGCGGCACTCGCTGCATTCGGTGTAGCGGGCGGCGGGAGGGCGTTCCGGGGTTCGGGGTGGCGGGAGTTTGTGCCGCAGGCGGTAGCCGAGCACGGCTGGTGCCGAGTGCAGGGGGGTGGGCAGGCCCGGTAGCAGGGCTTGGGCCAGGTCGGCCGGGGTGCTGCCGCGTTGGAGCCATTGGGCGACCAGGGGTGCCAGCTGTTCCGCCTCGGATTGGCCCAGGCGGAGCCGGGGTTCGGGGCGGATCACCCGGTACAGGGTGTCCATCGCTTCGCGGAGTTGTTCGTCCGGGGGTGGGGGGAGGGTGGTTTCTCGGTCCGGTTTCTTTACTACGGGGTGGTCTGCGCGGCCGGTGGTCGGTGCACCGGGTGCCGGGCGGGTGGCAGCCGGTGGCCTCGGCCGGGGGAACGGGGTGTCGTAGACGTGGTTCTCGGTGCGGACGGTGCCGTCGGGCATGCGGATCGTCTCGACTCGGTAGAAGCCGGCGTCGGTTAGTTCCTTGAGGGCCTTGCGAATTGCTCCCCGGCCCTGGGGGCTGGTGTCGGCCATGTGGCGGCCGTCCTCGCGCCAGCCGTCGGGGCGGGAGAGGAGGTCGGCGAGGAGGCCTCGGGCGGTGTAGCTCAACTTCCGGTACTGCAACACGGTGTTGGGCAACACGGTGAAGTGACGTGCGTGTTGGGTACGATGTACTCGCATCGGGAGTGCTCGCTCCTGGTACCGGACCCCGGGGTGTTGGTAGCACCGCCGGGGTCAACTGTTTTCCGTTTGAGTACGGAACGTAACACGTCACCGGAATGCGCAACTGCCCCTCGGTGTAAGCGTGTTTATCGCACTTTCAGGCGAGGGTGACCGCGTCCAGGGAGGCAGCGGTGGCGGCGCGGACGAGGGCCTGCATGAGGCGGAGGTCGGTGCCCTGTTCGGGGTGCCACTGGACGCCGACGGTGAAGCCGGGGCCCTCGACGGCCTCCACGGTGCCGTCCGGGGCGAGGGCGCTGACGCGCAGGCCGGTGCCGAGGCGGTCGACGGCCTGGTGGTGGAAGGTGGGGACGGAGAGTTCGCTCTCCGGCAGCAGCCCGCCGACCAGCGTGCCGGGCACCGGTCGTACCAGGTGGGCGCCGTAGCACCCCGGCGTGCCCGCGTGGACGTCCACGTCGAGGACGTCCGGCAGGTGCTGCACCAGCGTCCCGCCGCAGACCACGTTCAGCACCTGCATGCCCCGGCAGATGCCCAGCAGCGGCATGCCCGCCGCCAGGGCGCCGCGCAGCAGCGCGACCTCCCAGGCGTCGCGTTCGGGGGAGTCGACGTCCGTCAACGGGTGGGCGGGTTCCCCGTAGTACGCCGGGTCGATGTCCGGGCCGCCGGCGATGACGAGGGCGTCGAGCCGGGCGAGCGCCTCGGGGGCGCGCTCGGGGGCGTCGGGCGGGAGCAGGACGGCGATCCCGCCGGAGTCCTGCACGTAGGCGGTGTACCGCTCCGGCACCAGGGCGACGCGACGGCCGCGCCAGTCGCTCCAACTCGCGTCCACCAGGTAGGTGCTGACACCGATGAAAGGCCTGCGATCCATGGCGCGCATTCTCCTCCCGTACCGTCCGGTACTTCGTCAATCACGCGCGTCGGCGCGCCACACCCGTCCGCCCTCTTCCGCCCCGTGAGCCGCAGGCCGTACGGTTCGCTGTGACCGCTTGATCTCGAAGAGTGATCGTGGAGGAGGAGGGTTTCGGCATGCCCGAGAACGCCATGCCCGAGAACGCCCCCGCGGGTTCGCGGCCCCGGCCGCCACTGACCCTGGACGAGCTGCGTGTCCTGGTGGACGCGGGCGAGGTGCACACCGTCGCGCTCGCCTTCACCGACATGCAGGGCCGGTTGCAGGGAAAACGGTTCGCCGCCCGCTTCTTCCTCGACGAGGTCGCGGAGAACGGCGCCGAGGCCTGCGACTACCTGCTCGCCGTGGACGTCGACCTGAACACCGTGGACGGCTACGCCTTCTCCTCCTGGGCCACCGGCTACGGCGACTTCGCGATGCGCCCCGACCTCGGCACCCTGCGGCTGACGCCCTGGCAGCCCGGCACCGCCCAGGTCACCGCCGACCTGGCCCGGCACGGCGGCCACCCGGTGGACGCCGCCCCGCGCCAGCTGCTGCGCCGCCAGCTCGCCCGGCTCGCCGAGTACGGGCTGGCCGCCGACATCGGCACCGAACTGGAGTTCCTGGTCTTCCGCGACACCTACGAGCAGGCCTGGCTGGGCGGTTACCGCGGCCTCACCCCGGCGAACCTCTACAACGTGGACTACTCGATGCTGGGCACCGCCCGGGTCGAGCCGCTGCTCGCCCGGATCCGCAACGAGATGGCGGGCGCCGGGCTGACCGTCGAGTCCGCCAAGGGCGAGTGCAACCTCGGCCAGCACGAGATCGCGTTCCGCTACTCCGACGCCCTCACCACCTGCGACCAGCACAGCGTCTACAAGACCGGCGCCAAGGAGATCGCCGCCCAACAGGGCTGCGCGCTCACCTTCATGGCCAAGTACGACGAGCGCGAGGGCAACAGCTGCCACATCCACCTGTCGCTGCGCGACGCCGTCGGCGCCCCCGCCTTCGCCGACCGGGACGGCCGGATGACCGACACCATGCGGCACTTCCTGGCCGGGCAGCTGGCCGCGCTGCGCGAGTTCAGCCTGCTGTACGCGCCGAACATCAATTCCTACAAGCGCTACCGCCCGGGCTCCTTCGCCCCGACCGCCGTCGCCTGGGGCCGGGACAACCGCACCTGCGCCTACCGGGTGGTCGGCCACGGCCCGGCCCTGCGGATGGAGAACCGGGTGCCCGGCGGCGACGTCAACCCGTACCTCGCGGTGGCCGGGATGATCGCCGCCGGACTGGACGGCCTGCAGCGCAAGCTCGACCTGCCCGCGCCCTGCCTGGGCAACGCCTACGGGGTGGAGGAGTACGCCCGGGTGCCCGGATCGCTGCGCGAGGCAGCCGAGTTGTGGGCGGGCAGCGAACTGGCCCGGACGGCCTTCGGGGGCGACGTGGTCGAGCACTACCTGAACATGGCCCGGGTCGAGCAGGCCGCCTACGACGGGACCGTCACCGACTGGGAGCGCTACCGCTCCTTCGAACGGATGTGAGCCGTGACCGATCCGACGAGCGCCGTCCGCGACCCCGCGACCGGCGCCCGGGCCCGGACCCGCCGCGCCACGTCACCGAGGCCGCGAACGTCTTCATCCACACCGAGGAGTGACGGTCCATGACCGAGCAGGACGACATCGTCTGCCGCCGCCTGGCCGGCCGCACCGCGGTGGTCACCGGCGCGGGCAGCGGGATCGGCCTGGCCGCGGCCCGCCGGCTCGCCTCGGAGGGCGCCAAGGTGGTCTGCGCGGACCTGGACGAGGAGACCGGACGGGCCGCCGCCAAGGCGGTCGGCGGGCTGTTCGTGCACACCGACGTCACCGACCCGTACATGGTCGAGGCGCTGTTCGACGAGGCGTACGAGACCTACGGCAGCGTGGACGTCGCGTTCAACAACGCGGGCATCTCCCCGCCGGAGGACGACTCGATCCTGACCACCGGCCTGGACGCCTGGCGGAAGGTCCAGGAGGTCAACCTGACCTCGGTCTACCTGTGCTGCAAGGCGGCGCTGCCGTACATGCGCCGGCACGGGCGCGGCTCGATCATCAACACCGCCAGCTTCGTGGCCCGGATGGGCGCGGCCACCTCGCAGATCTCGTACACCGCCTCCAAGGGCGGGGTGCTGGCGATGTCCCGGGAACTGGGCGTGCAGTTCGCCCGGGAGGGGATCCGGGTGAACGCGCTGTCGCCCGGGCCGGTGGACACCCCGCTGCTGCGCGAGCTGTTCGCCGCGGACCCGGAGCGGGCGGCCCGCCGACTGGTGCACGTCCCGCTCGGCCGGTTCGCCCGGGCCGAGGAGATCGCCGCCGCGGTGGCCTTCCTCGCCAGCGACGACTCCTCGTTCATCACCGCGAGCGAGTTCCTGGTGGACGGCGGCATCTCCGGGGCGTACGTCACCCCGCTGTAGGCCCGCGCCCCCGGCCCGCGCCGGTGCCCCGCCGGGGGCTTCTCACCGTAATCTCATCGAAAACCACCGGAATTCCCGGCTGCGCTGATTTCGCGTTTATCCGGCTACCTTTAGATTCTTTGCTGTGAGCGAGCAGATCCCCGCCGGGTGGTACCCGGACCCGAAGAACACCGGCGACCCGAGACCGCAGCGCTGGTGGGACGGCAAGGGCTGGACGGCCGACACCCGGCCCGCACCCTCGGACGCCCCGCAGCCGGAGCCCCCGGCCGCGGCGGCCCCGGGGCCGGAGACGGCCGAACAGCCCAGGGTGCTGGAGGGCGAGGTCCTGGACAGCGGCCCGACGGTCCGCTACCCGGAACCGCCGCCCTTCGGCACCGCCTACGGGGTGCCCGGCGAGGTGCCGCGCAAGCCGCGCCGCAAGCCGTCCAAGCTGGTGCTGGCCACCGTCGTGGCCGCCGTGCTCGGCCTGGGCGCCGGCTCCGGGATCACCTACCTGGCGATGGACGGCCACGACAACGGCCGGACGCAGCGCAGTGCCGCCCGCAACCAGCCGGCCCCGAACGGCGACGGGCCGTTCGGCTTCCCCGGCTTCGGCGGCGGGAGCGGTGGCAACGGCGGGAACGGGAACGGCGGCAACGGCGGGAACGGCAACCCCGGCGGAAGCGGTGGCGGCAACGGCAGCGGGAAGTCCAGGCCGGGCGCCAACAAGGCGATCGACATGGTGAACGGGCTCACCCTGCCCACCCCCTCCGGCTGGCAGGCGGGCACCACCAACGACGGCTACGCCGCGCTGACCGTCGGCGCCTACACGTGCCCGGACGGCACCGACAAGTGCACCCTCGGCGGGGTGAACACCGGCCGGATCAGCGGCGGCGGCACCGACGCCCAGGCGGCGGCGAAGGCCGACATCGACAAGGCCGTCAAGGACTCCTACGGCGACGTCACCGGCCACCAGGAGCTCAAGTCCGAGGCCGTGAAGGTCAACGGCCAGGACGGCTACCTGGTCCGCTGGAAGGTGGACGCGGCCAAGGGCAACAGCGGCTACGTCCAGACCGTGGTCTTCCCGACCGCGGACGGCAAGGCGCTGGTCTCGGTGCACTTCGGCTTCGACATCGCCGACAAGGCACCGGACGTCGGCGTGATGGACACCATCGTGAAGGGCATCGCCGACTTCAAGGGCAAGATCCCGGGCGTGCCCGGCCTGCCCGGCCTGCCGGGCTCCGGCTCCGGCACGGGCGGTGGTTCCGGCACGGGCAGTGGTTCCGGCAGCGGCAGCGGGTCCGGCTCCGGCAGCAGCCCGGACGGCGGCCCGGACGGCTCCGGTACGTCCACCACCTGAGCCCCCCGCTCCCTCACATCGCGACGGCCCGCCCGGGAGGAATCCTCCCGGGCGGGCCGTCGCCGTTCACCGCACGGCGCGGGGGAGCCACGGAACCGGACCGGACGGGGGTGGGCCGGCCCGGCTCCGCGTCGTCCGGCGTCAGGAGTCGCGTCGAACAGCCTCGACGCGACGGCGCCGGAGCACCATGCCGGCCCAGCCGACCCCGAGCGCGGCGGCGCCGGCGAGCAGCAGCGGGCCGGTGGCGGAGGTGCCGCCGACGGCCGCCGAGGTGGTCGGGAGGGGCTGGCCGGCCGGGGCGTTCGGGTCCCCGCCGTGCCCGTGGTGGGCGACCGTGGACCGGGGCGCGTCGGCCGCGATCTGGGCGTCGCTGGGCGCGGCCGGGGCGGCGAACGAGGAGACGGCCGGGGCTCCGGCGGCGGTGCCGGACTTCCCGAAGTCGACGTCCGAGCAGCTGTAGAACGCCTCCGGGCTGTCGCTGCGCTGCCAGATCATGTAGAGCAGCTGGCGGCCGGTGCGCTGCGGCAGGGTGCCCGGGTAGGTGTAGTACCCGTTGGTGGCGGTCCGGTCGACCTGCACCTGGGCCACCGGGGTGGGGTCGAGGTCCGACCACTTGAGCGGCTTGGTCGGGTCGTAGCCCGGCTTGGTGATGTAGACGGTCTGGGTGCCGACGTGCGGCGCGGTGGTGCGGAACTGGAAGGTGAAGCTGCCGGCGCTGACCGGGGTGGCCGGCCAGTCGGTGCGGGGCCAGTCCAGGGCCGCGTACTTGTCGCGGTTGGCCGAGCAGAGCTTGCCGTCCGGGATCAGCGCCTGGTGGTTGCCGTTGGCGTTGGCGATGTTGACCTCGTTCCAGTCGTACAGCGGCTGGGTGCCGCTGGCGGCGACGAGGTCCTTGCAGACCTGGGACACCGGGTGCTCGGGGCCCTCGGCGTAGCAGGCGGCGATGCGGCTGACCGGGCCGGTCATGGTGCCGTGGGCACTGGCGGTACCGGCGGTGGTCGCGGCCACCGCGAGGACCGCGGCGCCGACCACGCCGACGGACAGGGCACTTCGCTTGATGGACATGGGGTGGGGACTCCTTGGCCGTCGTTCCGGGCGGGTGTGGGGGAGCGGACACGCCTGCCCGTTCGGGGGCCGCCGGCCCGGATCGCGGGCCCCCGGCCAGAGCGTAGGATTGGTCTGGACCATAAGGCAATAGCTCGGCGTGATGCGGTTGTTGACGGACTGTAGGCGCCCGAGCAGCGCAAAGGCCCGATGGGACACCGGGGTTAGGTGTTCCATCGGGCCCGCTTAAGGCTGGGGAAAGGTCAGTGCTGCACCTTGTTGATGCTGCCGGCCTGGATCACGTTTCCGTTGTTGCCGCCGCTGATCGTGTTGTAGATGTACGTCGATCCGGGCTCCTGCCGGGGGACGAACTCCGCCAGGATCTCCCGGAGTTCCTCCGCCGCCTCCGGGTGCTCGCGGAACAGCCGGCGCAGCCTGGTGCGCAGTACGGCCGTCTGGTCCGCCAGGGCGTCCTCGTCGTCGCCGGCCTCCAGCACCTCGGCCCGGATCACCTCCAGCTCGGTGCCGGCCGCCTCGTCCTCCTCGCCGCGCCCGAACATCCGGGAGACCCGCGAACTGACCTGCTGCCAGGCCGCAGTGGCCATCAGTCCGGCCAACGAAGAGGCGCCCGACGTCACCATCTGCTGGACGATCTCGGCTTCCATGCTGCTCCCTCGTCGTTCTTCGTGTCGGCAACCACGGTAGGGCAGGGCCGGACGAACCGTCAGAGGAACGTCTTCCCCTCGCCCCGGTAGGTGGGGACGGTGCGGACGATCCGGTCCCCCTCGATCAGGTGCAGTTCGGCGAAGCGTTCGCACAGCTCGCCCGCCTTGGCGTGCCGGAACCAGACCCGGTCGCCGATCAGCAGGTCGTCGGCGGCCGGGCCGATCAGCGGGGTCTGCACCTCACCGGCGCCCTCCATCGGGTCGTACTGCAGGCCCGGCGGCAGGTACGGCACGGGGGCGCGGTCCGGTCCGGTCGGGCCGGAGGCCGGGTAGCCGCCGCCGAGCACCGTGACCACCCCGACGCCGGGGCGGCGCACCACGGGCTGGCCGAACAGGGCGGCCGGGCGGCCCCGGAAGACGCGGTAGTTGTCGAACAGCTGCGGCTGGTAGAGCCCCGAGCCGGCGGCGACCTCGGTGACGGCGCGCTCGGCGACGGTGGACTCCACGCTGCCGGTGCCGCCGCCGTTGACGAACTCCAGCTCGGTGACCTGCCGCAGTCGCCGCACCACGGCCGCGCGCCGCTCGGCCAGTTCGGTCCGGGCCCGGCTCTGCATCAGCCGGACCACCTGCGAGCGCACCGGCCGCCCGGGCACCCGGTCCCCCACCCCGGCCACGTGCCCCTCGTACGCCATCAGGCCGACCACCCGGAACCCGGGCCGGCGCTGGACGAGTTCGGCGAAGTCGCCGAGCTCCTCCGGGGTGCGCAGCGGCGAGCGCCGGGCGCCGACCCGGACCCGGCCGCCGAACAGGTGCAGCGCGGTGTCCAGTTCCAGGCAGACCCTGACCTCGGCGTCGCCGGTGCGGGCCTTGTCGACGAGGTCCAGCTGGGCCGGGTCGTCCAGGACGACGGTGACCCGTTCGGCCAGCTCCTGGTCGCCGGTCAGTTCGGCGTAGCCGGTGCGGTCGGTGGAGGGGTACGCGAGCAGGACGTCGCGCACGCCGGTGCGGGCCAGCCAGAGCGACTCGTCCAGGGTGAAGCTCATCACCCCGGCGAAGCCGTCCACGGCCAACGCCCGGTCCAGCAGGGCCCGGCAGCGCAGTGACTTGCTGGCGACCCGGATCGGCTTGCCGCCCGCCCGGCGCACCAGGTCGGCGGCGTTGGCGTCGAAGGCGGCGAGGTCCACGACGGCCACCGGCCCGTCCAGATGGGCGGTGGCCCGGTCGTAGCGGTGCCGGTCCGTGACAGGGGTACGCGCAACGAGGATGGGCATGGGCGCAGGGTGCCACAGTGCGCTACCGGTGGGTAGGGGTTGTGTGCAGGGAAATGCGGACGGCGGTGCCCGGTGGCATAGGGTCGGCCGGGTGGACCGCAAAGACTTCTCCAACCCGGCGTTCGTCGGCAAGAGCATCCCGAATCCCGGCTTCTCCGACGACGACGGCACGGCGGACGCGGCCCTGACCGGGGCCCTGGCCCGCTGGTCGCAGGACCGTACGGCCGAGCCCGAGGTGCTGGCGGCGCTGACCCCGACCCGGCTGATGGTCCCGATCGTGGCCGTCCTGGGCGAGGTCGAGGTGGACGAGCACGGGCACAAGCACGACAAGTCCAGTGACATGGCCGTCCCGGTGCTGGAGGCCCCGGACGGGCGCCGCGCGCTGCCGGCCTTCACCTCGCTGGAGGCGCTCGCCCGTTGGCGGGCCGACGCCCGCCCGGCGCCGACCGCGGCCCCGCAGGCCGCGATGGTCGCCTTCTCCGAGCGCGCCGACACCCTGCTGATCGACCCGGCTGGGCCGGTGCCGTTCCTGCTGTCCGGTGCCCGGCTGCGGGCGCTGGCGGAGAACCGTCCCTACCTGCCGCCGGTCCGGGACCCGGATGTGCGGGAGGCGGTCCGGGTGCTGCTGGCGGCCGAGCCGCAGGTGGTCAGCGGGCTGCTGGCGCCTTCGGAGGACTCGGACGGGGTGCTCGCGGTGGTGTTCGACCCGGCGCTGGACCAGGCGGGGCTGCAGGAGGCCGCGCAGCGGGTCGGCCGGGCGGTGGCCGGGGACCCGGTGCTGCGGGTGCGGCTGGACCGGGGGCTGGACCTCGCGGTGCTGCCGGCCGACGCGCAGCTGCCGGGGGAGCCGCTGTACCGGCGGTAGACACGATGCGAGAGGACCACCTACGACATTTCGTAGGTGGTCCTCTCGATCCCGCTCAGCTGTAGACCGGCCCGGTGAACTTCTCGCCCGGCCCGGTGCCCGGCGCGTCCGGCACCAGCGAGGCCTCGCGGAAGGCCAGCTGCAGCGAGCGCAGCCCGTCCCGCAGCGGGGCCGCGTGGAAGTTGCTGATCTCGGGGGCGCCGGCGGTGACCAGCCCAGCGAGCGCGGTGATCAGCTTGCGGGCCTCGTCCAGGTCCTTGTCCTTCTCGCCGCCCTCGGCCAGACCGCACTTGACCGCGGCCGCGCTCATCAGGTGCACCGCGACGGTGGTGATCACCTCGACCGCCGGGACCTCGGCGATGTCGCGGGTGAGGTCGTCGAAGCCGATCGCGTCGTCGTCCGTGCCGGGGGTCTGGGTGGGCTCGCTGCTCAAGGGGGGCTCGTTCCGTCGTGCGGTGTGGGTACAGGTGGAGCGTACAAGGGGGGCCGGAGCGCGCGGGGAGGGCCCGGGAGGGCAGTGCGCCGCGCCGGAGTCCGGCGGAACGGGGGCGGAATGGCGTTCGACAGCGCGACGCTGTAAGCTTCGAGACTGACCGGCCGGGATCCCGCATGGGCGCCTGGCCAGCAAGTGGAGGCTCCACTGCGAGGAGGCCCGAGAGGGCAACCGCGAAAGTCTCCCACCTGATCGGCTTCACGGTCGACGGGTCCCGGTCCGCGACGGGCGCCACGGCGCCGAGTCGCCCGCAGCGTCCCTCACCGGATGCCGCCCCCGGTTGTGTGGAGCCCCGCTTGTACCGAGCGGGGCTTTTTTCGTGTGGCGGTGCACGCGGTGCCGAGAGGTGCCGGGCAGCGCAGCACGAATGAAGCCCCGCCCAGTGGTCGAGTCCACTACGTGCGACCGCCGTCCGACGGCCGCATCGCAGAAGGTGCAACCGAGGAGGCCCCATCAGCACCGAGCCCCGCATCAACGACCGGATTCGCGTTCCGGAGGTGCGACTCGTCGGTCCCAGCGGCGAGCAGGTCGGCATCGTGCCGCTTGCCAAGGCGCTGGAGCTTGCGCAGGAGTACGACCTCGACCTGGTCGAGGTCGCGGCGACCGCCCGGCCGCCGGTGTGCAAGCTCATGGACTACGGCAAGTTCAAGTACGAGTCGGCCATGAAGGCCCGTGAGGCGCGCAAGAACCAGGCGCACACGGTCATCAAGGAGATGAAGCTCCGGCCGAAGATCGACCCGCACGACTATGACACCAAGAAGGGTCACGTCGTCCGGTTCCTCAAGCAGGGCGACAAGGTCAAGATCACGATCATGTTCCGTGGTCGTGAGCAGTCCCGCCCCGAGCTGGGCTTCCGTCTGCTGCAGCGGCTCGCCGACGACGTCCAGGACCTGGGCTTCGTCGAGTCCTCGCCGAAGCAGGACGGCCGGAACATGATCATGGTTCTTGGCCCGCACAAGAAGAAGACCGAGGCGATGGCCGAGGCCCGCGCCCTCGCGGACGCCCGCAAGGCCGAGCGACTGGGCCGGACCCCCGGCTCCGACGCCGCCGCGGACGACGACCTGGCGGCCGAGGACCTGGTCGCCGACGACCTGGTCGTCGAGGACGACGCGGCCGACGACGCCGTGACCGAGGCGCAGGACGCCCCGGTCGAGGCGCCGGCCGCCGAGGCCGAGGCCCCGGTCGAGCAGCCGGCCGCTTCCCAGGGCGCCTGAGCCGCAAGGCTCACAGTCCAGGTTCGGCCCCCAGGGTGACGGGGCGTCCCGCCCGGTCACCACAGATCCATCCAGTTCACGCCCGCGCGGCGCAGGTCGCGCGGGCGCGGACGGGACTGACGAGGAGATACGGCGAAATGCCGAAGCAGAAGACGCACAGTGGCGCCAGCAAGCGCTTCAAGATCAGTGGCTCTGGCAAGGTGCTGCGCGAGCGCGCCGGCCGCCGCCACCTCCTGGAGCACAAGCCCTCGACGCTGACCCGCAAGCTGGCCGGGACCGTCGAGCTGGCCCCCGCTGACGCCAAGAAGATCAAGAAGCTTCTCGGCAAGTGATCGCCCTCCCGCCCGGCGCGAGCCGTGTGCGGGGCAGCTGATCCTTCCCGACCCATTCGAATGACGGACCACGTGAAGTAGTCCGTGGTCCAACCCAAGGAGTAATCAAGTGGCACGCGTCAAGCGGGCAGTCAACGCCCACAAGAAGCGCCGGGTCATCCTGGAGCGCGCCAGCGGCTACCGTGGCCAGCGCTCGCGCCTGTACCGCAAGGCCAAGGAGCAGGTCACCCACTCGCTGGTCTACAACTTCAACGACCGCAAGAAGCGCAAGGGCGACTTCCGTCAGCTGTGGATCCAGCGCATCAACGCTGCGGCCCGTGCCAACGGCATCACCTACAACCGCTTCGTGCAGGGCCTGAAGGCCGCCAGCGTCGAGATCGACCGCAAGATGCTGGCCGACCTGGCCGTCAACGACCCGGGTGCGTTCGCCTCCCTGGTCGAGGTCGCCCAGAAGGCGCTGCCGGCCGACGTGAACGCCCCGAAGGCTGCCGCCGACGCCGCCTGATCTTCCGAGATCGGTTGAGCTCTGACCGGACCCGCAGGCTCTCCTGCGGGTCCGGTTCTGCGTTCCCCCCACCTCAACAAGCCTCCGTCAGCCGCCAGCGCCTCCAGAGAACGAGACCATGTCGAGCACCGAGACCCCCCTGCTCACCTCCCTGCGCTCGCCGCGGGTCGTCGCCGCCCGTCGGCTCGCCAAGCGGAACCAGCGCACCAAGGAGCGCCGCTTCCTGGTCGAGGGCCCGCAGGCCGTCCGGGAGGCCATCGCGTTCGGCCGGCTGCCGGGGACGGACGAGCACGCCGTGGTCGAGGTGTACGTGGGCCTGGAGGCCGCCGAGCGGCACGCGGACATCGTCGAGGCGGCCCTGGCCGAGGGGGTGCCGGTGCTGACCGCCACCGACGAGGTGATCGCCGACATCTGCGACACGGTGACCCCGCAGGGGATCGTGGCGCTCTGCCGCTTCATCGACACCCCGTTCGCCGAGGTCCTGGCGGCCCGGCCGAAGCTGGTGGCGATCCTCGCCCACGTGCGCGACCCCGGGAACGCCGGGACGGTGCTGCGCACCGCCGACGCGGCCGGCGCGGACGCCGTGGTGCTCACCGACGCCTCGGTCGACCTGTACAACCCCAAGGCCGTCCGGGCCTCCGTCGGCAGCCTGTTCCACCTGCCGGTGGCGGTCGGCGTGCCGGTCGAGGAGGCGGTCGGGCAGCTGCGCGCGGCCGGGGTGCGGGTGCTCGCCGCGGACGGCGCGGGGGAGCGCGACCTGGACCGGGAGCTGGACGAGGGCACCCTGGGCGCGCCCGGCGCGTGGGTGTTCGGCAACGAGGCGTGGGGGCTCCCGGAGGAGACCCGCGCGCTCACCGACGAGGTCGTGCGCGTCCCGATCCACGGGCACGCCGAGAGCCTCAACCTGGCCACCGCCGCGGCCGTCTGCCTGTACGCCTCGGCCCGGGCCCAGCGGTCGCCCGGCGGCTGCCGCTCGAACGGCTGACACACGCCCGGGCGCGCGGCGTTCTCACGTTGCAAGCCCTACTGCGGGGGCCTGGGAGGCGCTAGGGTCTGCCTCGGTGGGGGGAACGGCACGGTGGGTAATCGGGGAGGCAACCCATGGTCGGCAGCGGACCCGAGCTCGACCCGGACGACCTGCCGGACGGCCTGGTGGTCGCCGACGCGCTGGGCCGGGTGGTCCGCTTCAACCGGGCCGCGGCCCGGCTCACCGGCGTGCTCCCGGACGCCGCGCTGGGCAGCGCGCTGGAGGACGTCCTGCCGCTGGAGGACCTGGACGGACGCCGCTGGTGGCAGCTGACCGACCCGTACGGCGGCCTGGCGATCCGCACCCGCCAGCCCGAGCGCAACCTGCTGCTGCCCGGCGGCCGCGAGGTGCTGGTCTCCGCCCGGTACGTCCGGGCGGTGCCGCAGGGGCCGCTGGAGCGCCTGGTGATCGCCCTGCGCGGGACCGAGGCCCGGCGCCGCACCGAGCGCAGCCACGCCGAGCTGATCGCCACCGTCGCGCACGAGCTGCGCTCCCCGCTGACCAGCGTCAAGGGCTTCACGGCGACGCTGCTGGCCAAGTGGGAGCGGTTCACCGACGGGCAGAAGCGGCTGATGCTGGAGACGGTGGACGCTGACGCGGACCGGGTCACCCGCTTGATCGCCGAGCTGCTGGACATCTCCCGGATCGACGCCGGGCGGCTGGAGCTGCGCAAGCAGGTGGTCGACCTGGCGGCCGCGGTGCGCCGGCACGTCGAGCGCAAGGTCGCCACCGGGATCCCCGAGGAGCGCTTCGACATCCGGATCAGCGAGCCGCTGACCGTGCTGTGGGCGGACCCGGACAAGGTCGACCAGGTGCTGGCGAACCTGCTGGAAAACGCGGTGCGGCACGGCGAGGGAACTGTCACCATCGAGGTGGCACCGGCCAAGGAGGTCGTCGAGGCGCCCGTCTGGGAGCGCTCCGGCACCCCTCCCCGCATCGTGGAAGGCACCGCGGTCACCGTGAGCGACGAAGGAAGCGGCATCCCCGAGGAGTCGATGCCGCGCGTCTTCACCCGCTTCTGGCGGGGCTCCAAGCGCGGTGGCACCGGCCTGGGGCTCTACATCGTCAAGGGCATCGTGGAGGCCCACGGCGGCTCGATCCGGGTCGACCGAGCCCCCGGCGGCGGGGCCAGGTTCCGATTTATCCTGCCCGCCGGCGTACCCGACTTCATGCTCTGAGAAGAGCGCGGACGACAGACACAGCATGCTGTGGTCGGTGGCCGGACGGGCTTGACGGCAGCCGCGCTACGCGCTGCGACTACACTCGACCTTTGGCGTTGCGCAACGCCCTGTGCGGCTGTGCCGCGGACACCACTCCCCGTGAGCACGGAGGACGGCTGCCCGCGCCCCGGCCCCGCCGGGCGTGACGCGAAGGCGAGCCCACACACCTGAGCACGGACGAGCAGGAGCACGGGAAGATAGAGATGTCGGCACCCAACAAGTCGTACGACCCGGTCGAGGTCGAGGCCCTCAAGCCCGAGGTGGTGGAGCAGGCGCGGGACGAGGCGATCGCCGCCTTCGCCGCCGCCGGCACCCTGGACGAGCTGAAGCAGGCCAAGGTCGCCCACACCGGCGACCGTTCCGCGCTCTCGCTCGCCAACCGCGAGATCGGCGCCCTCCCGCCGCACGCCAAGGCCGCCGCGGGCAAGCTGATCGGCCAGGCCCGCGGCGCCGTCAACCAGGCGCTGGCCAAGCGGCAGGCCGAGCTGGAGGCGGAGCGGGACGCCCGCGTGCTGGTCGAGGAGGCGGTGGACGTCACGCTGCCCTACGACCGCGCACCGCGCGGCGCCCGGCACCCGCTGACCACGCTGGCCGAGCGCATCGAGGACACCTTCGTCGCGATGGGCTACCAGGTCGCCGAGGGCCCCGAGGTCGAGGCCGAGTGGCTGAACTTCGACGCCCTCAACCTGGGCCCGGACCACCCGGCCCGCTCGATGCAGGACACCTTCTTCGTGCAGGCCCCGGACGGCTCCGCCGACTCCGGCGTGGTGCTGCGCACCCAGACCTCCCCGGTCCAGGCCCGCACCCTGCTCGACCGCGAGCCCCCGGTCTACGTGGTCTGCCCCGGCCGGGTCTACCGGACGGACGAGCTGGACGCCACCCACACCCCGGTGTTCCGCCAGGTCGAGGGCCTCGCCGTCGACGAGGGCATCACCTTCGCCGACCTCAAGGGCACCATCGAGGTGCTGGTCGAGAAGCTGATCGGCGGCGGCCTGGAGCTGCGCTGGCGCCCCTCGTACTTCCCGTTCACCGAGCCGAGCGCCGAGATCGACCTGCAGTGCTTCGTGTGCCGCGGCGAGAGCGTCGGCAACCCGGACCGCCCGTGCCGCACCTGCTCCTCCGAGGGCTGGATCGAGCTCGGCGGCTGCGGCGTGGTCAACCCGCGGGTGCTGGTCGCCTGCGGCGTGGACCCGAACCGCTACAGCGGGTTCGCCTTCGGCCTGGGCCTGGAGCGGATCCTGATGAATCGTCACAACGTCGCCGACATGCGCGACATGGTCGAGGGTGACGTGCGCTTCACCCTCCCGTTCGGGATGGAGATCTGATGCGCGTCCCGCTTTCCTGGCTGCGCGAGTACGTCGACCTTCCGGCCGGCGAGACCGGCCGTGACGTGGCCGAGCGCCTGGTCCGGGCCGGCCTGGAGGTCGAGACCGTCGAGCAGATCGGCACCGACCTCAAGGGCCCGCTGGTGGTCGGCGAGGTGCTCTCCATCGAGGAGCTGTCCGGCTTCAAGAAGCCGATCCGGCACTGCTTCGTCAACGTCGGCGACGCCAACGGCACCGGCGATCCGCAGGAGATCGTCTGCGGCGCGACCAACTTCGCCGTCGGCGA
Source organism: Kitasatospora sp. NPDC040550 (assembly GCF_055594965.1). Lineage (NCBI taxonomy): Bacteria > Bacillati > Actinomycetota > Actinomycetes > Kitasatosporales > Streptomycetaceae > Kitasatospora > Kitasatospora sp. NPDC040550. The sequence continues at coordinate 172,793 of NZ_JBVIWC010000009.1, read as the reverse complement.
CAAGGTCGTCGTCGTGCTCCCCGGCGCCGTGCTGCCCGGCCCGTTCCCGATCGCGGCCCGCAAGACCTACGGCCAGACCTCGGCCGGCATGATCTGCTCGGCCCGCGAGCTGGGCATGGGCGACGACCACAACGGCATCATCGTGCTCCCGCCGGAGTACGAGCCCGGCACGGACGCCATCGAGCTGCTCCAGCTGGTCGACGAGGTGCTGGACATCGCCGTCACCCCGGACCGCGGCTACTGCCTGTCGATGCGCGGCGTGGCCCGGGAGGCCGCCGCCGCGTACGGGCTGCCGCTGGCCGACCCGGCGCTGCTCGACGTGCCGCCGGCCAACTCCTTCGGCTACCTGGTCAAGGTCAACGACCCGGCCGGCTGCGACCGCTTCGTGGCCCGCACGGTCGTCGGCGTCGACCCGACCGCCAAGTCCCCGATCTGGCTGCAGCGCCGCCTCCAGAAGGCGGGCATCCGCCCGATCTCGCTGACCGTCGACATCACCAACTACGTGATGCTGGAGGTCGGCCAGCCGCTGCACGCCTACGACAAGCAGCGCGTGAGCGGCCCGATCACGGTCCGCCGGGCGGCCGAGGGCGAGACCCTCACCACCCTCGACGGGGTCGAGCGCAAGCTCGCCGCCGAGGACCTGCTGATCTGCGACACCAGCGGCCCGATCGGCCTGGCCGGGGTCATGGGCGGCGCCTCCACCGAGATCCTCGACCCGGCCGCCGGTCCGGGCACCACCGAGGTGATCATCGAGGCCGCGCACTTCGACCCGGTCTCCGTCGCCCGCACCGCCAAGCGGCACAAGCTGCCCTCCGAGGCGTCCAAGCGCTTCGAGCGCGGCGTCGACCCGGAGGCCGCCCGCGCCGCCGCGCAGCGCGCCGTCGACCTGCTGGTGCTGATCGCCGGCGGCACCGCCGAGGCCGGGGTCACCGACATCGCGGCCCCGCACCCGGTGCGCACCATCACCATCGCCGCCGACCTGCCGGACCGGGTCGCCGGGACGGTGTACGGCCGCGAGAGCGTCACCCGGCGCCTCCAGGAGATCGGTTGCTCGGTCTCGGGCGCCGACGTCCTCGAGGTCACCCCGCCGACCTGGCGGCCCGACCTCACCGACCCGTACGACCTCGCCGAGGAGGTCATCCGGCTGGAGGGCTACGACAACGTCCCCGCCCGGATGCCGAACGTCCCGCCGGGCAAGGGCCTGACCGAGGCCCAGCGGGTGCACCGCCGGATCGGCGTGGCGCTGGCCGGGGCCGGCTACGTCGAGGTCAACAACTACCCGTTCCTCGGCGAGGCCGCCTTCGAGGCGCTCGGCCTGGAGCCGGAGGACCGCCGCCGCCGTACGGTCAAGCTGGTCAACCCGCTCAACGACGAGGAACCGTCGCTGCGCACCACGATGCTGCCGGGCCTGCTCGGCACGCTGCGCCGCAACATCGGCCGGGGCAACACCGACCTGGCGGTCTTCGAGACCGGCACCGTGTTCCTGCCGAAGGACGAGCTGACCGTGGCCCCGCGCCCGGCCGTCGACCGTCGGCCGACCGACGCGGAGCTGGCCGCGCTGGACGCCGCGCTGCCGGACCAGCCGCGCCGGGTCGCCGTCGCCCTCGCGGGCGAGCGGCTGCCGTCCGGCTGGTGGGGCAAGGGCGAGCAGGCCTCCTGGGCGGACGCCGTCGAGGCGGCCCGTACGGTGGCCCGCGCGGCCGGCGTCGAGCTGACCGTCCGCCAGGGCCAGCTGGCGCCCTGGCACCCGGGCCGCTGCGCCGAGCTGGTCGTGGCCGGCACCGACCGGGTGGTCGGTCACGCGGGTGAGCTGCACCCGCGCGTGGTCAAGGCGCTCGGTCTGCCGGCCCGTACGGCGGCGATGGAGCTCGACATCGACCTGCTGACGGCCGACGGCCCGGTGAAGGTCGACGGCCCGGCGGTCTCCGGCTTCCCGGTGGCCACCCAGGACGTCGCGCTGATCGTCGACACCGCCGTCCCGGCCGCCGAGGTCGAGGCCGCGCTGCGCTCGGGCGCGGGCGAACTGCTGGAGGCCATCCGGCTGTTCGACGTGTTCACCGGAGAGCAGGTCGGCGAGGGCAAGAAGTCGCTGGCCTACGCGCTGCGCTTCCGCGCGGCCGACCGCACCCTGACCGCAGACGAGGCCACCGCCGCCCGTGAGGCGGCCGTCGCCGAGGCCGTCAGCCGCACCGGCGCGGTGCTGCGCGGCGCCTGATCCCGTCAGGGCCTGCGAAGGGCCCCGCTCCGGACCGAACGGTCCGGAGCGGGGCCCTTCGTCTTTCCCCGATGTCGCCGTTTCTCCGGTGTTGCCGTGTCCCCGGTGTCGCCGTCTCCCCGGGCTGCCCGGCTCGACGGGACGTTCGGCTTGACGTGCCGTCATCCGATCGTTTATCTCTTTACCTATGGAAGTAGATAAAGCCGATGACCGGCCTTCCCCGATCGAGTTCCGCCTGGACCCGGCCTCCGGTGTCCCGACCTACCTGCAGCTCGTGCAGCAGGTCGAACAGGCGCTGCGGATGGGCTGGTTGACCGAGGGGGACCGCCTGCCCCGGGTGCGCGAGGTGGTCGCCGGGCTGGCGATCAACCCGAACACCGTGCTCAAGGCCTACCGGGAGCTGGAACACCGCGGCCTGGCGGTCGGCCGGCGCGGCCAGGGCACCTTCGTGCGCGGGTTGCCGGCCGGAGTGGTGCCGCTGCGCGAACGGGCCGCGCTGCGGCGGGGGTTGCTGGACTGGATGCGCTCGGCGCGGACCGCCGGGCTGGACGAAGGGGGGATGGTCGCGGTGTTCGAGGACGCGCTGCGCGACCTGCGCGAGGGCCGGGACGGGGTGGTGGCGTGACGGCCGCGGACACCGTGATCGACTGCGGCGGGATCGGCAAGCGCTACCGCCGCTCCTGGGCGCTGCGGGACTGCCACCTGGCCGTCCCGGCCGGGCACGTGGTCGCCCTGGTCGGCCCGAACGGCGCCGGCAAGACCACCCTGCTCAGCCTGGCGGCCGGACTGACCCTCCCCAGCGAGGGCGCGATGACCGTCCTCGGCGACCAACTCCCCGGCTCGCCCCGGGCCCTGGACCGGATCGGCTTCGTCGCCCAGAACGCCGCGCTCTACCCCGGCCTGCCGGTGCGCGACCTGCTCGCGATGGGCCGCCACCTCAACCGCCGCTGGGACGACGCCCGGGCGCGCACCCACCTGGACGGCCTCGGCATCCCGATGGACCGCAAGTACGGCCGGCTCTCCGGCGGCCAGCAGGCCCAGGTCTCGCTCGCCCTCGCCCTCGCCAAGCGGCCCGAACTCCTGCTCCTGGACGAGCCGTTGGCCGCGCTCGACCCGCTCGCCCGGCACGACTTCATGGCCGTGCTGCTGACCGCGGTGGCCGAGGACGGCCTCTCGGTGCTGTTCTCCTCGCATGCCGTCAACGAGCTGGAGCAGAGCTGCGACTACCTGGTGGTGCTGGCCGGCGGCCGGGTCCAGGTGTCCGGGGAGGTGGACGACGTGGTCGCGGGCCACCGGATGCTCACCGGCCCCACCGTGGAGGCCGACGCGGTCGCCGAACGGCTGCCGGTGGTCCGCGACCGCCGGGCCGGCGTCCAGTCCCACCTGCTGGTGCGCACCGGCGGCGCGGACGCGCCGGTCTCCGACGGCTGGCGCCAACAGCGCGTCGGCCTGGAGGAGTTGGTGCTCGCCTACCTGCGCGAGCCGACCGCCTCCGCGCTGCCCGGCCCGCGCGGGGCCGTCCGTACGAGCCAGAAGGTACCGTCATGAGCGCCACCACCCTCGCCCCGCCCCGCTCCGCCGTACTGCGGGCCGCCGGGCTGCGCCACCGGCCGGCGCTGCTGACGCTGCTCGCGGTGATGGGCGTGGTCTCGCTGGCTCTGCTGCTGCACGGCTGGTACCTGCACGACGGCCTGGACCGCACCGGCGCGGGTTCCTGCGATCCGGCCACCGCCGCCTGCTCGGCCACGTTCAAGCGGTTCCTGCACCAGTACGCCGACTCCATGCCGATGCTCGGCAGCGTGTCCTACGTTCTCAGCGGAGTGTTCGGGGCGTTCCTCGGCGGCCCGCTGCTGGCGCGGGAGTTCGAGCACGGCACGGTGCGCTTCGCCTGGACCCAGGGGGCCGGGCGGACCCGCTGGACGGCGGGCGGCCTGGTGCTGGGCGGCGCGGTGCTGGCCGCGGTGGCGGCGCTGTTCGGACTGGTGCTGCGCTGGTGGAGTGCGCCGCTGGCGGTCATGGGCGGACAGTTCCACCCGGACCTCTTCGTGGAGGCGCCGCCGGTGCTGGTCGGCCGGGTGCTGGTGGCCTTCGGGGTCGCGGCGCTGGCCGGCGCGGTGCTGCGCCGCACCGTGCTCGCGGTGGGTCTCGGCCTGGCGGCCTCGGTCGCCCTGCCGTTCCTCGCCGAGGCCGTGCGCGCGCACTACCTGACTCCGCTGGACGAGCCGGTGCGCGCCATGACGTCCATGGCGGTGGACGACCGCTGGGTGCTGGGCGTCTGGTACTCGGACCCGGCGGGGAACCGGCTCTCCGAGTCCGACTTCTACAACCTCGGCGGCGACTACGCCCACCTCCAGTCCCTGGTGCACGACGGCGGCTACACGATGCACCAGGTGTACCAGCCGGCGGACCGCTTCTGGCCGTTCCAGTGGATCGAGTTCGGCTGGACGGTCCTGCTCGCGGTGGCGCTGTGCGCGGCGGCGGTCTGGTGGGTGCGCCGGCGGGCGGTCTGACCTGCGCGGCTTCGGATTGGTTGAAGTGTTTTCGTCAAAACCCTTGCGGGGGCGGCGGTTCCGGGCGTTTCCTTCTCGTTAGGAAGCTTTCCTAACCGAACGAGGAATCGGAGCGTCCCATGCGTCCTCAGCCCCGTCGCGCCCTCCACATAGCCCTCGCCGCCGCCCTGGTGGCCGCGCCCCTCACCGTCGCGGCCGCCTCGGCCGCCCAGGCCGCCCCCGCGGCCGCGAGCTCCGCCCGACTCCAGGGCGTCGGCCTCGACGACCCGCACAAGAAGGACATCGCGATGCAGCTGGTGTCCAGCGCGGAGAACTCCTCGCTGGACTGGAAGGCCCAGTACAAGTACATCGAGGACATCGGTGACGGCCGCGGCTACACCGCCGGCATCATCGGCTTCTGTTCCGGCACCGGTGACATGCTGGAGCTGGTCCAGCACTACACCGACCTCAAGCCCGGCAACGTCCTCGCCAAGTACCTGCCCGCCTTGAAGAAGGTCAACGGCAGCGACTCGCACTCCGGCCTCGGCGACGCCTTCGTCAAGGACTGGGCCGCCGCGGCCAAGGACCAGACCTTCCAGCAGGCCCAGAACGACGAGCGCGACCGGGTGTACTTCAACCCCGCGGTCAACCAGGCCAAGGCCGACGGCCTGCGCGCGCTCGGCCAGTTCGCCTACTACGACGCCATCGTGATGCACGGCCCCGGCAACAGCTCCGACAGCTTCGGCGGCATCCGCGCGGCCGCGATGAAGAAGGCGAAGACGCCCGCCCAGGGCGGCGACGAGGCCACCTACCTCAAGGCCTTCCTGGACGCCCGCAAGGTCGTCATGAAGAAGGAGGCCGCGCACTCCGACACCAGCCGGGTCGACACCGAGCAGTCGGTGTTCCTCAACGCCAAGAACTTCGACCTCAACCCGCCGCTCAAGTGGAAGGTCTACGGCGACAGCTACAGCATCAACAGCTGACGACCGGGCCGACGCCGTGGCGGGAGCCGGATTCCCCGGTCTCCCGCCACCTCGGCATTTCGATCACCCCCCCCGCGAAAAACCCAAGGGACTGTGAAAGTCCTGTTCATCCCGTAACGAATCGAGCAGGGGCATAACGAACGATCCCTCCCGCATTGACGCATTCGCCCGGTGGCGCTTGACTCCGTCCCCTGCCGCAGGGTTGCGGCGCAGTACAGGAGGCACCACCGATCATGATCAGACCCATGCGTCTCGCGGCCGCGGGCACGGCCACCGTGTCGCTCGCACTCGCCCTCACGGCCTGCGGCCAGACGGTGGCGGGCCAGGCGCCGGCGGCCGGCGGGAGCGGAGGTGGCGAGGGCATCGGTCTGCTGCTGCCGGAGAGCGCCTCCTCCACCCGGTACGACGCGTTCGACAAGCCCCTGATCGAACAGACGGTGACCGGCCTCTGCACCAAGTGCACGGTGAGCTACGCCAACGCGGGCGGCGACGCGACCGTCCAGAAGAAGCAGTTCGACGACCTGCTCGCCAAGGGCGTGAAGGTCATCCTGCTCGACCCGGTCGACGCCAAGCTCACCGCCCCGTGGGTGGACGCCGCCAACGCCAAGGGCGTGAAGGTCGTCGCCTACGACCGGCTGGCCCAGGGCAAGGTCGCCGCGTACGTCTCCTTCGACAACCAGCAGACCGGGCAGCTCCAGGGCCAGTCCCTGCTCGACGCGCTCGGCTCGAAGGCCTCCTCGGCCAATGTCGTGATGATCGACGGCGCCGAGTCCGACCCCAACGCGGCGCAGTTCAAGGCGGGCGCGCACCTGGCGCTGGACGGCCGGGTCAAGATCGTCTACGAGCAGTCCGGCGAGTGGAAGCCGGACGTGGCCACCGCGAAGACGGACGAGGCCATCCAGAACCTCGGGAAGAACGGCATCCAGGCCGTCTACGCCGCGAACGACGGCATGGCCGCCGCCGTCATCGAGGCCTTGAAGGCCGCGGGCATCAAGAACGTGCCGGTGGGCGGCCAGGACGCCTCCATCGACGCCGTCCGCCGGGTGCTCACCGGCGAGCAGGCCTACACCATCTACAAGCCGTACAAGCCCGAGACGGACGCGGCGGGCAGCATCGCCGTCCAGCTGGCCGAGGGCATGGACATCAGCACCACCGCCACCACGCTCACCGACAGCGGCGGGTTGAAGATCCCCTCGCTGCTGCTCACCCCGATCGTGGTGACCAGGGCGAAGGTGCAGGCCACGGTCGTCGACGGCGGCCTCTACAAGGCCTCCGACATCTGCACCCCGCAGTACGCCCAGGCCTGCGCGGAGGCCGGGGTCAAGTAGCGCGGTCCGTCGGACCACGGGAAAGGGGCGCGCCCGCACCGGAGACCGGTACGGGCGCGCCCCTCGCGTCGCGGCTCAGGCGCTCGCGGTGTAGTCGTAGAAGCCGCGGCCGGACTTGCGGCCCAGCAGGCCGGCGTCGACCATCCGGGACAGCAGCGGGGGAGCGGCGTACAGCGGCTCCTTGTACTCGTCGTACATCGACTCGGCGATCGAGACGATGGTGTCCAGGCCGATCAGGTCGCACAGCCGCAGCGGGCCCATCGGGTGGGCGCAGCCGGCCTCCATGCCCTTGTCGATGTCGGAGGCGGTGGCCACGCCCGACTCGAACATCCGCACCGCGGACAGCAGGTACGGCACGAGCAGCGCGTTGACCACGAAGCCGGCCCGGTCGCGGGCCCGGATCGGCTCCTTGGCGAGCACCTGGGAGGCGAAGGTCTCGACCCGCTCGGTGGTGGTCGCCGAGGTGGTCAGGGTCGGGATGACCTCGACCAGCTTCTGCACCGGCGCCGGGTTGAAGAAGTGCAGGCCGATGACCTGCTCCGGGCGGGAGGTGGCGGCGGCCAGCTTCACGATCGGGATCGAGGAGGTGTTGGAGGCCAGGATCGCGTCCCGGCGCTCGATGACCTGGTCCAGGGTCTGGAAGATCTTGACCTTGATGTCCTCGCGCTCGGCGACCGCCTCGACCACCAGGTCGCGGTCGGCGAAGTCGGACAGGTCGGTGGTGAAGGACAGCCGGGACAGCGCCTCGTCCCGCTGCTCGGGGCTCAGCTTGCCGCGCTTGACCGCCGTGTCCAGGGAGTTGGTCAGCCGGGTGCGGCCGAACTCCAGCGCCTCACCGCTGGCCTCCGACACCAGGACGTCCAGTCCGGCCCGGGCGAAGACCTCGGCGATGCCCGACCCCATGAGACCGCAGCCGACTACTCCGACGCGTGCGATGTCACTCACTCAGTTGCCCTTCGGTGGTGCTGGGGGTCGCCCAGCGAACTGGTGGCCCAGCGAGCTCGCTGGTCAACGGGTCGGTGTACCGGAATGGGTGCACCGGTCACCGCCCCGACGACGTTACTACTCCGTACTCGCCAGTAGGTCACCCCCTCCCCGGCGCAGTGCCAGGACGGACGGCCCCCCGATCGGGTGAGGCCGCACCGCCTGCGGGTGCGCCCGGGCCCGCCGCCGCCCGCCGCCGGACAGAATGCCGCAGACGGGGGCCGGGGACGGGAAGGGAGCACACGGTGCCGACGGGATCGCTCACAGGACAGGTCGCGCTGGTCACCGGCGGCGGCCGGGGCATCGGCCGCGAGATCGCCGTCGGCCTGGCCGCCGAGGGGATGGCCGTCGGCCTGGTCGGCCGCACCCACGAGACGCTGACCGCCACCCTCAAGGAGTGCGTCAAGCGCGGCTCCCGGGGCGTCGCCGTCACCGCCGACGTCTGCCGCCCGGGCTCGGTCCGGGAGGCCGTCCGGCTGGTCGAGCGCGACCTGGGCCCGATCGACCTGCTGGTCAACAACGCCGGCCTGGTCGACCGCGCCGAGGTGCCGCTCTGGGAGACCGACCCCAACCAGTGGTGGCAGGTGATCGAGACCAACCTGCGCGGCCCCTACAACCTGCTGCGCTGCGTCCTGCCCGGCATGGTCACCCGCCGCAGCGGCCGGGTGGTCAACCTCAACTCCGGCTTCGCGCTGCGCCCGGACGGCCACTACACCGCGTACGCGACCTCCAAGGGCGCGCTGCTCCAGCTCTCCGACAACATGGCGGACACGCTGGCCGAGCACGACGTCGTGGTGCTCGACATCAGCCCCGGCGCGGTGGCCACCGACATGACCGCGGGGATGCCGATGTTCCGGGACATGAAGGCCTGGGGCTCGATCCCGTACATGGTCGCCGTCACCGTGGACGCGGCCCGGGGCCGCTTCGACGCGCTGCACGGGCGGTTCATCCACGCCGGGCGGGACGACCTGGCGGAGCTGGTCGCCCGGGCCGACGCGATCCGCGCGGCGGACGCCCGGACGCTGCGGCTGCGCCCGTACAAGGACGACGACCCGATGGTCTGACCGGCTTCGGCGGGCGGGTTTCGGTGCGGCTCCGGCTGGGGGGCTCCGGCGGGAGCCGGTCACGCACACAGCTGGCTGGCGGTGACCGGCTTGAGCCCCGCCTTGGCCAGCCCGTCCAGGATCGCCGGCAGCGCGTCGATGGTGCACTGGTGCCCCATGTGCAGGGCCACCACCGAGCCGCCGCGCACCGAGCCCAGCACCCGGCGCTGGAGCTCGGCGGCGGTCGGGTCGTTGTAGTCCCGCGGGTCGACGTCGAAGGACAGCACGTGCTCGTAGCCGACGGCCTTGGCCTGGTCGCGCACCATCGAGGTGGCGTACTGCGCGGCGGAGGGGCGGAACCAGCGGCCCATCGAGCCGGTCAGCTTCGTCAGCCGGTCGGCGCACTGGGCGATCTCGGCGCGGGCCTGGTCCGGCGTCATCGCGGAGATGTTGAGGTGGTTCTGGGTGTGGTTGCCCAGTTCGTGGCCGCCGTCCAGGATCCGCCGGGCCATCTGCGGCTGCTGGTCCAGCCAGCTGCCGACCGCCATCACGGTCAGCTTGACGCCGCGCTGCTCGGCGGCCTCCAGCAGGGCGGTGGCGAGCTTCGGGTCGCCGCTGCCGTGGAAGGTGAGCGCCACGTTCTTGCCGGTGCGCGGCCCGTACACCACCTCGTACGGGGTGCCGGCCGCCAGCGGTGTCAGGACGGGCGGGGTCGGCGGGGCGGAGGCCGGCGTCGAGGCCTGGGCGGCGGCCGGGGTCGGTCCGCCGCCGGGCTGCGGCTCGCCCGGGGTGGTCGGGGCGGGGGAGGCGGGTCCCTCGCCGCCGTTCCAGGCCGGGTCGGTGGTGTGCTGCGGGTCGACACTGCCGGGGTGCGCGGCGAGTGTCCCGGTGTCGGCCCGGCGGGGTGTGCCGCTGCCGCAGGAGGTGAGGAGTCCGCCGGCGGCGGACAGGGCGGCCAGCTTGGCGGCGGTGCGCAGTACGGTGCGGCGGTCGGCAGTCATCGGCAGCCAGCATAGAGAGGACGGACCCTCCCGGCGATCCGGCAGCGCCGTCCGACGCCGTCCGCCGCACCGTCCTTGACGTGCACACACTCCGTTTTCCGGGTGTTGCGTAAACCTGAACTCCCGCTGTTTCCACGGCGTGTCGTTGGATACGATCACCGCGCACCGCGTGTTACGGGGCAGTAGGCACATGCCGGCATTGCGCATTGGGGGCGGAACATGATGCACGACGAGGACACCGCGGCCGTCGACCAGGACACCCGCACCGGCTGGGAGTGGGCCAGGGCGGACGACTGGCAGCCGCCGAGCGAGCTCGACACCGGCATCCCGCACACCGCCCGGATGTACGACTACTACCTGGGCGGCAAGGACAACTTCGAGGCCGACCGCAAGGCCGCCCAGGCCGCCATCGCCGCCTACCCGGCGCTGCCGCTGCTGGCCCGGACCAACCGCCAGTTCCTGGGCCGGGCCGTCGAGTTCGCGGCGGGCCGGGGGATCCGCCAGTTCGTCGACATCGGCACCGGCATCCCGACCGTCGGCTCCACCGGCGAGGTCGCCCAGCGGGTCGCCCCGGACGCCCGGGTGGTCTACATCGACAACGACCCGATCGTCGCCACCCACGCCCGCGCCCTGCTGGCCGGGCACCCGGCCGGGCACACCTCGGTCATCGAGGCCGACCTGCGCGACCCGGAGGCGATCCTGCGCCACCCCGCGCTGGGCGCCGCCATCGACCTGTCCCAGCCGGTCGCGCTGATGCTCGTCGCCGTCCTGCACTTCATACGCGACGAGGAGGGCGCCCAGCAGATCGTCCGCACCCTGCGCGACGTGCTCGCCCCCGGCAGCGCGCTGATCCTCTCCCACGGCAGCCCCGACTTCGCCTCCCGGGAGAGCGCCGCCGAGGGCACCCGGATCTACCGGAGCGCCAGCGCGCCGCTGGTCCTGCGGCCTCGGGCCGGCGTCGAACCCTTCTTCGGGGACTTCGAGTTCGTCGGCCCCGGTCTCGTCCAGCTCCCGCTCTGGCGCCCCACCGCGGGCCACCTGCCCACCGCCGAACTGCCCGAGGGCTGGCAGGACGTCTCCGCCTACGCCGGCGTCGCCCTCAAGCCGTGACCCGACCCGGGCCCACCGTGGAGCGGTGACGACGGCCGGCCCCGGCGCCTCCCTCCTGCGCCGGGACCGGCCGCCCCACACCGAGCACACTAGGTCCGGGCACTGACAGTCCCTCACCCGTTCGGGTTACCCTGCGGCGTGAGCACCGAACTGCCGCCGCTGCCCCCCGACATCGCCGAGCTGCTGCGGAGCGTCGGCGCCCCACCCCGACTGGTCGCCCACCTCGCGCTGGTGCACCAGGTCGCCGAGCAGGTCGTCGAGTTCTGCGCCGCCGAGGGCCTGGCCTTCGACCACCACGCCGTCCGCTACGGCGCCGCCACCCACGACATCGGCAAGGTCGTCCACCCCGAGGAGCTCTCGGGCCCCGGCTCCGCGCACGAACCCGCGGGCCACGCCCTGCTGTCGGCCCGCGGCGTCCCCGAGGAACTGGCCCGCTTCGCCCGCACCCACGCGAGCTGGGGCGAGCCCGGCACCACCACCGAGGACCTGCTGGTCAGCCTGGCCGACAAGGCCTGGAAGAACCAGCGCGTCCGCGACCTGGAGGACCGCGTGGTCGACCGGCTCGCCGCGGCCACCGGCCGCGAGCGCTGGGAGGCCTTCCTCGCCCTGGACGACCTGCTCACCCGGATCGGCGAGGACGCCCCGCGCCGACTGGCCCTCCAGGCCGCGCATCCGGTGCGTACCGGGAGGAATTGACGCGACAGCGCGCGGCGGGTGGTGTGGGGTTCCGCGGCACGGAACCCCTCACCGACCCCGAGATCCGCGCGTCCTTCGTCAACTGCTCCAAGGGCGAGGCCCGTCGGCTCACTCTTCACCCTGCCCCGGGGCCTGGCCGAACTGCCCTGGGCGGACTCGGACTTCCTCGGCCGGCGGGACCAGGGTGCGCCCGACCGGGCGTACCTGGTCGCGCCGCACAGCGGTGAGCCGGTCGGGGTGACGATGCGTCCGCCGATGGTCCGGCGCAGCCTGACACGACCGATGCGGGCGGCTATCGGCCCCCGCGCAGCTGGTCCAGGTCGCGGCGCTCCCGCTTGGTCGGGCGCCCCGCGCCCCGGTCCCGTTCGAAGATCGGCGCCACGAACTCGCGCGGCGGCCGCGGCGGACTGTTGTCGACCAGGCACTCCGCCGCGACCGGGGCGCCGACCCGCTTGCGGATCAGCTTCGTCACCACGACGACCCGCTCGTAGCCCTCCTCGCGGACCCGGACCTCGTCCCCGGGCCTGAGGCTCTGCGCGGGCTTGACCCGCTCGCCGTTCACCCGGACGTGCCCGGCCTTGCAGGCCGCCGCCGCCAGCGCACGCGTCTTGGCCAGCCGGACCGACCAGATCCAGACGTCCACCCGCACGCTTCCCTGTTCCTCAGCCATCCTGCGAGCCTACCCAGGTCGCCGGCCGGGCCGGGCCGGCCCGCGGCAGGGGCGCACCGGACACCCGGCGGGGCGCACCGGACACCCGGCCCGGACGCACCGGACACCCGGCGGGGCCCACCGGACACCCGGCGGGGCGCACCGCCTAAGCCGCGACGGGGACTTCCTGGACGGCCCAGCCGTTGCCGTCCGGGTCGTTGAAGAACACGAAGTTGTTCCAGGCCTCGCCGTGCCCGTCCACCCGGGCTCCCGCCACGAAGTGCTGGACGGGGCTGACCACCACGCCCCGCGCGGTGAGCTCCGCGTGGGCCTTCTCGATGTCCGGCACCACCAGTTGGAGGCCCTTCACCGAGCCGGGCGCCGCTTCGATCACCCCGGTGCCGACCACGATCGAGCAGCGTGAGCCGGGGGGAGTCAGCTGAACCACCCGGACCCCGTCGCGCAGCCGGGTGTCGTGGTCCACGGTGAAGCCGGCCTGCTCCTCGTAGAAGAGCTTCGCGCGGTCCACGTCGGACACCGGGACCACCACGACTTCGAGCTTCCAGTCCATCGCCCTCACCCCTCTCGGTCGGGCTCTTCCAGTATCTGCCCGAAACCGTTCCCCGGCGGACCTTCGGATAGCCTGAGAACACGATGAATCCGCAGACCACGCCCGCTTCGTCACCCTCAGCCACCGCCTTCGCGACCCCCTGGGGCACCCTCGACCTGACCCGCTTCCCCGCGGACCCCCGCGAGCGGCTGCGGGCCTGGGACGCCGCCGACGAGTACCTGCTGCGCCACCTCGCCGGCGAGGCCGACAGCGCCGCCGGCGCCGCCACCGAGCTGGCCGGCCGCCGGATCGCCGTCGTCGGCGACCGCTGGGGCGCGCTGACCACCGCGCTGGCGCCGTACGAACCGGTCCAGATCAGCGACTCCCACCTCGGCCGCCAGGCCACCCGGGCGAACCTCGCCCGGGCCGGCGCCGCCGTCGAGGAGGACCGGCTGCGCACCACCCGGGACACCCCGCCGGAGCGCATCGACGTTCTGCTGGTGCGGGTGCCCAAGAGCCTGGCCCTGCTGGAGGACCAGCTGCACCGGCTGGCCCCGGCCCTCCACCCCGGCACGGTGGTGATCGGCACCGGCATGGTCACCGAGATCCACACCTCCACCCTGCAGTTGTTCGAGAAGGTGCTCGGCCCGACCCGCACCTCGCTGGCCGTCCGCAAGGCCCGGCTGATCTTCTGCACCCCCGACCCGGCGCTCGCCCCCGGCCCCAGCCCGTGGCCGCACCGCTACGCGCTGCCGCCGGACATCGGCCCCGCCGCCGGGCGCACCGTGGTCAACCACGCGGGCACCTTCTGCGCCGAGCGGCTCGACATCGGCACCCGGTTCTTCCTGGCCCACCTGCCCACCCCCGCCCCCGGCGACCGGGTGGTGGACCTCGGCTGCGGCAACGGCGTGGTCGGTACGGCGGCCGCGCTGGCCGGTCCGGGCGCGGAGCTGGTGTTCGTGGACGAGTCCCACCAGGCGGTGGCCTCCGCCGAGGAGACCTTCCGCGCCAACCTGGGCCCGGACGCCCCGGCCGAGTTCCGCGCCGCCGACGCGCTCGACCCGGCGGTGTTCGCCCCCGGCTCGGTAGACCTGGTGCTCAACAACCCGCCGTTCCACTCCCACCAGGCCACCACCGACGCCACCGCGTGGCGGATGTTCACCGGCGCCCGGCGGGCGCTGCGGGCCGGCGGCGAGCTGTGGGTGGTCGGCAACCGTCACCTCGGCTACCACGTCAAGCTGCGCAAGCTGTTCGGCAACTGCCAACTCGTCGCCGGGAACCCGAAGTTCGTGGTGCTGCGGGCCGTGAAGCGCTGACCGGCGGCCGTCGGCGGCGCGGCCCGACGGCGCCCGGTGCCGCCGCACCGGCGCGGCGCCCGGGGGTGCCGGGCGCAGCCTTGCATGGATTTTCCCTCCCGCGTATATTCATGCCACGACCAAGGAGGAAGCCATGGCTTTGCGAGTCGCCGTCGCCGGCGCGAGCGGGTACGCGGGCGGTGAGGTGCTGCGCCTGCTGCTCGGCCACCCGGAGGTGGAGATCGGGGCGCTGACCGGCGGCTCGAACGCGGGCACCAGGCTGGGCGCGCTGCAGCCGCACCTGATCCCGCTGGCCGACCGCGTGCTCGAACCCACCACCCCCGAGGTGCTGGCCGACCACGACGTGGTGTTCCTGGCGCTGCCGCACGGCCAGTCCGCCGCCGTCGCCGAAGCCCTCGGCCAGAACGTCCTGGTGGTCGACTGCGGCGCCGACTTCCGGCTCAAGGCCGCCGCCGACTGGGAGCAGTTCTACGGCTCCGCCCACGCCGGCACCTGGCCCTACGGCCTGCCCGAACTCCCCGGCCACCGCGACGCGTTGAAGGGCAGCAACCGGATCGCCGTGCCCGGCTGCTACCCGACGGCGGTCTCCCTGGCGCTGTTCCCCGCCTACGCGGCCGGCCTCGCCGAGCCGGAGGCCGTGGTGGTCGCCGCCTCCGGCACCTCCGGCGCGGGCAAGGCCGCCAAGACCCACCTGCTGGGCAGCGAGGTGATGGGCAGCGTCAGCCCGTACGGCGTCGGCGGCGTGCACCGGCACACCCCGGAGATGGTGCAGAACCTCACCCCGCTGGCCGGCGAGCCGCTGACCGTCTCCTTCACCCCCACCCTCGTCCCGATGCCGCGCGGCATCCTCGCCACCTGCTCCGCCAAGGCCAAGCCGGGCGTGAGCGCCGAGGAGCTGCGCGCCGCGTACACCGGGGCCTTCGCCGACGAGCCCTTCGTCCACCTGCTGCCCGAGGGGCAGTGGCCGCAGACCAGCAGCGTCTACGGCGCCAACACGGCCCTGGTCCAGGTCGCCCTGGACGCCACCGCCGGGCGGATCATCGCGATCAGCGCGATCGACAACCTGGTCAAGGGCACCGCCGGCGGCGCGGTGCAGAGCATGAACATCGCCCTCGGCCTGCCCGAGGAGCTGGGCCTTCCCCTGAACGGAGTCGCACCGTGACCACCCCCAACACCGGCGTGACCGCCGCCAAGGGCTTCCGGGCCGCCGGCGTGACCGCGGGCATCAAGGCCTCGGGCACCCCGGACCTCGCCCTGGTGGTCAACGACGGCCCCTCGTTCGCCGCGGCCGGCGTCTTCACCGCCAACCGGGTCAAGGCCGCGCCCGTGCTCTGGTCCCAGCAGGTCCTCAAGGGCGGCCGGGTCTCCGCCGTCGTCCTCAACTCCGGTGGCGCCAACGCCTGCACCGGCCCGGCCGGCTTCCAGGACACCCACGCCACCGCGGAGAAGGTCGCCGCCGAGCTGGACCTCAGCGCCGGCGAGGTCGCCGTCGCCTCCACCGGCCTGATCGGCGTCCGGCTGCCGATGGACGTGCTGCTGCCCGGCGTCACCCTGGCCGCCCAGGAGCTCAGCGGGACCGGTGGCGAGTCCGCCGCGATCGCCATCAAGACCACCGACACCGTGCACAAGACCGCGCAGTTCACCAGCCCGGCGGGCTGGACGGTCGGCGGCATGGCCAAGGGCGCGGGCATGCTCGCCCCGAGCCTGGCCACCATGCTGGTCGTGCTCACCACCGACGCCGACCTGGACAGCGCCGCCCTGGACGCCGCCCTGCGCGGCGCCACCCGCACCACCTTCGACCGGATCGACTCCGACGGCTGCATGTCGACCAACGACACCGTGCTGCTGCTGGCCTCCGGCGCCTCCGGCACCGCCCCGGACGCGGCCGAGTTCGCCGAGGCCGTCCGCACCGTCAGCGACGACCTGGCCCGCCAGCTGATCGGCGACGCCGAGGGCGCCAGCAAGGACATCCGGATCGACGTCACCGGTGCGGCCACCGAGGACGAGGCCGTCGAGGTCGCCCGGACGATCAGCCGCAACAACCTGCTCAAGTGCGCCATCCACGGCGAGGACCCCAACTGGGGCCGGGTGCTGTCCGCGATCGGCACCACCTCCGCCACCTTCGAGCCGGACCGGCTGGACGTGGCCATCAACGGCGTCTGGGTCTGCCAGGACGGCGGCGTCGGCGAGGACCGCGAGCTGGTGGACATGAAGGGCCGTGACGTCGTCATCACCGCGAACCTCAACGCCGGTACGGCGAGCGCCTCGCTGTGGACCAACGACCTCACTGCCGACTACGTCCACGAGAACAGCGCCTACTCCAGCTGAGCCGCGGCCCCCGCAGCTGATCCGCGACATCCTCCCCCAGCCTGCGGCCGGGGGGGACCCCCATCGACGAGGGAAACCCGTGCAGATCGCACCCAAGGGCGAACAGGCCCGCAACAACACCGCGTTGCCCAAGGCCATGACGCTGATCGAGGCGCTGCCCTGGCTGGAGCGCTTCCACGGCAAGACCATCGTGATCAAGTTCGGCGGCAACGCCATGGTTGACGAGAGCCTCAAGGCGGCCTTCGCCCAGGACGTCGTCTTCCTCCGCTACGCCGGACTGCACCCGGTCGTGGTGCACGGCGGCGGCCCGCAGATCAGCGCCCAACTGGACAAGCTGGGCCTGGAGTCCAGCTTCACCAACGGGCTGCGGGTCACCACCCCCGAGACCATGGACGTGGTCCGGATGGTGCTGGCCGGCCAGGTGCAGCGCGAACTGGTCGGCCTGCTCAACGAGCACGGTCCGTTCGCCGTCGGCATGACCGGCGAGGACGCCCACACCATGACGGCGGTCAAGCGCTACGCCGTGGTGGACGGCGAGCAGGTCGACATCGGCCTGGTCGGCGACATCGTCAACATCGAGGCCGGCGCCGTGAAGGCGCTGATCGGTGACGGCCGGATCCCGGTCATCTCCTCGATCGCCCGCGGCGCCGACGGCCACGTCTACAACATCAACGCCGACACCGCCGCCGCCGCCCTGGCGGTCGCGCTCGGCGCCGAGATGCTGGTGGTGCTGACCGACGTCGAGGGCCTGTACAAGGACTGGCCGAACTCCGACGACGTGATCAGCCAGCTCAACGCGAGCGAACTGGAGGAGCTGCTGCCGGGCCTGGCCAGCGGCATGCTCCCCAAGATGGAGGGCTGCCTGCGCGCTGTCCGCTCCGGTGTGGGCACCGCCCGAGTCCTGGACGGCCGGGTGCAGCACAGCCTGCTGCTGGAGATCTTCACCGACGAGGGCATCGGCACGATGGTCGTGCCGGACGACGAGCCGACCGTGACCGGGGGACTGGCATGACGCACAACGAGCAGCTCACCGGCCGGTGGCAGCACGCCTTCACCGACAACTACGGCACCCCCCGGATCCCGCTGGTGCGCGGCGAGGGCGTCAAGCTCTGGGACGCCGACGGCAAGGAGTACACCGACCTGCTCGGCGGCATCGCCGTCAACGCCCTCGGCACCGCCCACCCGGCCGTGGTCGAGGCGGTCAGCAGGCAGATCGCCACCCTCGGCCACGTCTCCAACCTCTTCATGGCCGAGCCGACCATCGCCCTCGCCGAGCGGCTGCTGGCGCTGGACGGCCGGGCGGGCGGCCGGGTGTTCTTCTGCAACTCCGGCGCCGAGGCCAACGAGGCCGCCTTCAAGATCAGCCGACGGACCGGCCGCACCCACCTGGTCGCCCTCCAGGGCGGCTTCCACGGCCGGACCATGGGCGCCCTCGCACTCACCGGCCAGCCCGCCAAGCAGGCACCGTTCCACCCGCTGCCCGGCGACGTCACCCACGTCCCGTTCGGCGACGTCGAGGCGCTGCGCGCGGCCGTCACCACCGGGACCGCCGCCGTCTTCCTGGAGCCGATCCAGGGCGAGAACGGCGCGATCCCGCTGCCCGACGGCTACCTGCGGGCGGCCCGCGAGATCACCCGGGCCACCGGCACCCTGCTGGTCCTGGACGAGATCCAGACCGGCATCGGCCGGACCGGCCACTGGTACGCCCACCAGGCCTGCGAGGGCGTCGAGCCGGACGTGGTCACGCTGGCCAAGGCGCTCGGCGGCGGCCTGCCGATGGGCGCGGTGCTGGCCTTCGGCCCGGCCGCCGACCTGCTCACCCCGGGCCAGCACGGCACCACCTTCGGCGGCAACCCGGTGGCCGCCGCGGCCGGGCTCGCGGTGCTGGACACCATCGAGTCCGAGGGCCTGCTGGAGCACGTCCGCAAGATCGGAGACCGGCTGCGGCACGGCGTCGAGGCGCTCGGCGACCCGCTGGTCTCGCACGTGCGCGGGGCCGGACTGCTGCTCGGCATCGTGCTGACCAGGCCGCTCGCGGCCCAGGTCCAGGCGGTCGCCCAGCAGGCGGGCTTCCTCGTCAACGCGGCCGTCCCGGACGCCGTGCGGCTGGCGCCGCCGCTGGTGCTGAGCGAGCAGGAGGCGGACGCCTTCCTCACGGCCCTGCCGGAGATCCTCCGGACGGTGCGCGAGAGCGCCCCGGCCGATGCGAGTTGACCATCGTCCGGGAGAATAATCACATGACCGATTCCCGCTCCGGCTCCGCCGCCGCCGGCCCGACGCCGCAGGTCCCGCAGACCCGCACCGCGCGCCACCGGCGGATCGTGGACCTGCTCACCCGCCAGCCCGTGCGTTCGCAGAGCCAGCTCGCCAAGCTGCTCGCCGACGACGGACTCGTGGTCACCCAGGCCACCCTCTCCCGGGACCTGGACGAGCTGGGCGCGGTCAAGATCCGCAACCGGGACGGCGCGCTGATCTACGCCGTCCCCGCCGAGGGCGGGGACCGCACCCCGCGCGCCCCGATGGGGGAGTCGGCCAGCGAGGGCCGGATGGCCCGGCTGGCCGGCGAGCTGATGGTCTCCGCCACGGCCTCCGGCAACCTGGTCGTGCTGCGCACCCCGCCGGGTGCCGCGCAGTTCCTCGCCTCGGCGATCGACCAGGCCGAGGTCTTCGAGATCATCGGCACCATCGCGGGCGACGACACCGTGCTGCTGATCAGCCGGGACCCGGCGGGCGGCCAGGCACTGGCCGACCACCTCATGCAACTCGCCCAGGCCAAGGCGCAGTAGGGCCACGGCACCCGGAACCCCGGTCGAAGGATCCCCTTCGACCGGGGTTTTGTGTTCCATACGGAGTCATGCATACTTATGCCACCCACCGCACATGTGTGAAGGAGCCACCGCGATGACCGCCCAGCAGTCCTCCGACGTCCGCCTCTGGGGCGCGCGCTTCGCCGACGGCCCGTCCGAGGCGCTGGCCAGGCTCTCCGCCTCGGTCCACTTCGACTGGCGGCTCGCCCCCTACGACATCGCCGGCTCCAAGGCCCACGCCCGGGTGCTGCACAAGGCGGGTCTGCTCTCCGACGAGGAACTGGCCGGCATGCTGGCCGGGCTCGACCGGCTGCTCGCCGACGTCGAGGCCGGGACCTTCGTCGGCACCGTCGCCGACGAGGACGTGCACACCGCCCTGGAGCGCGGCCTGCTGGAGCGCCTCGGCGCCGACCTCGGCGGCAAGCTGCGGGCCGGGCGCTCGCGCAACGACCAGATCGCCACCCTGTTCCGGATGTACCTGCGCGACCACGCCAGGATCATCGGCGGCCTGTTGCTCGACCTCCAGGACGCCCTGGTCGGCCTGGCCGAGGCGCACCCGGACACCGCGATGCCCGGCCGCACCCACCTCCAGCACGCCCAGCCGGTGCTCTTCGCCCACCACGTCCTCGCGCACGTGCAGGCCCTCGGCCGGGACGCCGAGCGGCTGCGCCAGTGGGACGCCCGCACCGCCGTCTCCCCGTACGGCTCCGGTGCGCTGGCCGGCTCCTCGCTCGGCCTCGACCCGCAGGCCGTCGCCGCCGACCTCGGTTTCGAGGGCGGCTCGGTCGGCAACTCCATCGACGGCACCGCCTCGCGCGACTTCGTCGCCGAGTTCGCCTTCGTCACCGCGATGATCGGGATCAACCTCTCCCGGATCGCGGAGGAGGTGATCATCTGGAACACCAAGGAGTTCGGCTTCATCACCCTGCACGACGCCTTCTCCACCGGCTCCTCGATCATGCCGCAGAAGAAGAACCCGGACATCGCCGAGCTCGCCCGCGGCAAGTCCGGCCGCCTGATCGGCAACCTCACCGGCCTGCTCGCCACCCTCAAGGCACTCCCGCTCGCCTACAACCGGGACCTCCAGGAGGACAAGGAGCCGGTCTTCGACTCCTGCGACACCCTGGAGGTGCTGCTGCCCGCGTTCACCGGGATGATGGCCACCCTCACCGTGCACCGGGAGCGGCTGGAGGAGCTGGCCCCGGCCGGCTTCTCGCTCGCCACCGACATCGCCGAGTGGCTGGTCAAGCAGGGCGTGCCGTTCCGGGTCGCGCACGAGGTGGCCGGAGCCTGCGTCAAGGCCTGCGAGGCCCAGGGCATCGAACTGTCCGACCTGACCGACGAGCAGTTCGCCGCGATCTCCGAGCACCTGACCCCCGAGGTCCGCACGGTGCTCAGCGTGCACGGCGCCATCGCCGCCCGCAACGGGCGCGGCGGCACCGCCCCCTCGGCCGTCGCGGTCCAGCTCGCCGAGGTGAAGGCGGACCTGGCGCGGCAGCAGGAGTGGGTCCAGGGCTGATCCCCGCGCCGGGATCGACCCCTGGAGCAGCGTGCGAGGGGCGCGGCGGTCCGACCGTCGCGCCCCTCCCGCGTGCGCGCCCCGGTCCGGGCGTAACCGGCCCCGCCCGGACCCGTCATGCACGGTGTGTGCACCCCCCTTCCGCTCGTCCCCTCCGCCGAGGACGTCTACCTCGCCGAACAGCGCCGCCGCCTGGTCCGCGAGAGCGTCGCCGCCTTGCCCGGCCGCTGTCCGGAGCTGATCGCCGCCCTCGCCGAGGATCCGCCCCCCACCTACCGGGAGCTCTCCGAGCGCCTCGGCATGCCGCGCGGTTCGATCGGCCCCACCCGGTCCCGCTGCCTGGCCTGCCTGCGCCTGCTGCTGCACGCCGAGCGCTACCCCTGACCGGAGGCCCGCCTCACCCGGGCGCCGCACGCCCGCTCCCCACCGCTCACCGCCCGTCACCGGTCGTCCGCTCCGCCTCCATCGCGGCGTGACCCTTGCCACGTCTGCCCCGCCGAAGGTTGAGGGAACCTGACACCCGGGTAGCACGCTGGCGAACGTCACTCTTGACGGTGGCGCATACGCTCGGATACTGAGCGTGAGCGCGCCACCCTCTGCGCGCCGGGCACGACGACTGGGGAGGCCCCTCCACATGGGCATGAGCGTGATCATCTCGGCCGCTGCGGCCGAGGACGCGGAGCAGATCCTCAAGCTCCAGTACCTGGGCTACCAGCCCGAGGCGGAGCTGTACGGCGACTGGGCGATCGAGCCCCTGACCCAGAGCCTGGAGAGTCTGCGCGCCGAACTGACCGAGCAGCACGTCCTGGTCGCCCGGCTGGGCGACGAGGTGGTGGGCGCCGTCCGCGGCCACGTCGACGCCGAGGGCATCGGCCGGATAGGGCGTCTGGTGGTCCACCCCCGGATGCAACGGCACGGCCTGGGCGGCCGGCTGCTGGACGCGCTGGAGCGCCGGATGGCCGAGGACGCCCGCCCGGTGACGGCCTACCGGCTGTTCACCGGCCACCGGAGCCTCGGCAACCTGCGGCTCTACGCCCGCCAGGGCTACCGGCAGACCGCCGTCGAGCAGGTGACCAGCCGGCTGAGCTTCGTACACCTGGAGAAATCCGCCGCGACGCCGCTGGCCGAGACCTCGCTGGCCGCGACCGCCTGAGCCCCGCCCGCCCCCGGCACCGACGCCGCCATCCTCGACGCCGCCACCATCCGGACGCCCCGGTGGCGGCGTCGAGTCGTATCTCCCCAGCTCCGCACGGCCCGTGTCCGCAATGCGGACAGTGCTGTCGAACAATTGGGCGCTGTACGACTCATCTGTTTTACTGGCTCACATGACTGCGACGACGAACTGGACCCCCACCGGCACGCTGCCGGCAGGTGAGCGTGCCATGTGCCGTCGAATGTGTCACTGCTGAGGGCCACCGCCCCCGGGCACCCCGTCGAGGGTGCCTCCTCCTCGCGCCCCGAAGCGAGAATCCGGCGTCGCTCCCGCCCGTGCGAGCGCGCCCTCCTCTCCGGAACCCTCCCCTCCGGCGTGCCCGCCCACCCGCGGCCGTCGATGACTCGTTAGGGCCACGCCGTCGCGCGGCCCGGTCGTTCTGCGGCCACGATCAAGGGGTGGCAGGTCCGGATCCCCCTGGCGGGGCGTCGCAGGACACCGCCGACCGCGACCCGGTCGGCCGGTGGACACCGCCGCCCGCCCCCGACCCACGGAAGCAGCTGTGATCACCACCACGGACCTGACGAAGGTCTACCGTTCCCGAGGCCGCGAGGTGACCGCCCTCGCCGGCGTCGACCTGCACGTCCGCCCGGGCGAGGTCTACGGAGTCGTCGGCACCAGCGGTGCCGGCAAGTCCACCCTCATCCGCTGCGTGAACATGCTGGAGCGCCCGTCCTCCGGCACGGTCACCGTGGACGGGGTCGACCTGACCGCGCTGTCCGGCGGGGAGAACCGGGCCGGCAAGGACCTGCGCGAGGCGCGCCGCCGGATCGGCATGGTCTTCCAGCACTTCAACCTGCTCTCCTCCCGCACGGTGCAGCAGAACGTCGAGCTCCCGCTGGAGATCATCGGCCTGGACCGCACCCAGCGCCGCCGCAAGGCCGCCGAGCTGCTCGACCTGGTCGGCCTCGGCGACAAGGCCCGCAGCTACCCCCACCAGCTCTCCGGCGGCCAGAAGCAGCGGGTGGGCATCGCCCGCGCCCTGGCCGGCGACCCCAAGGTGCTGCTCTCCGACGAGGCCACCTCGGCCCTCGACCCGGAGACCACCCGCTCGATCCTCAAGCTGCTGCGCGACCTCAACCAGCAGCTGGGGCTGACGGTCCTGCTGATCACCCACGAGATGGACGTCATCAAGTCCGTCTGCGACTCCGCCGCCCTGATGCGCGGCGGCCGGGTGGTGGAGTCCGGCGAGCTGACCGACCTGCTGGCGAAGCCCGGCTCCGAGCTGGCCCGCGAGCTGTTCCCGCTGAGCGAGTTCGGCACCGGCCACCCCGGTACGACCGTGCTGGAGATCACCTTCCAGGGCGACGCCCCGGCGCAGCCGTTCGTCTCCCAGCTGGCCCGCACCTACCAGATCGACATCAACATCCTCGGTGCCGCCGTGGAGACGATCGCGGGCCGGATGGTCGGCCGGATGCGGGTCGAGCTGCCCGGCGGCCACCAGGACAACGTGGTGCCGATCGGCTACCTGCGCGAGCAGGGCCTGCAAGTGGCCCTGCTCGATTCGGACGGCAACGGCGCGGCGAACGGAGCGGTGGCATGAGCGGCCTGAGCTGGAACCAGATGCAGGACCTGATGTGGCCCGCCACCCAGGAGACCTTCCAGATGGTCGGTGTCGCGACCCTCTGCACGGTCGTGCTCGGCCTGCCGCTCGGGGTGCTGCTGGTGCTCACCTCCAAGGGCGGCGCGCTGCAGAACCAGCCGGTGAACAAGGTGCTCGGCGCCGTCGTGAACCTGGCCCGTTCGCTGCCGTTCATCATCCTGATGATCGCGCTGATCTCCTTCACCCGGTGGCTGACCGGCAACTCCCTCGGCTGGCAGGCGGCGACCGTGCCGTTGACGGTCGGTGCCATCCCCTTCTTCGCCCGGCTGGTGGAGACCAACGTCCGAGAGGTCGACCGCGGCCTGATCGAGGCGGTGCAGGCGATGGGCGGCAGCACCTGGACGCTGGTGCGCAAGACGCTCGTCCCCGAGGCGCTGCCCGGCATCGTGGCCTCCGTCACCACCACCGTGATCGCGCTGATCGGCTACTCCGCGATGGCCGGCACGGTCGG
The DNA here is from genome assembly GCF_055594965.1 of Kitasatospora sp. NPDC040550. Lineage (NCBI taxonomy): Bacteria > Bacillati > Actinomycetota > Actinomycetes > Kitasatosporales > Streptomycetaceae > Kitasatospora > Kitasatospora sp. NPDC040550. Next base: position 148,508 of record NZ_JBVIWC010000009.1, on the reverse strand, counting down.
CGGCGGCGGCCTCGGCGACCTCGCCTACCGCTACGGCTACCTGCGCTTCGAGACCACCTTCATGTGGATCATCGTGGCCGAGATCGCGATCATCGTCACGGTGATCCAGCTGGCCGGCGACTACGCCGTGCGCCGGCTCGGCGACCGGGGCCGCGGCGGCGGACGCACCCGCCTGCTCCGCCCGCGGGCCACCGCCCCCGACGAGGACCTCGTCGCCTCCTAGACCTCCCTCGTCCGACCTCCGGACGCGGCTCCCCGCATCACGCAGAAAGGCACTTTTCGTGCGCAACGTTCTGAAGCTCACCAGCGTCCTCGCCACCGCCGGCCTCGCCCTGTCGCTGGCCGCCTGCGGCAGCTCCGGCTCCTCCTCCTCCTCGGACCCGAACGCGCCGTTGAAGGTCGTGGCCAGCCCGACCCCGCACGCGCAGATCCTCAAGTTCGTGCAGGACAACCTCGCGGCCAAGGCGGGCCTCAAGCTCGACATCAAGGAGGTCACCGACTACGTGACCCCCAACACGGCGGTGCAGGACGGTTCGGCCGACGTCAACTACTTCCAGCACGTCCCGTACCTGGACGACTTCAACAAGAAGAACGGCACGGACATCGTCCCGGTCGAGCCGGTCCACCTGGAGCCGCTCGGGGTCTACTCCAAGAAGGTCAAGTCGATCGGCGACCTGCCGTCCGGCGCCACCATCGGCCTGCCGAACGACGCCACCAACGAGGGCCGGGCGCTCAAGCTGCTCGCCGACAACAAGCTGATCACCCTCAAGGACGGCGCCGGCACCGCCGCCACCCCGGCGGACGTCACGGCCAACCCGAAGAACTTCAAGTGGAAGGAGCTGGAGGCGGCCCAGCTGCCCCGCTCCATCGCCGACCTCGACGCCGCCGTGATCAACGGCAACTACGCGCTCGACTCGGGCCTCAAGCCGGCCACCGACGCGCTGGTGCTGGAGAAGGCCGAGGGCAACCCGTACGCCAACATCATCGCCGTCAAGAAGGGCAAGGAGAACGACCCGCGGGTGAAGAAGCTGGCCGAGCTGCTGCACTCCGACGAGGTGAAGAAGTACATCAACGACACGTTCCAGGGTTCGGTCATCCCGGCCTTCTGAACGACCTGATCGTCGTACGGTCATACCTTGTGACGAACGACCGGGCCCCCGCCGCACCTCGGCAGGGGCCCGGTCGGGCAGTATGCACCAGGGACACCACGGCGGACCGGGTTCTGACGTACCGTCGTGCGCGCGGCGCACCGCATGGCAACCGGGGCGCGACGGAGGCGTACGGTGTTGTGTTCACGACCCGGCGAGGAGAGACGGCATGGCAGCGAGCTTCCCCGAGACCGCCATCAGCACCGAACGGCTGCTGCTGCGGCCCCTTGCGGAGGACGATGCCCCGGGGCTGGCCACCATGATGGCCGACGACCTCGTGCTCGCCTGGACCGATCTCCCGCACCCCTTCACCGAGGAGTACGCGAGCGAGCTCGCCCGCACCCTCGCCCCCGCCCACCGCGCCCACGGCCGCGGCATCGTCTTCGCCGTCACCGAGCACCTCACCCAGCGCCTGGTCGGCCTGGTCGAACTGCGCAACACCGACTGGCGGCTGCGCAGCACCGAGATCTCCTACGTCACGGCCGCCTGGGCCCGCGGCGAGGGCTACGCCCCGGAGGCCGTCCTCGGCGTCGCCCAGTGGCTGTTCGAGGACCGCGGCTTCCTGCGCCTGGAACTGCGCACCGCCGCCGGGAACACCGCCGCCCAGCAGGTGGCCCAGAAGATCGGTGGCATCAGCGAGGGCGTGCTGCGCAGCGCCTGGATAGTCCGCGGCGAGTCCGGGGAGGTCGTCGCGGAGAGCCGCAGCGACCTGATCCTGTGGAGCCTCCTCCCGGAGGACCTGGAGTCGCCCGAACTGCACCGCGACGGCTGGCACGGCGACCACCGCTACGTGCTGCGCGACTGATCCACCGCGCCCGTCCCCGCTGGTCACCCCCGTGGCGCGGACATGTGTGCGAGTTGTCGACCTCAGGGGGACCGTACCCGGTAGCCTCTCCACCGGCGCCGCACAGCCGGCGCGACGAGCCGCGCAACGAGTCGCGCAACGAGTCGAGGGAGAACGGCCGCAGATGGCTGACCGGATCACGGTCATCGGGTGGGACGGCACACCGCTGACCGAGGCCGCCGGCGCGGCCCTCGCCGCGGCGACCCTGGTCGCCGGGGCCTCCTACCAACTGGACGCCCTCCCGGTGCCGGAGGACGCCGAGCGGATCGCCCTCGGCAACATCCAGCAGGCCGCCCGCACGATCGCCGAGCACCGCGGCGCCGCCGTCGTGGTCGCCGAGGGCGACCCGGGCTTCTTCGGCGTGGTGCGCACCCTGCGCCGCCCCGAGTTCGGCCTCGAACTCGAGGTCCTGCCCGCCGTCTCCTCCGTCGCCACCGCCTTCGCCCGGGCCGGCATGCCCTGGGAGGACGCCCAGGTGGTCAGCGCCCATGGCGGCCGGCTGCGCCGCGCCGCCAACATCTGCCGCGCCCACCCCAAGGTCGCCGTGCTCACCGCCCCGGGCGCCGGTCCGGGCGAACTCGCCCTGATGCTGCGCGGGGTGCACCGGACCTTCGTGGTCTGCGAGGCCCTCGGCACCCCGGAGGAGGACGTCACCGTCCTCACCTCCGACCGGATCGCCGACCACGTCTGGCGGGACCCCAACGTGGTGCTGGTGATCGGCGGCGCCGCCCAGGCCGGCGCGGTCGGCGAGGCGGCCGGCTGGCTGGCCGGGCGCCCCCTGGGCTACCCCGGCGCGGAACGCGGCTGGGCGCTCCCCGGCGACGCCTACGCGGGCGCCGGGCGCACGGAGGGCGAGCCGGGCGCGTCGGAGGCACTGCCCGCGCACGTGCGCGCCCTGGTGCTGGCCCGTCTGGGTGCACGTCCCGGCGACCTGGTCTGGTCGGTCGGCGCGGGCAACGGCGCCCTCGCGGTGGAGGCGGCCCGGTTCGGCGCCGCCGTGGTCGCGGTCGAGGCCTCCCGCTCGGCCTGCGCCCGGCTCACCGTCAACGCCCGCCGGTACGGGGTCGAGGTGGAGACGGTGTACGGGCAGGGGCCCGAGGTGCTGGGCGGACTGCCGGAGCCCGACGCGGCGGTGGTGGAGTCCGGCGATCTGGCGGTGGTGCGCGCGGTGCTGGCCCGCAAGCCGGAGCGCTTCGTGGCGCTGGCCCGGACCTTCGCCGAGGCAGAGGAGGTCCACCGGGCCATCGTCGGGGCCGGATACCGGGCGGACGGCGCGCTGCTGCAGTCGACCCCGCTGCGGGCCGGTGAGGAGGGCGGCGCACTGGAGCTCGGGGCGGGCGTGGGCGGCGCACTGCTGCTCTGGGGTGAGCAGATCGTGTGAAGGCCTCGGGTGCGGGCCGGGGCGCCGGACGCACCGCGCGGTGATCCAGGTCGCATCCGGACACCGATTCGAGAGGTCACCGCGCCGGGCCGGTAGTGTGGCGTCCCAGGCGGCTCCAGCCGCCGACGACCCACCCGATTCGGTCGGTTTGTCACCTTTTTGACGTGGTGCAATCCGGTTCCGCTCGGAGTGTGGGCAATTCGACGGGCCGCGTGCCGGACCTGGAGAATGCCGTAGGGTCCGGTGCGGTCGTGCCGGTTGCTCCGGGTTGTCGTTGATTCAGATGGTGCACCGCCGTCACCGGCGGTGCCCGGGCCGGGGTGCCGCAGCGCGCCGGAAGGACTTGGGCCGCAGCGCCACGGCGCGGCGGCCACGTGTGGTTGAGGGGCGGGTCGGTGCAGGCCCGGCCCGTGCGGATGGGCGCTGCGGTCGGTGGATCGCGTCGCCAAGGGGCGCGGCAGCGGCCTGGAAGGAGCTTTGACAATGACCGATGGCGGCCACGTCCCGGGCGAGGGACTGCCGGAGCACCTGCACGCCGGGCCCGACCCGCTCGGCGGACCGGAGGGCGTCGCGGGCGTTGCACCTCTGCAGGGCGTCGCGACCGACGGCGGCGTGATCCCCAACCCGGCGGCGCCGCTCGGCGGCCTGCCGGGCGCGGTGCCCCCCGGCGCGGGCGTGATCCCGCCGCAGGGCCAGCCGAACTTCACCGTCCCCGGCGTGCCGGCCCCGGCCGCCCCGGGCGACGGCTGGGCCGTCGACCAGGGCGCCCAGCGCCCGGCCTTCCACTTCGTCGACCAGCCGGACGGGCTGGACGACGAGGACGACGTCCTGCTGATGCCCGGCCCGCAGGGCTCCTGGGGCGCCGAGCAGGCGCCGTTCGCGCAGCCGGACGGCACCCCGGTCGAGCCCTCCTGGCCGCCGGTCGACCCGCCGGTGCTCGGCGGCGAGCAGTTCCAGCAGCAGCCGTCGCAGGCCGGCCAGGCGCAGCCGTACCCGCAGCAGCCGATGACGCAGGCTCAGCCGCCGCGCCGCCCGCTGCACGCCGGCCCGCCCATCCCGGACCCCTCGCTGATGACCGGCCAGGTGCCGGTCCGTTCGCTGGCCGACCGCGGCCCGTCGCAGGGCGGCACGCCCGCGCACGGCATCCCGGTCGTCGGCCGGCCGCCGATGGGCGAGCCCGTCGTGCAGGCCCCGGGCGTCGTGCCGCAGGCCGCCCCGGTGGCGCCCGCCGCGCCGGTGCCGCCGGTTCCCTCCACGGTCGAGGGCGGGCCGGAGGTTCACCAGGTCGCCCAGGCCCAGGGCTACCAGCAGGTACCGCTGGGCTCGCCGCCGGTCGAGGGCCTGATGGCGGTCGAGACGATCGGTGCGATCGAGGTGGTCGAGGTCGTCGGGACCCCGGACGCCGTCCCGGCCGCGCCGCTCGCCGAGGGCGTCCCGGCCCAGCCGGCCGACGAGGCCGCCCAGCAGGACCGGGCCGTCGTGGCCGAGCCGGCCGAACCGGTCGCGGCCGAGACGGTCGGCCGGCCGGCCGCCGAGGCGGTCGTGGTGGAGAGCCCCGCGGTCGAGACCGTGCTCGTCGACGCCCCCGTCGTGGAGGCCGCCGCCGTGGCGACCGCCGCGGTCGAGGGTGCCGCCGCCGAGGTCGTGGCCGTCGAAGGCGTGGAGGGTACCGGCGAGGCCGCCGCACCCGTCGAGCCGTCCGAGGCCGCCGCCCCGGCCGGTCAGCCGCGCCGGATCTCCGCCTTCCTCGCCGCGCCGACCCCGCACGGCCTGCCCAAGGTCGAGGCGGCCCAGCAGGCCCCGGCGGCCGTCGAGGCGGCCCAGCAGCAGGCCGTCCCCATAGCGGCCGCCGACGCGCCGCAGGCCGCCGAGCAGGCCCAGGCCGTCGAGGCGGTCCAGGAGGCCGGACAGCCCGCCGAGGCCGTGCAGGCGGTCGTCGCGGAACCGGTGGCCGAGACCGCCGCCGGTACGGGGGAGATGCCCTCCGGTCAGGTCGTCGCCGAGGCCGCCGAGCAGGAGCCCGCCGCGGCGCCGGCCCAGGCCGAGGCCGCCGCTGCCGAGGCCGTCGCCGTCGAGGCTGCCGGTGTCGAGCCGGTCGCCGAGCAGCCGCAGCACTCGGAGCAGGGCGAGCAGCCGCAGCCGCAGCCGGAGGCCGTCCCGGCCGAGCCGGTCGCGGAGACCCCGGCCGAGCCGGTCCCCGGGCAGCCGGAGCAGACCGGGCAGCCGGCCGCCGAGCAGGCCACCGCCGAGCAGCCCGCCGAGGCGGAGGCCGCGCCGCCCGTGGAGGCCGCCGCCGCCGGGGCCGAGCAGCAGCCCGCCACCGCGCAGGTCGCCGAGGCCGCCGAACAGCCGGTCGGCGAGGTCACCGAGGCCGTCGAGGTCGCCGAGGCCGTCGAGGTCGCCGAGGTCGCCGAGCAGCCCGCCGAGGTCCCGGCCGCCGAGCAGCCGCAGCCGCAGCCGGAGCAGGCCGAGCAGCCCGGGGCCGACCAGCCGCAGGCCGAGCCCGTCGCCGTGGCCGCCGGACCGGAGGCCGCCCAGGAGGAGGCCCCCGCCGCCGAGCAGCCGCAGCCCGAAGCCCTGGTCACCGAGGCCCCGGTCAGCGAAGCCCCGGTCACCGAGGAGCCGCAGCCCGAGGCCCCGGCCGCCGCCGAGCAGCCGCAGGCCGAGCAGCCCACCGACCAGCAGCAGCCCGAGGCGGCCGTCGAGCCGACCGACGCCCCGGCCGCCGAGGACGAGCAGCCCGCCGAACCCGCCGAGCCCCGCGGCCCCGCCGCCCCCGGCTACGACGAGGCCGGCCGCGACGCCGTCCACCAGGTGATCCGCGAGCGTCGCGACATCCGCAACGGCTTCCGCCCCGACCCGATCCCGCACGAGGTGCTGATCCGCGTCCTGGAGGCGGCCCACACCGCGCCCAGCGTCGGCTACTCCCAGCCCTGGGACTTCGTGGTCATCCGGTCGGCGAAGACCCGCCGGAAGATGCACGCCCTGGCCGAGCGCCAGCGCGAGGCGTACGCGGACTCGCTGCCGAAGGGCCGGGCCAAGCAGTTCCGGGAGATCAAGATCGAGGCCATCCTCGACACCCCGGTGAACATCGTGGTCACCGCCGACCGCACCCGCGGCGGCCGGCACACCCTGGGCCGGCACACCCAGCCGCAGATGGCCCCGTACTCGGCCGCGCTGGCCGTGGAGAACCTCTGGCTGGCCGCCCGCGCCGAGGGCCTGGGCGTCGGCTGGGTGAGCTTCTTCGACGACGAGGAGCTGGTCCGCGAGCTCGGCCTGCCCGAGCACCTGGAGGTCGTCGCCTACCTGTGCGTCGGCTTCGTCGACGAGTTCCCGGACGAGCCGGAGCTGGAGCAGCAGGGCTGGGCCAAGAAGCGCCCGCTCGCCTGGGTGGTCCACGAGGAGCAGTACGGCAACCGCGCGCTGCCCGGCGAGGAGCCGCAGAACCTGCTCGCCGACACCCTGCGCGGAATCCGCCCGCTGGACGCCAAGGCGCTCGGCGAGGCCTGGGACCGCCAGAAGCGGATGACCAAGCCGGCCGGCTCGCTCGGCATGCTGGAGATCATCTCGGCCCAGCTGTGCGGCCTCTCCCGCAAGTGCCCGCCGCCGATCCCGGAGCCCGCCTGCGTGGCGATCTTCGCGGGCGACCACGGCGTGCACGCCCAGGGCGTCAGCCCGTGGCCGCAGGAGGTGACCGCCCAGATGGTCGGCAACTTCCTGGCCGGGGGAGCGGTGATCAACTCCTTCGCCAAGCAGATCGGCACCGAGGTCTGCGTGGTGGACGTCGGCGTCGCCGCCGAACTGCCGCAGGCCGTCCAGCAGGGCCGGGCCACCGGCCTGCTGCCGCGCAAGGTCAAGCCCGGCACCGACGACATGACCCAGGGCCCGGCGATGAGCCGCGAGGAGGCCCTCCAGGCCATCGAGGTCGGCATCGAGACCGCCCGCGACCTGGTCGCGGCGGGCAACAAGGCGCTGGTCACCGGCGACATGGGCATCGCCAACACCACCGCCTCGGCCGCCCTGATCTCGGTGTTCACCGGACTCGACCCGGCCGAGGTCACCGGCCGCGGCACCGGCATCGACGACGAGACCCACGCCCGCAAGATCGAGGTCATCCGCGCCGCGCTGGCCCTCCACCAGCCCGACCCGAACGATCCGATCGGCGTCCTCGCCGCCGTCGGCGGCCTGGAGCACGCGGCCATCGCCGGCTTCCTGCTGGGCGCCGCCTCGTTGCGCACCCCGGTGGTGCTGGACGGCGTGATCGCCGGTTCGGCCGCGCTGGTCGCCAAGGCGATCGCCCCCGAGGTGCTGGCCGCCTGCATCGCCGGCCACCGCTCCGCCGAGCCCGGCCACCAGGCCGCGCTGGCGAAGCTCGGCCTGCGTCCGCTGATCGACCTGGACCTGCGGCTCGGCGAGGGCACCGGTGCCCTGCTGGCGCTGCCGCTGGTGCAGAGTGCGGCCCGCGCGATGCACGATGTAGCCACCTTCGACTCCGCCGGGGTCACCGAGAAGGCCTGACGCACCACCTCACCGCTCCGCGGACCGGCCCGAGGGCGCGCCGGCCCGCGGAGCGGCGTATCTCCGTCCTTCCCCACAACCTCATCCCGATCAGGAGCACCGCCGATGAGCGCGCCCACCCCGCACCCCAGCACCGAGGGCCGGACCCCCTACCCGGTGGGCCTGCTGCTGGCCGGCCGTCGCGTCGTCGTGGTCGGCGGCGGACAGGTCGCGCAGCGGCGGCTGCCCGCCCTGATCGCCTCCGGCGCCGACCTGCACCTGATATCCCCGGCCACCACCCCGGCCGTCCAGGCCATGGCCGACGCGGGTGAGCTGACCTGGCACGCCCGCCCGTACGCGGACGGCGACCTGGCCGGTGCCTGGTACGTCCTGGTGGCCACCGACGACCCGGCGGTCAACACGGCGGTCAGCGCCGAGGCCGAGCGCGAGCGGGTGTTCTGCTCCCGCAGCGACGACGCCTCCGCCGCCTCCGCCTGGACCCCGGCCAGCGGCCGCGACGGCGGCGCCACCGTCGCGGTGCTCACCGGTGACCCGCGCCACTCCGCCGCCCTGCGCGACGCCGTGGTCGGCGGCCTGCGGGACGGCTCGCTGGCCGCCCGCTCGTACCGCACCCGCGGCGCCGGCGTCGCCCTGGTCGGCGGCGGCCCGGGGGACCCGGACCTGATCACCGTGCGCGGCCGCCGCCTGCTCGCCGACGCCGACGTGGTGGTCGCCGACCGCCTCGCCCCGCGCGAACTGCTCGCCGAGCTGCCCGAGCACGTCGAGGTGATCGACGCCGCCAAGATCCCCTACGGGCGCCAGATGGCCCAGGAGGCGATCAACCAGGCGCTGATCGACCACGCCAAGGCCGGGAAGTTCGTGGTCCGCCTCAAGGGCGGCGACCCGTACGTCTTCGGCCGTGGCGGCGAGGAGCTGCTGGCCTGCGCCGAGGCCGGCATCCCGGTCACCGTGGTGCCCGGCATCTCCAGCTCGATCAGCGTCCCGGAGTCGGCCGGCATCCCGGTCACCCACCGCGGCCTGACCCAGGAGTTCACCGTGGTCTCCGGCCACGTCGGCCCGGACGACCCGCGCTCGGTCACCAACTGGACGGCCGTCGCCGGCATGAGCGGCACCCTGGTGCTGCTGATGGCCGTGGACAAGATCGGCGCGATCGCCGCCAAGCTGGTCGAGCACGGCCGCCCGGCCGACACCCCGGTCGCGATCGTCCAGGAGGGCACCACCGCCGCCCAGCGCCGGGTGGACGCCACCCTGGCCACGGTCGCCGCCGTGGTCGAGGCCGAGGGCGTCAAGCCCCCGGCGGTCATCGTGGTCGGCGACGTGGTCAACGTCCTGGCCGCCGCCTTCCAGCGGTAACGAGCCCACGGAGTGGGAAGTCGGTCCGTCCGACTTCCTACTCCAACGGCTGCTCCGTCCAGATGACCTTCCCGGTCGCCGTGTAGCGCGTCCCCCAGCGGTCCGCGAACTGCGCCACCAGGAACAGCCCGCGCCCGCCCTCGTCCTCGGTCGCCGCGTACCGCAGGTGCGGCGAAGTGCTGCTGCCGTCCGACACCTCGCAGATCAGCGAGCGGTCGCGGAGCAGCCGCACCCGGATCGGCCCGGAGCCGTACCGGATCGCGTTGGTCACCAGCTCGCTCAGGATCAGCTCGGTGACGAACGCCGGCTCCTCCAGCCCCCAGTCCGCCAGCCGCCGGGCCACCTGCGCCCGGACCACCCTCACCGCCGCCGGGTCGGCGGGCACGTCCCACTGGGCGACCCGGTCCGGCGCCAGCACCCTGGTCTCCGCCACCAGCAGCGCGATGTCGTCCTGCGGGTGCGCCGGCAGCATCGCCCCGAGCACGTCCGCACAGGTCTGCTCGGGCGTCCGCGACGGCCCGCTCAGCGTCGTCCGCAGCAGCTCCAGGCCCTCGTCGATGTCCCGCTCGCGGTCCTCCACCAGCCCGTCCGTGTACAGCACCAGCCGACTGCCCTCGGCCAGCTCCAGCTCGACCGTCTCGAACGGCAGCACCGCCAGTCCCAGCGGCGGCCCGGTCGGCAGCTCCGGATAGCTCACCCGGCCCTGCGGGTCCACCACGGCCGGCGGCGGGTGCCCGGCACCGGCCAGGGTGCAGCGCCGCGACACCGGGTCGTAGATCGCGTACAGGCAGGTCGCCCCGGTCAGACCGGCGCTCCCGGCGTCGCCCGCCTCCTCCTGGTCGATCCGGTTCACCAGTTCGTCCAGGTGGCCCAGCAACTCGTCCGGCGGCAGGTCCAGCGTCGAGAAGTTGTGGATCGCCGTGCGCAGCCGCCCCATCGTCGCCGCCGCGTGCAGCCCGTGCCCGACCACGTCGCCGACCACCAGCGCCACCCGCGCGCCCGGCAGCGGGATCACGTCGAACCAGTCCCCGCCCACCCCGGCCTGGGCCGGCAGGTAGCGGTGCGCCACCTCCAGCGCGTTCTGCTCCGGCAGGCTCCGCGGCAGCAGGCTGTGCTGCAGGGTCACCGCCATCGCGTGCTCCCGGGTGTAGCGGCGGGCGTTGTCGATGCACACCGCCGCGTGCGCCACCAGCTCCTCGGCCAGCGTCAGGTCCTCCGGCTCGAACGGCTCGGCCCGGTCCGCCCGCCAGAACCGGGCCACCCCCAGCAGCACCCCGCGCGCCCGCAGCGGCACCCGCACCAGCGAGTGCACCCCGTACGCCAGCACCCGCGCCGAGCGCTCCGGGTCCTGCTCCCGCCAGTCCCGCGCCTCGGCCAGCCGCGGTTCCAGCCCGGGCGCGCCGCTGTGCAGCGCCCCGGCCAGCGGGGTGGCCGGCACCACCTCCAGGACCGTCCCCACCGGGTGGAACGGCGCGTCGTCCCTGATCCCGGCGAGCGCGGTACGGCGCATCCGGCCCAGCGCACCGACCGGCGGCGGTTCCTCGCCCGCCAGCACCTGCTCGGCCAGGTCCACCGTGACGAAGTCCGCGAACCGCGGCACCGCGACCTGCGCCAGCTCCTCCGCCGTCCGGGTCACGTCCAGCGAACTGCCCACCGTCACCCCGGCGTCGTACAGCAGCCGCAGCCGCCGCTGCGCGCCCTCGGCCCGGCCGGTCAGCGCCATCAGCTCGGTGGAGTCGCGCAGCGTGGCGACGCAGCCGGGCGGGCCGCCGTCCCGGTCGGTCAGCCGGACGTTCACCGCGAGCAGCCGCTCCCCGGCCAGCACCACTTCGTCGCTCACCGGCCGGTCGTCGGTCAGCAGCTCCAGCGGCGCGGGCTCCAGGCCCAGCTCGGTCACCGGGCGGCCCTCGGCGTCCGGCGGCAGGTCCAGCAGCCGGCGCGCCTCGTCGTTGCAGAGCAACAGCCGCCCGTCCCCGCCGACGATCATCACGCCCTCGCGCACCGCGTGCAGCACCGCCGCGTGGTGCTCGTACATCCGGGTCATCTCGACCGGGCCCAGCCCGTGGGTCTGCCGCCGCAGCCGCCGGCTGATCAACGCCGTCCCCAGGGTGGCCAGCCCTATCGCGCCCGCCGCCGCCCCCAGCACCAGCGGCAGCTGGCGCTCGCTCGCGGTGGACACGTGGCTCAGCGTGACCCCCGCCGAGACCAGCCCGACCACCGCACCGTCCGGCGCGTACACCGGGACGACCGCCTGCACCAGCGGCCCCAGCGTGCCGGTGAGGTGCTGGGTCACCACCTGGCCGTGCAGCGCCGGCTCGTACGTGCCGATGAACTTCTGGCCGATCCGGGCCGGATTGGGGTGGGTGTAGCGGATGCCCTGGTTGTTCAGCACCACGATGAAGTCCACGCCCGAGGAGATCCGCGCGGACTGCGCCTTCGGCTGGAGGATCGCGGTCGGATCGGGGGAGCGCAGCGCGTCCACCATGCCCGGTGAGTTGGCGAAGGCCTGGGCGACCGCCACGGACCGGTTGCTCGCTTCGTGGTCGGCGTCGTTGTGCGACTGCACCACCAGCGCCACTGCGGCCCCCGCCACCAGCAGCAGCACGATCAGGATCTGCAGCGCGAACACCTGCCCGGCCACCGACCAGCGCCGGGCCGGTCTCGACCGCGTCGCGCGTGGCAGCTCTAGCCGACCGTGTGGGCGCCCACCGGGGGAGCCGGCGTCGCCGGTGGCACCAGAGGCCGACGGAGCCCAGGATCGGCCCGGAATTCGGGCCATACCGTCATATTTGCACTCCGAGTAGCCCACGACCACCCCGTCACCTCCGCCGTTTGGCCTTCCCCGCCCCGGCTTGGCAGGATCACAGGGTGTCCGAACCCAGCACCATCACCGACCCGGCCGACCCGCGCCTCGCCGACTACACCGGCCTGACCGACGTCGAACTGCGCCGTCGCCGCGAACCCGCCGAGGGCCTGTTCATCGCCGAGGGGGAGAAGGTCATCCGCCGCGCCCTCGCGGCCGGCTACCGGATGCGGTCGATGCTGCTCACCGCCAAGTGGCTCGACGTGATGGCCGACGTCATCGCCGAGGCCGACGCCCCGGTCCACGTCGTCGAACCCGGCCTGGCCGAAGCGGTCACCGGCTACCACGTGCACCGCGGCGCCCTCGCCTCGATGGAGCGCAAGCCCCTCCCGGACGCCGCCGACCTGCTCACCGGCGCCCGCCGGGTCGCCGTGCTCGAAGGCCTGGTCGACCACACCAACCTCGGCGCCATCTTCCGCAGCGCCGCCGCCCTCGGCATGGACGCCGTCCTGCTCTCACCCGACTGCGCCGACCCGCTGTACCGCCGCGCGGTCAAGGTCTCCATGGGCGCCGTCTTCGCGGTTCCGTACGCCCGCCTCGACCCGTGGCCGGCCGCCCTCGACACCGTCCGCGAGGCCGGGTTCACCCTCCTCGCCCTCACCCCCGCCGACACCGCCGTCGACCTCGCCACCCTCGCCCCCCACACCCTCCCCAGGACCGCCCTCCTCCTCGGCGCCGAAGGCGACGGCCTCACCCCCCGCGCCATCGCCGCCGCCCACCACCCGGTCCGCATCCCCATGGCCCACGGCATCGACTCCCTCAACGTCGGCGCGGCCGCCGCCGTGGCCTTCTACGCCGTCACCACCCCCTGACCCCCGGCGCCACCAGAGGTTGCCCCGCCCGACTTCCGGTGCTCGACCTCGACGTGCCCGCCGTCTGTGCCGCGCCGTCCACCTCGTGCCGCTGGCACAGGGCGAGGCGCCAGAGGTCGGCCGGGCCGACTTCTGGTGCCGGCCGGCCGACTCAGCCCGTCGGGGCGGTGGGCGGGGCCGGGGCGGCGGCCGGGGGAGGGGTGGTGAGGCCGGTGCCGCCGGAGGCGCCGGCGCCGGGCCAGGACTCGTCGAGGGTGCCGTCGGCCCGTGCGGTGTAGCGGGTGGAGATGATCGCGCCGGTGGCGGCCACGCGTTCCTCGCGGACGACGGCGCTGCCGTCCAGGCGCCAGGTGGCGGTGGCCTGCGGGTCGGCGGTGGAGGTGCGGGAGGTGGTGGCCACGGGGGAGTCCCCGGCGAAGGTGTAGAGCTGGACGAGGTCGACCGGTGCCGATCCCTCCACTCGCCGCAGCACCACGACCGCGGCCGGCTGCCCCTTGTACCGGGCGGGCAGGACCGCGCTCAGCGCGACCTGCGGCCCGCCGCCGACCGAGCGTCCGTCCTTCAAGGTGACGGCGGGCCCGCCGGCCCCGTCGGGGTAGCTGCGGTTGGGCCAGTCCACCACGGGCCCGGGCCCCTGCGCGGGCGCCAACGCACTGTCCGCGGTGCCGCGCGCGGCGGCCGGGAGCGGGGTCGCCGAGGCCTGCGGCGCGACGTCCACGGAAGTCCCGGGCACGGCCAGTTCGCCGCCACGCCCGCCACCGCCACCGGTGCCGGCCGTCGCACTCTGCCCGACCACCGGCCGCGCCCCCTGGTTGCTCCGGTTCTCGCAGCCCTGTGCCGCCGCGATGGCCAGCGCGACGCCGATGGTGACGGTGACGAAGACGACCAGTCGCTGCCGCAGCAACCGCTGCCGCGCCGTGCCGGGCCGTCCGCCGGGTGCGGGGGTGTGCTGCCGGTCCCGGGGGCGGGGCCGGGCCGGCGGCGGGGTCTGCGAGCGGTCCCGTAGCTGGCGGGTGACGGGCGTGGCCTCGGGCCGGGGGAGCGGGGCACCGTGCGGGCGCCGCGCGGAGCCCGCGGGCGCCTGTCCGCCCGGCCGGCCCGCACCGGCCCGGGCCCGCGCGGCCGGTGCCGCGGGTTCGGGGGAGCGCCCGGGGCCGGGTACGCCCTGCCGCCCGTCCTCCTGCTGGGGGGGCTGAGGGGCCTGCGGCGCCCGTGTCGCACCGGCGGGTGCGGCGGCGGCCGTGCCCCGTCTGACCGCGCGCCCGCCGGGGGTGGTCGTGCCGCGGGCCGCCAGTTCGCTGAGCCGCTCGTGCAGGGCGGCCGCGCCGGGCCGTTCGGCGGGTTCCTTGGCGAGGCAGGCCCGGATGAGCGGGGCGAGCTGCGGGGGGACGTCCGACAGGTCGGGTTCCTCGTGGACGACCCGGTAGAGCATCACTTCGGAGGACGCCCCGGAGCCGAACGGGGTGTCCCCGGTGAGCGCGTACGCGAGGGTGGCGCCGAAGGCGAAGACGTCGGTGGCCGGGGTGACGGCGACGCCGCGGACCTGTTCGGGGGCGAGGAAGCCGGGGGAGCCGACGGCGGTGCCGACGTGGGTGAGGGTGCTGGCGCCGCGCGACCAGGCGATGCCGAAGTCGATGATCCGGGGGCCGCGCGGGGAGAGCAGGATGTTGGAGGGCTTGAGGTCGCGGTGGACGACCCCGGCCTCGTGCACCTTGACCAGCCCGTCGGCCAGGGCGGCGCCGATCCGGGCGGCTTCGGGCCAGCTCAGCGGCCCTTCGTCGCCGACCCGCTTGTAGAGGGAGGGGCCGGGGACGTAGGCGGTGGCCAGCCAGGGGCGGTCGGCCTCGATGTCGGAGCCGACGACCCGGGCGGTGCAGCCGCCCCGGATCCTGGAGGCGGCGGCGATCTCGCGGGCGAAGCGGGTGCGGAACTCCTGGTCCTCGGCGAGTTCGGCGCGGATGAGCTTGAGGGCGACGCGCTGGCCGCGGCGGTCGGAGCCGAGGTAGACCACGCCCATGCCGCCGGCTCCCAGTCGCCGGTGCAGGCGGTACGGCCCGACGATGCGGGGGTCCTCACGCCTCAGCCGCATCATCGCCATGTCTCGTTCCCCGTCAGCCCGTGGGTGAGGCCCCGTCGGTTGGGGCATCGTCAGTTCCTGTCCGGCACAGCTTACGGACTGCCTGCTGCGGTGTGCTGATACGCAACACCTCAAGCCGCCGTGCGATTGTCCGATCTTGAGCTGAGCAGCAGGTCACAGGGGTGCCGAATCGTTTCTCGGGGTTGCCCCTCAGGGTTCCCCCGGGGGCGGTGCGAGACCTTCCTCCCCCTCCGGTAGTACGCCTCGAGTCTGAGCGTCATCCTCCGGGATGCCCGAGGAACAGTACGACGGCATGACGCCCGGAAGGCCCTCCGGCCAATAGCGTTGTGTCCAGCGGTGGACGGGGAGCTCGTCCCCCGAGGTAAGCCGTCCACCGCGCCAACTCGACCGGATCAGGAGCAGGGCCATGGCATCGCAGCAGACGGGAACCACCCGCCGGCGTCGACCGCCCTTCATCCAGCCCCAGTCCGCCGAGCGGCCCACCCGGCACCCCGCCGTCGCGCTGGCCATGGCCCTGCCGTGCGCCGTGCTGCTGGTGATGCTGTTCGGGGGGTGGGAGCAGATGGCGAACCAGGCCGAGGCCCTGGCCGATCTGATCGGCCGCTGAGGGAGACGGCGTCGCCGGCGAGGCCGGCAGGAAAACACCAGAACGGGCACTGTTCCCCTGGGGACGGGGAGCAGTGCCGCCGGGGAGGCCGCAGGCCGCGATGACACGCGGACGGGCGAGAGCGGTCCGCAGAGCACCCCGGCAGGCGGAGACGCCGCGTACGGACGTCGGTGAGGGCGACCGTACGCGGCTCTTCTCCGCCCACTTCCCCGGACACAAAAGGCCGAGGCCGCGACCCTGACGGATCGCGGCCTCGGCCGTTACTGTGC
>NZ_JBVIWC010000009.1:126669-132515 GCF_055594965.1 Kitasatospora sp. NPDC040550 | reverse complement strand
GCGATACTGGGATTGAACCAGTGACCCCTACCGTGTCAAGGTAGTGCTCTCCCGCTGAGCTAATCGCGCCTGGTGTGGCGGTTGTGCAGCGAGCCCCGATGGGCTCGTTACTGTGCGCGATACTGGGATTGAACCAGTGACCCCTACCGTGTCAAGGTAGTGCTCTCCCGCTGAGCTAATCGCGCCTGGTGTGGCGGTTGTGCAGCGAGCCTCGAAGGGCTCGTTACTGTGCGCGATACTGGGATTGAACCAGTGACCCCTACCGTGTCAAGGTAGTGCTCTCCCGCTGAGCTAATCGCGCCTGATGAGGCGTTCCCACAGCGAACCCCGTGAGGTCCGACGTGCGCGATACTGGGATTGAACCAGTGACCCCTACCGTGTCAAGGTAGTGCTCTCCCGCTGAGCTAATCGCGCGGGGAGGTCTCCCGGCAGAACCGGGGGAACCCCTTGGAGGTGGAGACGGGATTTGAACCCGTGTACACGGCTTTGCAGGCCGTTGCCTCGCCTCTCGGCCACTCCACCAGGCAACACATGAAGAACGACCTTACACTGTTCTCCATCGAGCGGACGACGAGATTCGAACTCGCGACCCTCACCTTGGCAAGGTGATGCTCTACCAACTGAGCCACGTCCGCCTGTCTCCCCGGGACCTTCACCGCTTTTCCTCGGCTGCGCTCCCTGGCGACGTGTTGAACTCTAGCGGATTCCCGGGCCAGCTAAAAATCCGTTCCCGCAGCGTGCCGAGGGGATGCCGGCGGAGTGCCGTTCCGTCAGCCCTCCCGGCCGGTCACCGGTCACCACCTGCGGCGCTCCCGGACGATCATCCGCAGGCCACCCGGCGCACACCGGCGCGACGCACCCAGCTGCTCGTACGCGGGGGCGCGGGGGGCTCGGACCCGACCCGGGGCACGCCCCCCGACCTACACTTCAAGCACCGCCACCCCCAGCACCACCGCGCAGGAGAACCGTGTCCGGCCAGCCCGACCCCCGCACCCCGCTCGCCCGCTTCGGCGGCCGCCTGGCCACCGGACTGCGCGACGTCACCTCGGACCCGGCCGCGCTCGAATCCTCCGGCTACTGGGCCGTCGCCTACGACTTCGAGGGCCGACTGACCTGCGCCCGCTTCGACGAGGTCTGCCCCGCGCCCGCCCCGCCCTCCGGCGCCGGCTGGCACGGCCCGGACGCCGGCAGCTGGCACAGCTCCCTGGACCGCGCCGCCTACACGGCGGGCGTACGCCGCATCCGCGCGCACATAGCCGCCGGCGAGGTCTACCAGGCCAACCTCTGCCGGGTGCTCTCCGCCCCGCTGCCCGACCCCGACCGCAGTGACATCGACGCCCTCACCGGCCTCCTCGCCCGCGGCAACCCCGCCCCCTACGCCGGGACCGTCCGACTGCCCGACCACGGCGTCGAGATCGCCACCGCCTCCCCGGAGCTCTACCTGCACCGCACCGGGCGCACCGTCTCCTCCGGCCCGATCAAGGGCACCGGCCGCACCGAGGACGACCTCCTCGACAAGGACCACGCCGAGAACGTGATGATCGTCGACCTGGTCCGCAACGACCTCGGCCGGGTCTGCGGGACCGGCACCGTCACCGTCCCCGACCTCTGCGTCGTCGAGAAGCACCCCGGCCTGGTCCACCTGGTCTCCACCGTCGCGGGCACCCTGCGCGACGGCGCCGGCTGGCCCGAACTGCTCGACGCGACCTTCCCGCCCGGCTCGGTCACCGGCGCCCCCAAGTCCAGCGCCCTGCGGATCATCGACGCCCTGGAGACCGCCCCCCGCGGCCCCTACTGCGGCGCGGTCGGCTGGGTCGACGCCGACCGCGCCGAGGGCGAACTCGCCGTCGGCATCCGCACCTTCTGGCTCGACCGGCAGGACCCGCGGGTGCCCGTGCTGCGCTTCGGCACCGGCGCCGGCATCACCTGGGGCTCCGACCCCGAACGCGAGTGGGCGGAAACCGAGCTCAAGGCCGCCCGACTCGTCGCGATAGCGTCGGGCAGCGAGCCCGGCATCGACACCGCCCCCGAGCCGCACCGTGTCTAGGAACCGTGTCTAGGAGCAGCCCTCGATGAACACCCGCACCACGAGCTGGGTCAACGGAACCCTGGTCGACTCCGCCGACGCCGCCGTCTCGGTCCTCGACCACGGCCTCACCACCGGCGACGGCGTTTTCGAGACCATGAAGTCCGTCGACGGCCGGGCCTTCGCGGTCACCCGCCACCTCGACCGGCTCACCCGCTCCGCCCGCGGTCTCGGCCTGCCCGACCCCGACCACGCCGTGGTCCGCGAGGCCTGCGCACAGGTCCTCGCCGCCAACCCGGCTCCGCTCGGCCGCCTGCGCGTCACCTACACCGGCGGGAACGGCCCGCTCAGCTCGGAGCGCGGCACCACCGGCCCCACCCTGGTGGTCGCCTTCAACGCCATCGGCCCCCGCCCCGACGAGACCGCCGTCGCCGTCGTCCCCTGGCGCCGCAACGAGCACAGCGCCGTCGCCGGCCTCAAGACCACCTCGTACGCCGAGAACGTGGTCGCCCTCGCCGCCGCCCACCGCACCGGCGCCTCCGAGGCCCTGTTCGCGAACACCGCGGGCCGACTCTGCGAGGGCACCGGCTCCAACGTCTTCGTGGTCCTCGGCGGCCGCCTGCTCACCCCGCCGCTCGCCTCCGGCTGCCTGGCCGGCATTACCCGGCAGCTGGTCATCGACTGGTGCGGCGCGGAGGAGGCCGACCTCCCGCTCGGCGCCCTCGAGGAGGCCGAGGAGATCTTCCTGACCTCCACCACCCGCGACGTCCAGGCCGTCACCCGCGTCGACGACCGCCGGCTGCCCGGCACCGGCCCGGTCACCGCCAAGGCCATGACCGTCTTCACCGAGCGCAGCGGCGACGACCTCGACCCCTGATCCCGGGCCGGGGAAACCTCGGGCGGACGCCCCGGGCGGCGCGGATAACCTTCCCGGCGAGGGGAAGGGACCACCACATGACCACCACGCTGCGCCCCGAGGGCCCGGAGACACCCACCACCGCCGGCGGTCGCACCAGACGCTGGCGGATCCTCGCGAACGGCCACCAGGTCGGCGCCCTGCGCACCACCTCCGCCCGCCACGACAGTGAACTCTGGGGCGAGATAGCGGAGTTGGAGATCACGGAGGGCCGCGGCCGGGGCCGCGGCACCTTCGGCGCCCTGGCCGCGGAGGAGGTGCTGCGCGCCTGGGGCTGCACCCGGGTCGACGTCGCCGTCCCCGAGTCCGCCCCGATCGCCCGGGGGCTCGTCGCCGCCCTCGGCTACACCGAGCGGATGCGGAACCTGGGCAAGAGCCTGACCGCCGCCCCGCCGCTGCCCGCCGGTGTCACCGCCCGCCCGATCGACGCAGCGGAGTTCCCGGCCTGGATCGACCGGGCCGCGCGGGAGTACGTCCGGTCCCTGCGGGACTCCGGCCTCACCGAGGAGCAGGCCCTGGCCAAATCACGCCTGGACCACCGCAACGTCCTCCAGCAGGGGGCCGGGACCCCCGGCGTCGCCCTGCGCCGGCTGCACGGCCCGGACGGCGCCGAGCCGCTCGGCTCGCTCTGGGTGAACCTCCGCCTGCGCGACCTGCCGGACGGCACCCCGCTCGCCTGGGTCATGGTGGTCGAGGTGGACCGGGCCCACCGCGGCCGGGGCCACGGCCGCACCCTGATGCTGCTCGCCGAGCGGGAGTGCCTGGCCGCCGGAGTGCGCGAACTCGGCCTGAACGTCTTCTCCGGCAACCAGGCCGCCCTCCGGCTCTACGCCTCGCTCGGCTACCGGGTCGTCAACCGCTGTTACGGCAAGCCACTGTGAGCAGTTGACGCAGCGTCAGGCCAGCGGGGCATCAGGTACGTCAGGAGGCCTTCGCCGCTTCGATGGCGGCGACGATCCGCTCGCGCAGCCCGTCCTGGCTCTTCCCGCCGTCCAACCGCTCGCGGCCGATCACGTACGTCGGCGTCCCGGTGACCCCGATCGCCTTGCCCTCGGCCTGGTCGGAGTCCACGATCAGCATGTGCCGGCCGTCGACCAGCGCGGTGTCGACCTCCTCGACGTCCACCCCGACCTCCCGGGCCACCTCCAGCAGCACCTGCTGCCCCCGGGCGTCCAGCTCCTCGACCCGGGCCAGCAGCGCCTCCACGAACGGCCACCCCAGCCCCTGGGCGAACGCCTCCTCGGCCGCCTCCGCCGCGGCGTAGGCGTGCTTGTGCTTCTCCAGCGGGAAGTGCCGCAGCTCGACGGACAGCGCGTCGCCGTACTGCGCGCGCAGCGCCCGTACGTCGTCCAGGGCGGTGCGGCAGTCCGGGCACTGGAGGTCGCACCAGAACTCGAGGCGGGGGAGGGAACCATCGATCATTCCCCCAGTGTTCCACTAGTGGGTGCCCGCCCCCGCCCGGCGGTGCGCCCGAGGGCGGACCGAGAGGGAGGCACCGATGTCCAGGACCACCGGAAGCGAAGGGGCACACCCGTGCTGACCGCGGTGATCAGTTTCCTCCTCACGGCCGGCGGCGTGGCCGTCGCGGGCCTGCGCGCCCGGCGGCGGCGCTTGCGCTCGGCGACCCGCTGGTTCGCGGTCGCCCTGCTGCCCGCCGGGCTCTACCTGACCGGACTGTTCCCGCTGGCGAGCACGATCGGCCGGGAGTTCGCCGACTGGGCGGCCAAGCTGGTCTTCGACCCCCGGGTGTGGACGGGCCTGGTGCTGCTCGGGGTCTCCGCCGCGCTGCTGTTCGCCAGCCGCTGGCCGGGCCGGCGCGGCGAGGTGGAGTCCGCCGCAGAGCGTCCGGCCGCGGCCGCAGCCGCCCCGGAGCGCCCGGCGGTGGCCCAGGCGCCCAAGGCGTCGAACGCCCCGAAGGCGTCCGGCAAGCAGCAGACGGGCAAGCAGGACGACGGCCTCGGCGACTTCGCCGACATCGAGGAGATCCTCCGCAAGCGCGGCATCTGAACCGGGCGGGAGGTGCGGCGCCGGTCAGGCGGGGGCGACGGCCTCCGCCGACCGCTGCCGCGCCCGGTAGGCGGCGACGTGCAGCCGGTTCCCGCAGGTGCGGCTGTCGCAGTAGCGCCGGGAGCGGTTCCGGGAGAGGTCCACGAAGACCCGCGCGCAGTCCGGCGCCTCGCACCGGCGCAGCCGCTCCCGCTCGCCCGCCATCAGGATGAAGGCCAGCGCCATGCCGAGCTCCGCCGCGAGGTGCGGGCCGAGCGCGGCGTGCGGGGCGAAGTAGTGGATGTGCCAGTCGTGGTGGTCGTGGTTGACCAGCCGGGGCGTCGTCCCGGCGGCCGCGACGATCGCGTTGACCAGCTCGGCGGCCGCTTCGGTGGACTCCGTCCAGAACACCTCGCGCAGCCGGGTGCGCAGCTCCTGCACCTGGCGCAGGTCGTCCTCGGTCAGCGAGTCGATCTCGCTGATCTCCTGGCGGCCCACGAAGGCGTCCAGCGCGGCGACGTCCGGCAGTCGCTCGTCGCCGCACACCTCGGGTGCGGTGTTGAGCAGATCCACGAGGATGCTCAGCGCGCACTCGGTGTCATGGGTGATCAGCACGTTGGGACTCCTCGCGCAGGGGGACTCCGGTACCCCGCGTCCACGGTTACCCCAGACCATACCGGCCCTTGCGGCATAAGGGCGGCGCGTTCTTTCGAAGGCCTGTACGGATTCCGGTGGAGTGTCCCGGTCTGGGTGCGGCCCGGGCGTCTGCGCCCCTGCCGAGCCCCTCGCCCCGCGCCCCGGAGGAGCCGCCGCGGCCCCCGGACACGACGGTGGCGGGGGGGGGGAGGGGGGGGGGGAGGGGGGGGGAGGAGGGGGGGGGGGGGAGGGGGGGGGGGGGGGGGGGGGGGGGGAGCGGTG
>NZ_JBVIWC010000009.1:0-126659 GCF_055594965.1 Kitasatospora sp. NPDC040550 | reverse complement strand
CCCCTCCCCGGAGGCCACCCCCTGCCCCCCCGAAAAGGTGTTTTTCCTCCAGTTGGCACAAACCCCCGTGGGGGTGGTTTTTTCTCCCTGGGTCCTGGGCGCCTGCGGTGCTGTGGTCCCGCTCCGGTGGGAGCGGGCCGTTCACCGGCCCCGAGACCGCGTGGTGCGCGGCTGAGTCCGCTGCCGTGCCCCCGAGTAGGACGGCAGCGGTGACGGCAGGAAGTACGGCCCCGCCGACAGCGGGGCTGGACCGCCTCCGGTCGGGGTCAGCTTTCGGCGAGGATGTGGGACAGCTCCCGGTCGAGGTCGAAGTGACGGTGTTCGGTGCCGGGGGGCACCGCGGCGTCCGTCCGCTTGAGGAACGACTCAAGCGCGCGGGCCGGGGCCTCCAGCAGGGCTTCTCCTTCCGGAGAGCTCAGGGCGATGCAGACCACCCCTTGCCCGTGGCTGCGCGACGGCCACACCCGGACGTCGCCGGTACCGGTGGGTCGGTGCAGCCCCTCCGCGAGGAGATCTCGGGCGAACACCCACTCCACGGTCTCGTCGGCGCCCGTGTGGAACGTGGCGTGCACGGCGTAGGGGTCGGCGGTGTCGTAGCGCAGGCCCGCGGGGACGGGCAGTGAGGACTCGCTGGACACGATGAGGCGCAGGTGCAGCTCGCAGCTGACCGTGGTGTTCATAAGCGCCATGGCCTTTCGCTCAGTGTGCGCTCGGGGAATCGCACGTCGGCGAACGGACCATCCCACCCCCAAGACCGATGTAAACCCCTCTGTCCCGATTCGGGCGCGAGTCGTACCCCTTACGGCGCATTGCGGAATCGCCCCGGAGTACCCGCCCGGGGCATTACCGGTGGTTCTTCTCGGTCGGATTCCGGATCGACGTGTACGCGGCCCGTCGGAGTGACGGGCGGGCCGGGAACAGGGGAGCGGGTGGTGGGGCCGGGCCCGACGAGTCGTGCGCGCGGGCGGGAGGGGGCGGGAGGGGCGGGACGGGCGGCGGGGAGGGCTCCGGCCCAGGGGTCCGGGGCGGGGCGGCCGGCGGGCGGGGTGTTCGGAGCACCCTCCGGGATGCGGTAATGTTTTCCCTGCACCCGGGCGATTAGCTCAGCGGGAGAGCACTTCGTTCACACCGAAGGGGTCACTGGTTCGATCCCAGTATCGCCCACCGGAATGCATTGTGATATGTGAGGCCCAGTCGATTATCGACTGGGCCTCACATGTATTTCCGGAATCCATCCGAAGAGCCGGTACCGAATCCGGCTGAGGGCCAGTCATCTTCCGTGCGGAGCGCGAGTTCTGTGGATGCGTCGGCCGTACCCCGGAAGAGCGAGTTGTACGACCGCCCCCGAATGGTGCTACAGTTCTTCTCGTTGCCCGGGCGATTAGCTCAGCGGGAGAGCACTTCGTTCACACCGAAGGGGTCACTGGTTCGATCCCAGTATCGCCCACCGGACAGCAGGCAGGCCCTGACCAGGAAACCGGTCAGGGCCTGCGGCGCGTTCCGGACCGGTCACGCCGCCGCCCGGCACCCGTGCTCCGGCTCCAGCCGACGACCGCAGACGCACCGGGCCGGCCGCAGCGGCCACGACAGGTCCACCCGCTCCGGCGTTCCCGAGCTGTCGAACCAGGCCTGCAGCCCCCGGGCCTGCGCCGCGTGCCAGACCGCCTGCCGCAGGTGCAGCTCCGCCGCCGTCAGTCCGCCGAGCGCCGCCGGATAGCGGGCGCCTATTCGCCGGATCAACGACAGGGCCGCCGTCGCGTCCGCCGCCGCGTCGTGTGCCCCGGCGAGGTCCACCCCGTAGTGGGCGCACAGGTCGGTCAGCGTCCGCCGGCCCTTGCGGTAGCGGTCCACGTGCTTGTCCAGCACCCGCGGATCCAGCACCACCAGGCCCGCCCCGGCCAGCCCGGTGCTCAGCGGGAGGCCGTGGTGGCGCCGCAACTCCCGGTCCAGCAGGGTCAGGTCGTAGGGGGCGTTCATCACCACCACCGGGCGGCCGGCCAGCGCCTGGGCCGCCAGCGCGCGGGTGACCTCGGCCACCACCGTGCGGGCCGGGCGGCCGTACGTCCGGACCTGCTCGTCGGTGATGCCGTGCACCGCCCGGGCCCCGTCCGGGATCGGCACGCCCGGATCGGCGAGCCAGGTGGTGGTCTGCGCCGGTGCGCCCGGGGTGAGTTGGACGACCAGGGCGGCGGAGACGATGCGGTCGGACTCCACGTCCACGCCGGTCGTCTCGGTGTCGAAGGAAGCGAGTGGGCCGGTGTACCAGTGCTGCTGCATGACTGCCCCTCAGGCGTGCGTTCCGCGCCCTGGTGATACCCGGTTCTGACGGTCGCTCAACCCGTTTGGCCCAGCTGCGACCGGGGATCCTGCCACTGGGCCGCTCGGCCCGGACGGGCCCGGAGCCGGGGGAGGCCACGGGGCGATGGCACTGACACAGCCGCAGCCCGACGGAGCGGCGACCACACTCAGGGGGAACCTCGCGGTCACCGCCTGCATGGAGACGCTGCAGGTCGGCTACCTGCACGCGGTCGCCGCGGCGGCCGGCTGCTCGCTCTCCCAGCCGTTCCCGGACAACGGCATCGACTGGCAGGTCAGCCACGGCTCCCGGGAGCACGACGTGGACGACGAGGTCACCATCAAGATCCAGCTCAAGGCGACCCAGCAGATCGCGCCCGGTCCGGCCGGGCCGTTTTTCAGCTTCACCCTGGACAACGACCACCTGCGCAAGCTCGCCCGTGCCCGGGTCGCCGTCCCGCGGATCCTGGTCGTGATGCTGCTGCCGCGCCGGGTCGACCACTGGCTCCGGGCCCGCCCGGACGCCCTCGAACTGCGGCACTGCTGTTACTGGGTCAACCTGGCCGGCCACCCCGTCACCGGGAAGCGGCGCACCAACGTCCGGGTGCCCACCGGCAAGGTCTTCGACGACCGCGCGCTCTGCGACATCATGGCCCGGGTCGGCGCGGGCGGCAGCCCGTGACGGCCCGGCCCCGGCAGCGAGGAAGCACGCCCATGACCCTGCCGCACGGACCGGAGGACCGAGCCCGGGCCCTGCCCGACCCGGCCACCGTCGACCCCGCGGTGTTCGCCACCCTGCTCGCCCGGCACGGCTGGGTGCGGCGCGGCGGCCCCACCACCCGGTACGGCCGCTGGACCCCGCCGGACGGCGAACCCGGCACCAGCCTCCTCGTCCCCACCGGCGACGGCTTCGACGACGCCGTCGACCTCCTCACCGACGCCGTCACCGCGCTCTCCCGCTCCCGCACCCCCTCCGCCCGCTCGATCCTCCTCGCCCTCGTCGTCCCCGGCGACGAACTCAACTGGCGCCGCGAACTCCCCGGCCCCGCCGACGCCGCCCCCTGGGACGACGCCGAACGGCTCCAGCGGGCCGCGCGCTCGATGCTCGCCGCCGGGGCCAAGGCCGGCCGGACCACCGCCGGCTACTTCGGTGCCCGGCTGGACGGCCTCGCCGGGGAGTTCCTGGACCGCGTCCTCCTGGTCGAACAGGGCGTCGTCGACCAGGGCGCCGCCCTCACCGCCTACACCCCCGCGCCCGAGGGCCGCACCGCCGTCACCACCCTGGTCCGCGCCCTGGAGGCGCTGCGCGACGCCGTCGACTACCGCCGGGTCAGCGGCGGGCCCGAGGCCTTCGAGAACGCCGTCCGCTCCGGGGTCAGCCGGGAACTCGTCCGGTCCGTCGAGGACCTCGTCCGCGGCGCCACCGCCGCCCGGCTCACCGTCGCCTGGTCGCCCGCCGCCGGCACCCCGGGCGGCTTCGGCGACCGCCGGATCGACCTCGACTTCTCCCCCGGGGACCTGCCCGCCCTCGCCGAGGCCGCCGAACTGCTGGAGCGGATCGAGCCCGCCGTCGACGTCACCGTCGTCGGTGTGGTCGTCCGGCTCAAGCGCGCCGACCCCGCCGGACCGGGCTCGGTACGGCTCCGGGTGCTCGGCGGCGCCGAGGTCCGCGAACTCAAGGCCAGGCTGCCCGACCCCGACTACCGGCTCGCCGCCGAGGCCCACCTCACCGGCGTCCCGGTCCGGCTCTCCGGCCGCCTGGAAGGGCGGGACGGCTTCCGCCGGCTGATCCGGCCGCACGGCCTCGAGCTGTGCGGTTGGGCGGACGACGACCGGGAACGGCTGCTCAAGGGGCTCCAGGAGGGAGGAGAGAGGTCCTGAGTGCGCGGTGCGGTTGGTGCTCTCGGTACCATCGTCACGCGCAGCGCTGTGTTGCGTCCTCTGAATCCAGCACGTCAGGAGAGACCGGTGACGGACGTCCGGGTAATCATCAACCGCGAACCCGATCGGGAAGAGCGCGTGGTGACCACGGGCACTACGGCCGCCGAGCTCTTCGCCGACGACCGCTCGATCATCGCCGCCCGCGTCGGCGGCCAGCTCAAGGACCTCGCGTACGCCGTCCAGGACGGCGACGAGGTCGAGCCGGTCGCGATCGGCAGCAAGGACGGCCTGGACATCCTGCGCCACTCCACCGCGCACGTCATGGCCCAGGCCGTGCAGCAGCTCTACCCGGAGGCCAAGCTCGGCATCGGCCCGCCGGTCAAGGACGGCTTCTACTACGACTTCGACGTCGAGAAGCCCTTCCACCCCGATGACCTCAAGGCCATCGAGAAGAAGATGCAGGAGATCATCAAGCGCGGGCAGAAGTTCTCCCGCCGCGTGGTCACCGACGAGGCCGCCGCCGAGGAGCTGGCCGCCGAGCCGTACAAGCTGGAGCTGATCGGCCTCAAGGGCTCCGCCGCCACCGCCGGCGAGGGCGCTGACGTCGAGGTCGGCGCCGGCGAGCTCACCATCTACGACAACCTGGACGCCAAGAGCGGCGAGCAGTGCTGGGGCGACCTCTGCCGCGGCCCGCACCTGCCCAGCACCCGCCACATCCCGGCGTTCAAGCTGATGCGCAACGCCGCCGCCTACTGGCGCGGCAGCGAGAAGAACCCGATGCTCCAGCGCATCTACGGGACCGCCTGGCCGACCAAGGACGAGCTCAAGGCCCACCTCGACTTCCTGGTCGAGGCCGAGAAGCGCGACCACCGCAAGCTCGGCAACGAGCTCGACCTCTTCTCCATCCCCGAGGAGATCGGCTCCGGCCTCGCCGTCTTCCACCCCAAGGGCGGCATCATCCGCCGCGCGATGGAGGACTACTCGCGCAAGCGGCACGAGGAAGAGGGCTACGAGTTCGTCTACACCCCGCACGCCACCAAGGGGAAGCTCTTCGAGAAGAGCGGCCACCTCGACTGGTACGCGGACGGCATGTACCCGCCCATGCAGCTCGACGAGGGCGTGGACTACTACCTCAAGCCGATGAACTGCCCGATGCACAACCTGATCTTCGACGCGCGCGGCCGCTCGTACCGTGAACTGCCGCTGCGCCTCTTCGAGTTCGGGACGGTGTACCGCTACGAGAAGTCGGGTGTGGTGCACGGCCTGACCCGGGCCCGCGGTTTCACCCAGGACGACGCCCACATCTACTGCACCCGCGAGCAGATGGCGGAGGAGCTCGACTCCACGCTGACCTTCGTGCTCAACCTCCTGCGTGACTACGGTCTGACCGACTTCTACCTGGAGCTGTCGACGAAGGACGAGGAGAAGTTCGTCGGCAGCGACGAGACCTGGGAGGAGGCCACCCGCGTCCTCGCCGCCGTGGCCGAGAAGCAGGGTCTGCCGCTGGTTCCGGACCCGGGCGGCGCGGCGTTCTACGGGCCGAAGATCTCGGTGCAGGCGAAGGACGCCATCGGCCGTACCTGGCAGATGTCGACCATCCAGCTCGACTTCAACCTGCCGGAGCGCTTCGACCTGGAGTACACCGCGGCGGACGGCTCGCGCCAGCGGCCGGTCATGATCCACCGCGCGCTGTTCGGTTCGATCGAGCGCTTCTTCGCGGTGCTGCTGGAGCACTACGCCGGCGCCATGCCGCCGTGGCTGGCCCCGGTCACCGTGACCGGCATCCCGATCACCGACGAGCACGTGCCGTACCTGCTGGAGGTCGCGGCGGAGCTCAAGAAGCACGGGATCCGGGTCGAGGTGGACACCTCGGACGACCGCATGCAGAAGAAGATCCGCAACGCCCAGAAGACCAAGGTCCCGTTCATGCTCATCGCGGGCAACGACGACGTCGAGGCGGGCGCGGTGTCCTTCCGCTACCGCAACGGCGAGCAGAAGAACGGCGTGCCGGTCGCGGACGCCGTGGCCGAGATCGTGGACGCGGTGAAGAACCGCATCCAGGTGTGACGCCGTAGTCGGACCGTTGACGCGCGGGGCAGGCTCTTCAAGAGTCTGCCCCGCGCGGCTTTGCAAGCACCTTCGGGCGAATATGCTGATCAGCATGACGACTGAGCCGGAACTGCAGCGGGGTGTCGGTGAGCCGGACGGCTTCCGGCGCCTGTGGACCCCCCATCGGATGGCGTACATCCAGGGTGAGAACAAGCCCACCGGCCCGGCTCCGGACGACGGTTGTCCGTTCTGCTCGATCCCGTCGCTGAGCGACGAGGAGGGGCTGGTCATCGCCCGGGGGAGCGCCGTGTTCGCGGTGCTGAACCTCTACCCGTACAACGGCGGGCACCTGATGGTGGTCCCGTACCGGCACGTGGCCGACTACACCGACCTCGACGGGGCGGAGACGGCCGAGCTGGCGGACTTCACCAAGAAGGCGATGACCGCGCTGCGCGCCGCCTCGGGGGCGCACGGGTTCAACATCGGGATGAACCAGGGCGCGGCGGCCGGGGCCGGGATCGCCGCGCACCTGCACCAGCACGTGGTGCCGCGCTGGGGCGGGGACACCAACTTCATGCCGGTGGTCGGCCACACCAAGGTGCTGCCGCAGCTGCTGGCGGACACCCGCAAGATGCTGGCCGAGGCCTGGTCGCAGGACTGAGCCGGCCGGACGCGCGAAGAGGGGCCCGCCACCGAGGAGTTCGGTGGCGGGCCCCTCTTCGCGCGTCGTTCCCGGTCAGTCGGCGCTGAACTCGTCGACCTTGTACGGGCGGCTGCCCTGCGCCTCGGACTTGATGATCGAGGTGCGGTTCTTGAAGAACCGGTCCGCGTCCAGGTCGTGCTCCTGGAGGAACTCCAGGGTGGCGGTGTGCACCGCGTTCAGCACCGGGACGGAGGCGTTGAGGGCGTTGTCGACCATGGAGCGGTTGTTCCAGGCGGTGCCGACCCAGGAGTGCCGGAGTCCGAACGGCTCGGGCAGGCCGAGGCCGCCGCCGAGCCAGCCGAGCAGGCCGGGCATCTTGTGGAAGGGGGCGCGGACGGCCTGGCGGACCACCTCGTCGTTGTCGATCAGGGGGAGCTTGACGGTGCGCTCCTCCCAGAACTTCACCGTCTTGGCGACCGACTTCTCCTTGTCCTTGGGCTTGTCGAAGAAGACGCCCTTGACCGGGCCGAGCGCGTAGCCGGCCACCGAGATGCTGAGCACGTTGGCGAGCAGGGTCACCGTGACGGTGAAGGTGATGATCAACTTGCCGTCGTGGGTGATGAACTGGGTGGCCAGGTAGTGCCGGGGTCCGCCGGGGAAGGTCTGCTTGTCGGCGAGGCTCTGGACGGCGAAGTCGCGCATCCGCTCGCCGTCCATGTCGGCGCCGCCGGGGCGGCTGATCTCGTCGGCGCCCTCGCTGACGTCGAAGACCGCCCACTGCTTGATGACCACGTTGGGGATGCCGCTGTTGGCGACGTGGCTGACCCCGAGACCCTTGAGGTGGGCGGAGATCCGGCGGACCAGGTCCCAGGGGTGGAAGGCCCGGAAGTCGGCGTGGCCCTCGGCGGGGTGCAGGGTGTCGGCCAGGCGCCACTCGCCCCAGCGGCGGCCGGCACCGAGGATGCCCTTGGGGCCGGCGTAGTGGTGGACGTTGGTCTCCTGCTCGGCGTCCAGCCGGCCGAGCTTGTCGCGCAGCTCGTTGGCCTTCTTGTCCAAGTCGTCGCGGGGGACGGCCTTGGCGACGGTGGCGGCGACGGCGCTGCCCTCGACCAGGGCCTGCCAGCGGGTGCGGAGGTCGGTGGCGGAGCGTTCGACGATCCGGCGGGCGAGGTACCAGCCGAGCACCGGGGCGAGCATGGTGATCCGCAGGTAGATGCCGAGCAGACCGGCCGCCGGCGGGAACAGCACCAGGTAGCCGGCCAGGACGGCGACCGCGATCAGGGCGAGGGCGCCGTAGGTGTCGGCTCCCCGGGCGTTGTCCCGCTTGAGCCAGGCGCGCAGTTGGAAGGCGCCGAGCCAGATCAGGGTGCCGGGGAGGAAGAGCAGGCCGGTGACGACGCTGACGGTGCTGAGCTGCCGGTCGCGGGCGTGCCGGAGTTCCTCGGCGGCCAGGCAGTGCTCGACGACCTGGCGGGTGTCGACGCCGAAGGAGGGGACGAGGGGCTTGCGGTCGCCGCCGAGGGCGCGGGAGATCAGGGCCTTGCTGAACGCCTCGCCGAGGTTGGGGCGGAAGAGCGCGAAGCGGCCCTTCTTCTCCTTGGCGTCGGTGACGTCGGTGACGAACTTGCCGATCTCGCCGTCGCGGTAGGCGGCGGAGGAGAGCGCCTGGGTGACGGCCGTCTGCGGGCCGGTGTCGGTCCGGGGTATCTGCGCACCCGGGGTCATGTCGAGTGTGGCCACGGTGGCGTCTGCTCCTCCCCTTGTCAGCGGCAGGTTACCGTGCCGTGGCACCCCTGCGCGGATGATCGTCTGAACTACCGTCACGAAGCGGTGCGTTCCGGCCGCACCCGGGCCTGAGGGGCATGATGCCCAGCTTCGGGCGGGTCGATACCCGCCCGGGCCGACGGTGTGAGGGTGGAGGAGGATGGAGGTGAAGGCGATGAAGGGGGCTGTCGTGGTGAAGGATCCGGTGCTGGTCTTCGACGGGGACTGCGCGTTCTGTTCGTCCTGCGTGCGCTGGGGGGAGCGGTACCCGCGGCAGACGCTGGCCTCGGGTGGCTGGGAGCCGGTGCCGTTCCAGTTCGCGGACCTGGCGGAGCTGGACGCGGTGGCGGGCGGTCGCGGTGAGGTGTCGGCCGAGCGGGCCGAGCGCGAGGTGCTCTGGGTGACGCCGACCGGTCGGGTGTACGGGGGCGCGCAGGCGGTGGCGCGGCTGCTGCTGCGCACCGGGGGCGCGTGGGCGTACCTGGGCGCGCTGTTGACCTTGGCGCCGGTGCGGCCGGTGGCGGGTGCGGTGTACCGCTGGGTGTCGCGCAACCGGCACCGGATGCCGGGGGGTACGGCGGCGTGCGCGCTGCCGAACCGGAGGCCGGCTCAGTCGGTGTAGCGCTCGGCCAGAGCGGCGGGCATGGGTTCGTGGCGCAGGTAGGCGCGGGAGAACTCGGCGGTGCCGTGGGTGAGGGAGCGCAGGTCGACCGGGTAGCGGACGAGTTCGAGTTCGGGGACCTCCGCGCGCAGCAGGGTCGTTCCCTGGCCGCCGGTTTCGGTGCCGAGGACGCGGCCTCGGCGTGCGGAGAGGTCGCCGAGGACGGCGCCGAGGTACTCGTCGGGCAGCAGGACGCTGACGGCGGCGACGGGTTCGAGCAGGCGGATGACGGCGTGTTCGGCGGCGTCGCGCAGGGCGAGGGCCGCGGCGTTCTGGAAGGAGGAGTCGGAGGAGTCGACCGAGTGCGCCTTGCCGTCGGTGAGGGTGACCCGGACGTCGACGAGCGGGAAGCCGGTGGCGACGCCCTTGGCGAGCTGGGCGCGGACGCCCTTCTCGACGGAGGGGATGAAGTGCTTGGGGACGGCGCCGCCGACGACGTGCTCCTGGAACTCGAAGCCGGAGCCGGCCGGGAGGGGTTCGACCTCCAGGTCGCAGATGGCGTACTGGCCGTGGCCGCCGGACTGCTTGACGAGCCGTCCGTGGCCGGCGGCGGCGGTGCCGAAGGTCTCGCGCAGGGCGACCTTGGGTTCGACGGTGTCGACGTGGACGCCGTGGCGGGTGCGCAGCCGGTCGAGGACGACCTCGGCGTGGGCCTCGCCGGTGCACCAGAGGACGAGCTGGTGGGTGTCGGGGTTCTGTTCGAGCCGTAGGGCCGGGTCCTCGGCGGTGAGCCGGGTGAGGGCCTGGGAGAGCTTGTCGTCGTCGGCCTTGCTGTGGGCTTCGACGGCGATCGGGAGCAGGGGTTCGGGGAGGGTCCAGCCGTCGAGTTCGACGGGGTGGCCGGGGTCGTGGACGGTGTCGCCGGCCCGGGCGGTGGTGAGTTTGGCGGCGCAGACGAGGTCCCCGGCGACGGCGTGCGGGACGGGGCGCTGGAGTTTGCCGAAGGGGCTGGTGAGGCCGGTGACGCGTTCGTCGCCGTTCTGGTCGGCGGTGTGGGCGGGGCCGACGAGGTGGATCCGGCTGTCGGGGCGCAGGGTGCCGGCGTAGAGGCGCAGCAGGCTGATCCGACCGACGTAGGCGTCGCCGGTGACGCGGACGACCTGGGCGGCGAGCGGGGCGTCGGGGTCGCAGGCGGGGCCGGGGCGGGTGCGTTCGGTGGGGTTCGGGAAGGTGTGGGCGATCAGGTCGAGGAGTTCGGCCGAGCCGAGGCCGTTGTCGCTGGTGGGGACGGCGGGGTGGAGGGTGCAGTCGAGGACTTCGCGGCGCATCCCGGCTTCGAGGGAGTCGGCGTCGAGGGGGTCGCCGGCGAGGTAGCGCTCCATGAGGGTGTCGTCCTGGCCGGAGATGGCTTCGACGAGGCTGTCGTGGGCGGGTCCGGTGTCGGGGAGGGGGTCGGCGTCGCCGTAGGTGTCGCCGGTGAGGAGGTCGACGCTGCCGTCGGGGTGTCCGTCGTGGAGGACGGGCAGGAAGAGCGGGCGCAGGGTGTCCGGGCCGAGCTCGAAGGCGTCGTGGCAGCTGCCGAGGATGTCGTCGAAGCCGGTGCGGGCGAGGTCGAGCTTGGCGACGGCGATGGCGCGGGGGATGCCCTCGGCGGCGCACTCGCGCCAGAGGGCGCGGGTGGGGGCGGTGACCGGGTCGGTGGCGGAGAGGACGAAGACGGCGGCGTCGGCGGCGTGCAGGGCGGCGCGCAGGTCGGCGGCGAAGTCGGGGTGGCCGGGCGGGTCGATCAGGTTGATCTTGACGCCCTTCCACTCGAGGGGGAGCAGCGAGAGCTGGACGGAGCGCTGCTGCTGGTGCTCGATGTCCTCGTGGTCGGAGACGGTGGTGCCGTCGGCGACGCGGCCGGGGCGGCCGGTGGCGCCGGCAGCGAGGGCGAGGGATTCGGCGAGGGTGGTCTTGCCCACACCGCTGGAGCCGACGAGGACGACGTTGCGCAGGTCCGTGGGGCCGGTGACGGCGGGTGCCTGGCCGGCTCGTGCGGTGCTGCGGTCGGGCATCGGGGTCTCCTCCCGTGGCGCCGAAGCTGTCCTTGGCAGTCTAGGGTCGGGTCCTGCTCGGGCGCGTGTCGTGCGGGGGGTCGCGCCGGGGGCCGTGGCCCGGGGGGCCGTCCGGCGGTGCGTGCGTCGGAGCCTGTCCCGGGCGTGGCTACGATGGGTGCGCCGGGCGGGCTCATTCGTCCGGCCGTCTGCCGCGCGTGTTGCGCCAGGCGGGTACCTGGGAGATCGGAGCGGCTGGGAAGGCCATGCTCAACAAATACGCGCGTGCCTTCTTCACACGTGTTCTGACCCCGTTCGCCGCGTTCCTGATCCGGCTGGGCGTGAGCCCGGACGCCGTGACGCTGATCGGTACGGCCGGCTCGGTGGCCGGTGCGCTGGTGTTCTTCCCGCGCGGGGAGTTCTTCTGGGGCACCATCACGATCACGCTGTTCATCTTCTCGGACCTGGTGGACGGGAACATGGCCCGCCAGCTGGGCCGGACCAGCAAGTGGGGCGCCTTCCTGGACTCCACGCTGGACCGGGTCGCGGACGCGGCGATCTTCGGCGGTCTGGCCATGTGGTACGCGGGCAAGGGTGACAACAACCTGCTCTGCGCGGTGGCGATCTTCTGCCTGGCCAGTGGCCTGGTGGTGTCGTACACGAAGGCGCGGGCGGAGAGCCAGGGCCTGCCGTGCGACGTGTCGGGGCTGGTGGAACGGGCCGAGCGGCTGGTGATCAGCCTGGTGGCGGCCGGGGTGGCCGGTCTGCACACCTTCGGGGTGCCGTACGTGGAGTGGCTGCTGCCGGTGGCGCTGTGGCTGGTGGCGGCGGGCAGCCTGGTGACGGTGTTCCAGCGGATGCTGACCGTGCGCCGTGAGGCGTTCGAGGCCGACCGAGCGGCGGCCGGGAGCTGATGGGGGGCGTCCTGCGATGACGGACCGACTGGTGTACTGGGCGTACGCGCTGGGCTGGGCGGTGTTGAAGCACCTGCCGGAGCCGGTGGCGCGGTGGCTGTTCGACCGGTTGGCGGACTACGCCTGGCGTCGTCGCGGGCCGCGGGTGCGGCAGCTGGAGGCGAACCTGCGCCGGGTGCGTCCGGGCCTGCACGAGGCGGCGCTGCGGCGGTTGTCGCGGGCCGGGATGCGCTCCTACCTGCGGTACTGGATGGAGTCCTTCCGGCTGCCGGTGTGGAGCCGGGAGCGGGTCCTGCGGGACGTCCAGGTGGACGGCTACGAGCGCCTGCGGGAGGTGCTGGAGTCCGGGCGGGGCGCGGTGGTGGCGCTGCCGCACATGGCCAACTGGGACTTGGCGGGCACCTGGATAGCGCACCTGGGCCACCCCTTCACGACGGTCGCCGAGCGGTTGAAGCCGGAGCGGCTGTTCGACCGGTTCGTGGAGTTCCGGGAGGGCCAGGGCATGGAGGTCCTGGCGCTGTCCGGCGGCGGGGCGAACGTGATCGGCACGCTGGCGCGCCGGCTGCGCGCGGGCAAGCTGGTGTGCCTGGTGGGGGACCGGGACCTCTCGGCGGCCGGTATCGAGGTGTCCTTCTTCGGTGAGCCGACCCGGATGCCGGCCGGGCCGGCGGCGCTGGCCCAGCGCACCGGTGCGGCGCTGCTGCCGGCGACGCTCTGGTACGACGGTCCGGTGCTGCGGGGGACCATCCACCCGGAGGTGCCGGTGCCGGAGGAGGGCGACCGCAAGGCGCGGACGCTGGCGATGACCCAGGCGATCGCCGACGTGTGGCAGAAGGGCATCGGCGAGCACCCGCAGGACTGGCACATGCTGCAGAAGTTCTGGCCGGCCGACCTGCCGGCCCGTGAGACGGTGGGGGGCGGGTCCGCCGCGGCGCGCGCCGCGGCTGCGAAGGAGCCCGCCGCCGAGGCCTCCGGCGCCTGAGTCCGGCCCGTACGACTGCCCGAAGGAGCTTGAGGAACCCGTGAAGATCGGCATCGTCTGCCCGTACGACTGGGACGTCCCCGGCGGGGTGCAGTTCCACATCCGGGATCTTGCCGAGCACCTGATCGGTCTGGGCCACGAGGTGTCGGTGCTGGCGCCGGCCGAGGACGACGAGGCGCTGCCGCCGTACGTGGTCTCGGCGGGGCGGGCGGTGGCGGTGCCGTACAACGGGTCGGTGGCCCGGCTGAGCTTCGGCATCCTGTCGGCGGCCCGGGTGCGGCGGTGGCTGCGCGAGGGGCGCTTCGACATCCTGCACGTGCACGAGCCGGCCTCGCCGAGCCTGTCGATGCTGGCGGCCTGGTCGGCGACCGGGCCGATGGTGGGCACCTTCCACACCTCGAACCCGCGCTCGCGGGCGATGATCGCGGCCTCGCCGATCCTGCAGCCGGGGCTGGAGAAGATGCGGGCCCGGATCGCGGTGTCGGAGTACGCCCGGCGGACCCTGGTGGAGCACCTGGGCGGGGACGCGGTGGTGATCCCCAACGGGGTGGACGTGGAGTTCTTCGCGGACGCCGAGCCGGACGAGCGGTGGACGGGCGGCGCGGCGGCGGGGGCGCCGGGCACGATCGGCTTCATCGGCCGGATCAACGAGCCGCGCAAGGGCCTGCCGACGCTGCTGGCGGCGCTGCCGCGGATCCTGGCGGAGCGGCCCGGGGTGCGGCTGCTGGTCGCGGGGAAGGGCGACGAGGAGGAGGCGGTGGCCGGCCTGGCGCCCGAGGTGCGCGCGCAGGTGGAGTTCCTGGGCATGGTCTCGGACCGGGAGAAGGCCCGGCTGCTGCGCAGCGTGGACCTGTACGTGGCGCCGAACACCGGTGGCGAGAGCTTCGGGATCATCCTGGTCGAGGCGATGTCGGCGGGCGCCCCGGTGCTGGCCAGCGACCTGGACGCGTTCAAGCAGGTGTTGGACGGCGGGGACGCCGGGGAGCTGTTCCCGGTGGAGGACGCGGACGCGCTGGCCCGTACGGCGCTGCGGCTGCTGGGGGACCCGGGGCGGCTGGAGGAGCTGCGCAAGGCGGCTTCGCGGCACGTGCGGCGGTTCGACTGGTCGACGGTCGGCGCGGACATCCTGGCGGTGTACGAGACGGTGACGGCCGGGGCCGCGGCGGTGGTCGAGGAGGACGAGCGCAGCGGTCGGCGCGGGCGGTTCGGCCTGGCCCGGGACTGACGGCCGGGGCTCGCGTGGCGCCCGGTGCCGGTGGGGTTAGGGTCGGGCCGACCGCACCACTGTGACCCATGGGGGAAACGATGCCGCAGATCTCCGTCGACTACTCGTCCAGCCTGGCCGGGTCCTTCGAGCGCCGGGCGCTCGGCCTGGCGATCAACCGGCTGGCGGAGGAGACGATCGACGCCAAGCCGGGGTCCTGCAAGACGCTGTTCCGGCAGAGCGAGGACCTGGTGGTCGGCTCCGACGGGCCGGTGGGCGACGCCCAGGTGTACGTCGAGTTCCAGGTGTTCCCGGGCCGTACGCCGGAGGCGAAGGCGGCGCTGAGCGAGGGCGTGGTGGCGCTGCTGGCGCAGCACGTGCGGCCGGCGCCGGGGACGCGGCTGTTCACCGCGGTGAACGTCGCGGACATCGACCGGGAGAGCTACCGCAGCGGCGTCGTCCAGGGCTGACACCGGGCGGGGCGGCCGGTGACACCCGGTAACGTAGCGGTCCGTGACTACCTGGATCTGGGCCGGCGTGGCCGTGGTGCTGTTCGGCATGTACCTGAGTTGGACGGCCGGCCGTCTGGACCGGCTGCACGCCCGGATCGACGCCGCGCGGGCGGCGCTGGACGCGCAGCTGGTCCGGCGGGCCTCGGTGGCGATGGAGCTGGCGACGTCCTCGCTGCTGGACCCGGCGGCCTCGCTGCTGCTGCTGGACGCGGCGCACGCGGCCCGGCAGGCCGAGGACGAGCACCGCGAGGTGGCGGAGAGTCAGTTGAGCCTGGCGCTGCGGGCGGTCTTCGAGGAGTCGGAGCAGGTGACGGCGCTGGTCGCGGAGCCGGGTGGTGACGAGGCGGTTCGTGATCTGACGGCCGCGGTGCGGCGGGTGCCGATGGCCCGCCGGTTCCACAACGACGCGGTGCGGGCGGCGCGGGCGGTGCGGGAGCACCGGCTGGTGCGGTACTTCCGGTTGGCGGGCAAGGCGCCGTTCCCGATGGCCTTCGAGATGGACGACGCCCCGCCGCCCGCCCTTACGCCCGAGGGAGCGCCTGCTTAGGCTGTCCTCGGATACGGCCCGTTTGTCGCATCCCGTCGTCCGGGCTGGACTTGGTGGCGCATGGTTGGGCCACCCGATCTGCCTACCATAGGGCGATAGCACTGGTTAATCTTCGAGTGAGGTCTCACGTGTCCACCACCCCCACCACCGCAGACCAGCCGCAGATCGGTACCGCCCGGGTCAAGCGCGGCATGGCCGAGCAGCTCAAGGGCGGTGTGATCATGGATGTGGTCAACGCCGAGCAGGCGAAGATCGCCGAGGACGCCGGCGCGGTGGCCGTCATGGCGCTGGAGCGGGTTCCGGCCGACATCCGCAAGGACGGCGGCGTGGCCCGCATGTCCGACCCGAACATGATCGAGGAGATCATCGAGGCGGTCTCCATCCCGGTGATGGCCAAGTCCCGCATCGGGCACTTCGTGGAGGCCCAGGTCCTGCAGTCGCTGGGTGTCGACTACATCGACGAGTCCGAGGTGCTGACCCCGGCCGACGAGGTCAACCACTCCGACAAGTTCGCCTTCACCACCCCCTTCGTCTGCGGTGCCACCAACCTGGGTGAGGCCCTGCGCCGCATCGCCGAGGGTGCGGCCATGATCCGCTCGAAGGGCGAGGCCGGCACCGGCAACGTCGTCGAGGCCGTCCGCCACCTGCGCCAGATCAAGAACGAGATCGGCCAGCTGCGGGCCCTGGACCACAACGAGCTGTACGCCGCCGCCAAGGAGCTGCGCGCCCCGTACGAGCTGGTCAAGGAGGTCGCCGAGCTCGGCAAGCTGCCGGTCGTGCTGTTCTCCGCCGGTGGCGTGGCCACCCCGGCCGACGCCGCGCTGATGCGCCAGCTGGGCGCCGAGGGCGTCTTCGTCGGCTCCGGCATCTTCAAGTCGGGCGACCCGGCCAAGCGTGCCGCCGCCATCGTGAAGGCCACCACCTTCTTCGACGACCCGAAGATCATCGCGGACGCCTCCCGCAACCTGGGCGAGGCCATGGTCGGCATCAACTGCGACACCCTGCCGGAGACCGAGCGCTACGCCAACCGCGGCTGGTAGTCACCCCCGCCCTTCGCCCGGCCCGCCGCAGCGCTTCGGTGTGCGGCGGGCCGCGCCGCGTCCTTCCGTAGTAACGATCGATAGAGGTTGAAGACCGTGAGCACTCCAGTCATCGGCGTCCTCGCCCTCCAGGGCGACGTCCGCGAGCACCTGGTGGCGCTGGCCGAGGCCGACGCGCTGGCCCGTCCGGTGCGCCGCGCCGAGGAACTGGCCGAGGTCGACGCGCTGGTGATCCCCGGCGGGGAGTCCACCACCATGTCCAAGCTGGCCCTGCTGTTCGGCGTGATGGAGCCGCTGCGCGAGCGGGTCGCGGCGGGCATGCCGGTGTACGGCACCTGCGCGGGCATGATCATGCTGGCCGACAAGATCCTCGACGGCCGGGAGGACCAGGAGAGCGTCGGCGGCATCGACATGACGGTGCGCCGCAACGCCTTCGGCCGGCAGAACGAGTCCTTCGAGTCCGGCCTCGCCTTCAAGGGCTTGGAGGAGCAGCCGGTGCACGGCGTCTTCATCCGCGCCCCCTGGGTCGAGGCGGTCGGCGCGGGCGTCGAGGTACTGGCCGAGCTGCCCGGTGCGGACGGTCCGGAGAGCCGGATCGTGGCCGTGCGCCAGGGCAACCTGCTGGCCACCTCGTTCCACCCGGAGCTCACCGGCGACCACCGCGTGCACGCCTACTTCGTGCAGATGGTCGAGGAGCACCTCGCCGCCCGGTAGGCCGCGGCGGCCGTGTGCGTCCCACCGGTGACGACACCGGTAAGATCTCATCTGTTTCATTTCCATTTGGCGACGTAAAGGAGCTGGCGATGTCCGGCCACTCTAAGTGGGCTACCACCAAGCACAAGAAGGCCGTGATCGACGCCAAGCGCGGCAAGCTCTTCGCCAAGATGATCAAGAACATCGAGGTGGCGGCGCGTACCGGCGGTCCCGACCCGGCGGGCAACCCGACCCTCTACGACGCCATCCAGAAGGCGAAGAAGAGCTCGGTCCCGATCGACAACATCAACCGCGCCGTCAAGCGCGGTGGCGGTCTGGAGGCCGGCGGCGCCGACTACCAGACCATCATGTACGAGGGCTACGGCCCGAACGGTGTCGCCGTCCTGATCGAGTGCCTCACCGACAACCGCAACCGCGCGGCCTCCGACGTGCGCGTCGCGATGACCCGCAACGGCGGCTCGATGGCCGACCCGGGCTCGGTGTCGTACCTGTTCAACCGCAAGGGCGTCGTGATCGTCCCGAAGGCCGACGGCGTGGACGAGGACAAGCTGTTCGAGGTCGTCCTCGACCAGGAGCCGGAGGAGATCAACGACCTCGGCGACTCCTTCGAGATCGTCTCCGAGGCCTCCAAGATGGTCGCCGTGCGCACCGCGCTGGTGGACGCCGGTGTCGACTACGACTCGGCCGAGGCCAACTTCCTCCCGAGCATGCAGGTCGAGCTGGACGTCGACGGCGCCCGCAAGATCCTCAAGCTGATCGACGCGCTGGAGGACAGCGACGACGTGCAGAACGTCTTCGCCAACTTCGACATCTCCGACGAGGTCGGCGCGGAGCTCGACTCCGAGTGACCCGGCGTCGCCCGTACGACGGCGGGTGATCGTTCGCACGGCCCGGCCCGGTGGTCCCAGGACCGCCGGGCCGGTGTCGTCGGCGGGGTTGTCGGACCCGGGCGGTAGCCTTCGCGGAGGCCGCTCGCCGTGAGCGGGCGGATCGGCGAGGGACGGGGCGTGGCGTGCGGGTGCTGGGTGTTGACCCGGGGCTGACCAGGTGCGGGGTCGGCGTGGTCGAGGGCACGCCGGGCCGGCCGTTGCGGATGGCCGGGGTGGGCGTGGTGCGCACACCGGCCGACGCCGAGATCGGGCAGCGGCTGCTGCTGGTGGAGCAGGGGCTGGAGAGCTGGCTGGACGAGCACCGGCCCGACCTGGTCGCGGTCGAGCGGGTCTTCGCCCAGCACAATGTCCGCACCGTGATGGGCACGGCCCAGGCGAGCGCGGTCGCGATGCTCTGCGCCACCCGGCGCGGCATCCCGGTCACCCTGCACACCCCCAGTGAGGTCAAGGCCGCCGTCACCGGCTCCGGCCGGGCGGACAAGGCCCAGGTCACGGCCATGGTGCAGCGCCTGCTGCGGCTGGACGCCCCGCCCAAGCCCGCGGACGCGGCCGACGCGCTGGCGCTGGCGATCTGCCACATCTGGCGCGGCGGGACGACCAACCGGCTGCAGGCGGCGGCGCAGGCCGCCGCCCAGGCCGCCCGCTCCGGGCCCGCGCGGGGCCCCTTCTCCGTGAAAGGCAGTAGTCGGTGATCGCCTTCGTGCAAGGACCGGTGGCGGCCATCGCCTCCGGCATCGCGGTGGTCGAGGTCGGTGGGGTCGGCATGGCCGTCCAGTGCACCCCGAACACCCTGGCCGGCCTGCGGCTCGGTGAGCCCGCCCGGCTGGCCACCTCGCTGGTGGTCCGGGAGGACTCGCTGACCCTGTTCGGCTTCGCCGACGACGACGAGCGGGCCGTGTTCGAGATCCTCCAGGCCGCACCGGGCGTGGGCCCCAAGCTGGCGCAGGCGATCCTGGGCGTGCACAGCCCCGACGCGCTGCGCGCCGCGGTGGCGGGCGGGGACGAGAAGGCGCTGGTCGCGGTGCCGGGCATCGGCAAGGCGAAGGCGGCCAAGCTGCTGCTGGAGTACAAGGACAAGCTGGGCGCCCCGCACGGCGCGGTGCCCGCGCAGAAGCCGATCGCCACCGGCCCCGCGCCGTGGAGCGAGCAGCTGCACTCCGCGCTGACCGGCCTCGGCTACGCCCCGCGCGAGGCGGACGACGCGGTCGCCGCCGTCACCCCGGAGGCGGAGGCCCAGCAGACGCCGGACGTCGGCGCCCTGCTGCGGCTGGCCCTGCGCGGCCTCAACCGCGCCCGCTGAATCCACCTGACGACCTGTCCGTTTGTCGACACCGACACCGGAGACTCTGGAGCCCGCGAGGATGTACGACTCGGAACCCGCCGACCGGCTGGTGACCGCCGCCGCCGACGGCGAGGACCAGGCGGTCGAGGCCGCGCTGCGCCCCAAGGCGCTGGACGAGTTCATCGGCCAGGAGCGGGTGCGCGAGCAGCTGTCGCTGGTGCTCCAGGCGGCCCGCCAGCGCGGCAGTGCGCCCGACCACGTGCTGCTGAGCGGCCCGCCCGGACTGGGCAAGACCACCCTCTCCATGATCATCGCCGCCGAGCTGGGCGCCCCGATCCGGATCACCTCCGGCCCGGCCATCCAGCACGCGGGGGACCTCGCGGCGATCCTCTCCTCGCTCACCGAGGGCGAGGTGCTCTTCCTCGACGAGATCCACCGGATGTCCCGGCCGGCCGAGGAGATGCTCTACATGGCGATGGAGGACTTCCGGGTCGACGTGATCGTCGGCAAGGGCCCGGGCGCCACCGCCATCCCGCTGGAACTGCCGCCCTTCACCCTGGTCGGCGCCACCACCCGGGCCGGGCTGCTGCCGCCGCCGCTGCGCGACCGCTTCGGCTTCACCGGGCACATGGAGTTCTACGCCCCGGCCGAGCTCCAGCGGGTGGTGCACCGCTCGGCCGCGCTGCTGGACGTCGAGATAGACCCGGCCGGCGCGGCCGAGATCGCCGGGCGCTCGCGCGGCACCCCGCGCATCGCCAACCGGCTGCTGCGCCGGGTCCGCGACTTCGCCCAGGTCCGGCACGACGGCGTGGTCAGCGCCGGGATCGCCGCCCGGGCGCTGGACGTCTACGAGGTGGACGCGCGCGGCCTGGACCGGCTGGACCGCGCGGTGCTGGACGCGCTGCTGCGGCTGTTCGGCGGCGGTCCGGTCGGCCTGTCGACCCTCGCCGTCGCGGTGGGGGAGGAGGCCGAGACGGTCGAGGAGGTGGCCGAGCCCTTCCTGGTCCGCGAGGGACTGCTCGCCCGCACCCCGCGCGGCCGGATCGCCACCGCCGCGGCCTGGCAGCACCTGGGCCTGACCCCGCCGGTCCAGACCACCCGGGGCAGCGTGCCGCCCCAGCCGGAGCTGTTCCGGCCGGACGGAAGTTGACCGCTCTCGGCCGAACGGGTGAGACCTGGCCGTCGGTTCCCGCTCCTCCCCGGAGCTGTGCCCCGGGGAGGAGGCAGGGGAGAAGTCCCGGGAATCCGTGCAGGCGGAGGGTCGCCACTTTCGGCGGCAGGATGCGATGCTTGGCGTTGTCCGATCAGTTCGGGGTCGCCTAGACTCCGCCGGACCGCCCCTCTCACCTGACGGGCCGACCCATACCACACAGGCCGCCGGCCGGCGGCCCGTAAAGGACCCTGGCTGCTGTGAACCTCATCATCCTCCTCCTCCCGATCATCGCGATCGTGCTCATGTTCCGGTCGCAGAAGAAGCGCCAGTCGCAGATGCAGCAGATGCAGACGTCGCTGGAGCCCGGGGCGGGGGTGCGCACCATCGGCGGCCTGTACGCCCAGGTGAAGGCGGTCAACGACGAGACCGTCGAGCTGGAGATCGCGCCCGGCGTGGTCACCTACTTCACGAAGAGCGCCATCGCGGCCGTCCTGGACCCCCAGGAGTACGACGCGATCATCAACGGTCGCCCCGCCGACGACGAGCTGTCCGAGCCGGAGGCCGAGGACGCCGACGCCGCGCCGGTCGAGGACAAGCCGCTGACGCTCACCAAGGACAGCGCCGAGAAGGGCGATGTCAAGGGGGATGTCGAGGGCGGGGCTCCCGCGAGCAAGTAGTACGGCCGGGCAACCCGCCCGGTCGCGCGGCGCAGTGCCGCGAGCCCACAGGACCTCAGGGCCGCAGACCCGCCATGCCCCCGTTCCGCCACGAGCCGGACGGGGGTCCGGTCGGCGAAGTGGCATGGACAGGGAGAAACGAGCAAGGTGGCAACACCCAAGTCGCGCCCGCGCGACGGCTACCCAGGGCGGGCGCTGGCCCTCATCCTGGTCGTCACCGTCGGACTGGTCGCCCTCATGTTCGGGACGGGCAACACCAAGCCCCGGCTCGGTATCGACCTCGCAGGTGGCACCAGCATCACGCTGACCGCGAAGTCGAAGGATCCCAAGGCGATCAGCAAGGCGAACATGGACATCGCCGTCGGGATCATGGAGCGCCGCGTCAACGGGATGGGTGTCTCCGAGGCGGAGGTCCAGACCCAGGGCTCGGACACGATCATCGTGAACATCCCCAAGGGCGGCGACAAGCAGAACGCGGCGGACCAGGTCGGGACCACTGCCCAGCTGTTCTTCCGTCCGGTCCTGGCGGTCGCGCCGAGCGGCTTCACCCCGCCCGCGCCCACCGGCACCCCGTCCGCGGGCGCCTCGGGCACCCCGAGCGCCGCCCCGTCGGGCAACGCGACCCCCACGGCCGGCGCGAGCGGCTCCGCGAGCCACGCGCCCACCCCGTCCGCCAGCGCGAGCGCCACCAAGCAGGGCCGTTCCGTCGGTGAGGCCCTGGCCGCCGAGGGCTCCTCCCCGAGCGCCGCCGCCACGGGCGTCAGCGGCACCCCGTCCGCCCCCGCCACCGGGTCGGCCGCCCCGTCCGCCTCGGGCACCCCGAGCGCCCAGGCCACGCAGCCGAGCGCCGCCGACGTGTCCGCCGCGATGACCCAGGGCACCGTGCCGCCGGAGCTGGCGACCGCGTTCGCCAACCTCGACTGCACCAAGCCGGAGGAGCGCACGAACCAGACCGGCGCCGTGGACAAGGCCGTCGTCGCCTGCTCGCAGAAGCCCGCCAAGGGCGGCTACTACGAGAAGCTGGCGCTCGGCCCCGTCGCGGTCAAGGGCTCGGACGTCTCCAAGGCCCAGCCCAGCCTCGACACCCAGACGGGTGCCGGCTGGCAGGTCCAGCTGCAGTTCAACGGCACCGGCACCGACGCCTTCACCAAGGTCACCGGCCAGCTCGCCTCCCAGACCCCGCCGAACAACCAGTTCGCGA
This sequence comes from Kitasatospora sp. NPDC040550, assembly GCF_055594965.1. Lineage (NCBI taxonomy): Bacteria > Bacillati > Actinomycetota > Actinomycetes > Kitasatosporales > Streptomycetaceae > Kitasatospora > Kitasatospora sp. NPDC040550. The sequence continues at coordinate 104,274 of NZ_JBVIWC010000009.1, read as the reverse complement.
TCGTGCTGGACAACCAGGTCGTCTCGCACCCGCAGGTGAACGGCCCGATCCCCGGCGGCAGCGCCGTGATCACCGGCCAGTTCAGCCAGGCCGAGGCGCAGGACCTCTCCAACGTGCTGAGCTACGGCGCCCTGCCGCTGGAGTTCAGCAAGGGCGACGTCACCACCGTCTCCCCGGCGCTCGGCAGCGACCAGCTCAAGGCGGGTCTGATCGCCGGCGCGATCGGCATGCTGCTGGTGGTCGCCTACTCGCTGGTCTACTACCGCGGCCTCGGCCTGGTCTCGATCGCCGGTCTGCTCGTCTCGGCGGCCCTGACCTACTCGATCATGAGCCTGCTCGGCGGCGGGATCGGCTTCGCGCTGAACCTGCCCGCGGTCTGCGGTGCGATCGTCGCGATCGGCATCACCGCCGACTCCTTCATCGTGTACTTCGAGCGCATCCGCGACGAGGTCCGCGAGGGCGCCCCGCTGCGCCCGGCCGTCCAGCGGGCCTGGCCGCGGGCCCGACGCACCATCCTGGTCTCGGACTTCGTCTCCTTCCTCTGTGCCGCGGTGCTCTACGTGGTCTCGGTCGGCAAGGTCCAGGGCTTCGCGTTCACCCTGGGTCTGACCACCGCGCTGGACGTCGTGGTGATCTTCCTCTTCACCAAGCCGATGATCACGCTGCTGGCCCGGCGGAAGTTCTTCTCCGACGGCCACCCGTGGTCCGGCCTGGACCCGAAGCGGCTGGGTGCCCGCCCGCCGCTGCGCAGCACCCGTCGTCGTAACCCCTCCTCTGCCGCCGTGAAGGAGGCCTGACACCGTGTCGCGCTTCTCCAATCTGGGTCACCGGCTCTACCAGGGCGAGGTCAGCTTCGACTTCGTCGGGCGCCGCAAGCTCTGGTACTCGATCTCCGGCGTGATCGTGCTGGTCGCGGCGATCGGCCTGGCGATGGGCCTGCACCTGGGCATCGAGTTCAAGGGCGGCTCGGTCTACACCGTGACCAAGCCTGGCCTGACGGTCTCCCAGGCCCAGGACACCGCCGACGGGATCGTCTCCTCGCACCCGCTGGTGCAGTCGACGGACAGCAACAAGATCCGCATCCAGGTCAGCACCGACGAGGCGAAGAGCTCGGACGAGATCCGCGCGCAGCTCTCGCAGAAGCTCGGCGTGCCGCTGGACACCGTCGAGGCCCAGGTGATCGGCCCCAGCTGGGGCAAGCAGATCTCCAACAAGGCGCTCACCGGCCTGGTCGTCTTCATGGTCCTGGTGACGGTCTACCTGGCGATCGCCTTCGAGTGGCGGATGGCGGTGGCCGCCCTGGTCGCCCTCATCCACGACCTCCTGATCACCATCGGCGTCTACGCCCTGGTGGGCTTCGAGGTCACCCCCGGTACGGTGATCGGCTTCCTGACCATCCTCGGGTACTCGCTCTACGACACGGTCGTCGTCTTCGACACCGTGAAGGAGAACGCCAAGGGGATCACCAAGCAGAACAAGCTCACCTACAGCGAGGCGGCCAACGCGGGCCTCAACCAGACCCTGGTGCGCTCGCTCAACACCACCGTGGTGGCGCTGCTGCCGGTCGCCGCGCTGCTGTTCATCGGTGGCGGCCTGCTGGGCGCCGGCACCCTGAACGACATCTCGCTCGCGCTGTTCATCGGCCTCGCGGCCGGTGCCTACTCCTCGATCTGCGTCGCCACCCCGCTGCTGGCGCAGCTCAAGGAGGAGCAGCCGGAGATGAAGGCGCTGCGCAAGCGCGTCCTGCAGCACCGGGCCGCCGCGGCGGCCAAGGGCGAGGGCGCCGACGCGACGGCGACGGACGAGGGCCCGGAGGACGACCAGCCTGCGGGTATGGTCGGTCAGCGCGGCCGGTCGGCCGGCACCACGCGTGCCAAGGGCCGTCCGTCCACCAAGCGCTGAACCGCACCCGACCCTGAGGACAGAACACCGTGACCACCGCCGACACCGCACTGGCCGAGCTGCTGAACAGCCGGATCCGGGACGTCCCGGACTACCCGAAGCCGGGTGTGCTGTTCAAGGACATCGCGCCGCTGCTCGCCGACGCCGAGGCCTTCGGCGCCCTCACCCGGGCGCTGGCGGACCGGGCGCTGGAGCTCGGGGCGACCAAGGTGGTGGGCCTGGAGGCGCGCGGCTTCGTGCTGGCGGCTCCGGCGGCCTTCGCGGCCGGGCTCGGCTTCGTGCCGGTCCGCAAGGCCGGCAAGCTGCCCGGCGAGGTGTTCCGGCGCTCGTACGAGCTGGAGTACGGCTCGGCGACGCTGGAGGTGCAGTGCGACGCCTTCACGCCCGGTGAGCGGGTGCTGGTGGTGGACGACGTGCTGGCCACCGGTGGCACCATCGGTGCCTCGCTGGACCTGGTGAAGGAGGCCGGCGCCGAGCTGGCGGGCGTCGTGGTGCTGATGGAGCTGGGCTTCCTGGACGGCCGCGAGCGGCTGACCGGGCACCTGGGCGACGCCCCGCTGGAGACGCTGGTCACGGTCTGAGAAGCAGGACGGAAGGGCGGCGGTCGGATCATCCGACCGCCGCCCTTCCGTTTCCGGGCCCGGCCCGATGAACACCGGGCCGCCCGGCTCGGTACCATGAAGATTCATCCCCTCCCGGTTGTGCCCGGACCGCACGGGCTTCGGCGGGGGTCGGCCCCGGTGCCCCGAGGAGTGTCCTTGCCCGACGAGGTTGTGCCCACGGCCGCAGCGGCCGCCCCCGAGAACCGTCCCACGCCCTCGGGGGCCACCCCGGCACGCCCCACGCCGGCCTCCTCGCGCCAGCTCGCTCCGCTCGGCCGCGGCTCCGGCAGCGGCGGCGGCGGGATGCGCGCCCGGCTGGCCCGCCTCGGCGGCCAGCGCTCCAGCGTGCTCAACCCCGTCCTGGAGCCGCTGTTCCGCTCGATCCGGGCGAACGACCCCAAGGCCGACCCGGCGCTGCTGCGCGACATCGAGCGCGCCTACGCCGTCGCCGAGAAGTGGCACCGCGGGCAGAAGCGCAAGAGCGGCGACCCGTACATCACCCACCCGCTGGCGGTCGCGACCATCCTGGCCGAGCTCGGCATGGACGCCGCGACCCTGATGGCCGGGCTGCTGCACGACACCGTCGAGGACACCGACTACGGCCTGGAGACCCTGCGCAAGGACTTCGGCGACTCGGTGGCCCTGCTGGTCGACGGCGTCACCAAGCTGGACCGGGTCAAGTTCGGCGAGGCCGCGCAGGCCGAGACCGTCCGCAAGATGGTCGTGGCGATGGCCAAGGACCCGCGGGTCCTGGTGATCAAGCTCGCCGACCGCCTGCACAACATGCGCACCATGCGCTACCTCAAGCGGGAGAAGCAGGAGAAGAAGGCCCGCGAGACGCTGGAGATCTACGCCCCGCTGGCGCACCGGCTGGGCATGAACACCATCAAGTGGGAGCTGGAGGACCTCGCCTTCGCGATCCTCTACCCCAAGATGTACGACGAGATCGTCCGGCTGGTCGCCGAGCGCGCCCCCAAGCGGGACGAGTACCTGGCGACCGTCATCGACCAGGTCCAGGCGGACCTGCGCGGTGCCCGGATCACCGCCTCCGTCACCGGCCGGCCGAAGCACTACTACTCGGTCTACCAGAAGATGATCGTCCGGGGCCGGGACTTCGCCGAGATCTACGACCTGGTGGGCATCCGGGTCCTGGTCGACACCGTCCGCGACTGCTACGCGGCACTGGGCACCATCCACGCGCGGTGGAACCCGGTGCCGGGGCGGTTCAAGGACTACATCGCGATGCCCAAGTTCAACATGTACCAGTCGCTGCACACCACGGTGATCGGCCCCGGCGGCAAGCCCGTCGAACTCCAGATCCGCACCTTCGACATGCACCGGCGGGCCGAGTACGGCATCGCCGCGCACTGGAAGTACAAGCAGCGCGCCGTCGCCGGGGCCTCCAAGATCCGCACCGACACCCCGACCCAGGTCCGCAAGGACGACAAGGCCGGCGCCGTCAACGAGATGGCCTGGCTGCGGCAGCTGCTGGACTGGCAGAAGGAGACCGCCGACCCGGGCGAGTTCCTGGAGTCGCTGCGCTTCGACCTGGCCAGCAACGAGGTCTTCGTCTTCACCCCCAAGGGTGACGTGATAGCCCTGCCGGCCGGGTCGACCCCGGTCGACTTCGCCTTCGCGGTGCACACCGAGGTCGGCTACCGGACCATAGGGGCCCGGGTCAACGGCCGCCTGGTGCCGCTGGAGTCGACCCTGGAGAACGGCGACGCCGTCGAGGTGTTCACCTCCAAGGCGGAGAACGCCGGACCCTCCCGGGACTGGCTGGGCTTCGTCAAGTCCCCGCGCGCCCGCAACAAGATCCGCGCCTGGTTCTCCAAGGAGCGCCGCGAGGAGGCGATCGAGCACGGCAAGGAGGCGATCGTCCGGGCGATGCGCAAGCAGGGCCTGCCGATCCAGCGGATCCTGACCGGCGACTCGCTGGTCACCCTGGCCCACGAGATGCGCTACCCCGACATCTCCTCGCTCTACGCCGCCATCGGCGAGGGGCACGTCGCCGCGCAGAACATCGTCCAGAAGCTGGTCCAGGCGCTCGGCGGCGAGGAAGGGGCCACCGAGGACCTCGCCGAGACGGCCACCCCGACCCACGACAACCGGCGGGCCGTGCGCCGCCGGGCCAAGGGCGACCCCGGCGTGATCGTCAAGGGCGTCGAGGACGTCTGGGTCAAGCTGTCCCGCTGCTGCACCCCGGTGCCGGGCGACCCGATCGTCGGCTTCGTCACCCGCGGCAACGGCGTCTCGGTGCACCGCGCCGACTGCGTCAACGTCGAGTCGCTGAGCCAGCAGCCCGAGCGGATGATCGACGTCGAGTGGGCGGCCACCCAGTCCTCGGTCTTCCTGGTGGCCATCCAGGTCGAGGCGCTGGACCGCTCCCGGCTGCTCTCGGACGTCACCCGGGTGCTCTCCGACCAGCACGTCAACATCCTGTCGGCGGCGGTCCAGACCTCCCGGGACCGGGTGGCGATGAGCCGCTTCACCTTCGAGATGGGCGACCCGAAGCACCTGGGCCACGTGCTCAAGGCGGTCCGCGGCGTCGAGGGCGTGTACGACGTCTACCGGGTCACCTCCGCCCGCAAGTGAGGCCCGGCGCATGAGGAAAGCCCCCGGGGAGCACCCCCGGGGGCCTTCGCCGTTCAGCGGGCCGGATCAGCCGCTGAACTCCTCCTGGCTCTTGTGCGCCTGCTCCAGCAGGGTCTGCACGCCGGACAGCTCGGACTCCAGCTTGGCGATCCGGCCGGTGTTGCCGGCCGCGCGGGCCTTGTCCAGGTCGGCCTGGATCTTGTCGGCCTTGGCCTGGAACAGCCCGACCATGCCGGCCGCGCGGGCCTTGGCCTCCGGGTTGGAGCGCTTCCACTCGCTGTCCTCGGCCTCGCGGATCGCCCGCTCGACCGCGTTCAGCCGGCCGTCCAGCTTCGGACGGATGTCGCGCGGGACGTGGCCGATGGCCTCCCAGCGCTCGTTGACCTCGCGCAGCGCGGCCTTGGCGGCCTTGAGGTCGGTGATCGGCAGGATCGCCTCGGCCTCGGTGGCCAGCGCCTCCTTGAGCTTCTGGTTCTCCACCTGCTCGGCGTCGCGCTCGCTGAACACCGCGGAACGGGCCTGGAAGAACACGTCCTGGGCGCCGCGGAACCGCGCCCACAGCTCGTCCTCGACGTCCCGCTGCGCCCGGCCGGCGGACTTCCAGCGCGCCATCAGGTCGCGGTAGGCGGCCGCGGTGCTGCCCCAGTCGGTGGACGAGGAGAGCGCCTCGGCCTCGGAGACCAGCGCCTCCTTGGCCTGCCGGGCCTGCTCGCGCTCGGCGTCCAGGGTGGCGAAGTGCGCCTTGCGGTGCTTGGAGAAGACCGAGCGGGCGTGCGAGAAGCGGTGCCACAGCTCGTCGTCGCTCTTGCGGTCCAGCCGCGGCAGGCCCTTCCAGGTGTCCACCAGGGCGCGCAGCCGGTCCCCGGCCTCCCGCCACTGGGTGGACTCGGCGAGCTGCTCGGCCTCGGAGACCAGCGCCTCCTTGGCGGTGCGGGTCTCGTCCTGGGCCTTGGCCCGGGCGGCCTTGCGCTCCTCCCGCCGGCTCTCGATCTCACCGGTGAGCGTGTCCAGGCGCTTGGCCAGCGCGTCCAGGTCGCCGACCGCGTGTCCCTCGGTCACCTGGGCACGGAGGTGCTCCAGCGCGGTCTGGGCGTCCTTGGCGGCCAGGTCGGTGGTGCGCACCCGCTTCTCCAGCAGGCCGATCTCCACCTCGATGCCCTGGTACTTGCGCTCGAAGTAGGCGAGGGCCTCCTCGGGCGAGCCGGCCTGCCAGGAACCCACGACGCGTTCGCCGTCGGCCGTCCTGACGTACACCGTGCCCTGCTCGTCCACACGGCCCCACGGGTCGCTGCTCATAGCGCGTCCTCCACATGACGTCGCGCCCGCGCCGGGGCGGCGCACGACCGTCGTCCACAGTTGATGTGCGGCGGACCGATGAGTCCGCCGTCCCCGTCCGCCGTGCCTTGCTGCCGAGGGTGACGGCTAGGCGGGTCCGGGCACCCTATACAACGCCAACATAGGCGACCAGGACCGGTGCTGTCCGCATCCGGGCCGGGCGATTTCGGTCCGGGACCGGGCGGGGGGCGCTCCGCGCGCCCGCCGCCGGCGGTCCCGGGTCCGGTCAACCCTTCGAGACCGTAACCGAGTTGAGGGTGACGTCGGCCATCGGGTGGCCGTCGCCGGCGCCCTCCAGGGTGCCCGCGGCGGCGATCTTCTGGACCACGTCCAGGCCGCCGGTGATCTTGCCGAACGGGGTGTAGTTCGGCGGCAGCTGGGTGTCCTTGTACACCAGGAAGAACTGGCTGCCGTTGGTGCCCGGGCCGGCGTTGGCCATCGCCACGGTGCCCGCCGGGTAGGTCGCACCGGTCAGGTTCTCGTCCGCGAACTGGTAGCCGGGGCCGCCGGAACCCTTGGCGGTCGGGTCGCCGCACTGGAGCACGAAGATGCCGTCGGTGGTGAGCCGGTGGCACTTGGTGTGGTCGAAGTACTGCTCGCCCGCCAGGAAGTTGAACGAGTTCACGGTGTGCGGGGCCTTGGCCGCGTCCAGCGCGATGGTGACCTTGCCGCAGTTGCTGTCCAGCGACATGGTGTACGAGGCACCCTGGTTGATCGACATGGCCGGCTCGGCCTTGAACTGCTTGCCGTTGGGCGAGCCCGCCGCCGGGGCGGCGCAGCCCTCGACCGGCTTGCGGGTCGGGGTGGCGGCCGGGTCGGCCTGGGCCGGGTCGGTCTGGCTCGGCGCGGCCTGCGGGGTGGCGGCGGCCGAGGCGCTCTTGTCCTTGTCGGAGCTGAACGCGCCGCTGGCGAACAGCCCGCCGCCGCCGGCCAGCACCACCACCGCGAGCGAGGCGCCCAGGATCGTGTTGCGGCGCCTGCGGGCGGACGCCGCCGCGGCGCGGCGCTCCATCTGGCGCTCGTACTTCTCGCGGGCGAGCTGCCGCCGCCGCTGTTCGCTGCTGACCACCGGCCGTGTCTCCTGAGCATGTGCGGGAAAAGTGGATGGGTTCCGGAGCGGATCATCGCACCCATCGGCGGCCAAGTGTAGGGACCGGGCCCGTAAGGACGCGGTGAACCTGTCATGGCCCCGGCCCGCCACCGCCCATCTGGTTCGCAACCGGGCCCGGACCGCCGGTAGGCTTCCCTTACGTCATCACTACTGGTAGCCACCGCAGCCCACCGCCGCACACACCCGAAGGACGCGCGTGTTCATCGCCGGATTCCCCGCTGGAGCCTGGGGCACCAACTGCTACCTGGTCGCGCCGGCGGCGGGCGAGGAGTGCGTCATCGTCGACCCCGGGCACCAGGCCGCGCGGGGCGTCGAGGAGCTCATCCGTGAGCACCGGCTCAAGCCCGTCGCCGTCCTGCTCACCCACGGCCACATCGACCACGTCGCCTCGGTGGTCCCGGTCTGCGGCGCCCGCGGCGTCCCGGCCTGGATCCACCCCGAGGACCGGTACATGATGTCCGACCCGGAGAAGGCGCTCGGCCGCTCCCTGGGCACCCAGTTGATGGGCGAGCTCACCGTCGGCGAGCCCGACGACGTGCGCGAGCTCACCGACGGCAGCGTGCTGGAGCTGGCCGGCCTGCGGCTCACCGTGGACCACGCCCCGGGCCATACCGGGGGGTCGGTGACCTTCCGGACGCCCGGTGCCGAGGACCTCCCCCCGGTGCTGTTCTCGGGCGACCTGCTGTTCGCCGGCTCCATCGGGCGTACCGACCTCCCGGGCGGGGACGGCGAAGCGATCATGCGCTCGCTGGCCCGGGTGTGCCTGCCCCTCGACGACTCCACCGTGGTCCTCTCCGGCCACGGCGGTCAGACCACCATCGGCCGCGAGCGCGCCACCAACCCCTACCTCCGACAGGCAGCGGGGGCGGCCGGCGCCCCGGCTTTCCCGCGACGAGGAATGTGACGGAAGAGAAGTTGAGCACCTTCACCGCCCCCAAGGGCACCTACGACCTGCTGCCCCCCAGCTCCGCGACCTTCCTGGCGATCCGCGAGCGCATCGCCGCGCCCGCCCGCCGGGCCGGTTACGGCTACGTCGAGACCCCGGTCTTCGAGGACGTGAAGCTGTTCTCCCGCGGTGTCGGCGAGTCCACCGACATCGTCACCAAGGAGATGTACACCCTCACCACCAAGGGCGGCGACGAGCTCGCGCTGCGCCCCGAGGGCACCGCCTCGGTGCTGCGCGCCGCCCTCCAGGCCAACCTGCACAAGCAGGGCAACCTGCCGGTCAAGCTCTGGTACTCGGGCTCGTACTACCGCTACGAGCGCGCCCAGAAGGGCCGTTACCGCCAGTTCTCCCAGGTCGGCGCGGAGGCGATCGGCGCCGAGGACCCGGCACTGGACGCCGAACTGATCATCCTGGCCGACGACGCCTTCCGCTCGCTGGGCCTGAGCGACTACTCGCTGCTGCTCAACAGCCTCGGCGACAAGCAGTGCCGCCCGGTCTACCGCGCCGCCCTGATCGAGTTCCTCTCCGGCCTGGACCTGGACGAGGAGACCCGCCGCCGCGCGGAGATCAACCCGCTGCGCGTGCTGGACGACAAGCGCGAGTCGGTGCAGGAGCAGCTGGTCGGCGCGCCGATGCTGCGCGACTTCCTGTGCGAGGAGTGCAAGGCGTACGACGAGAAGGTGCGCGAGCTGCTCACCGCCGCCGGCGTCGCCTTCGTCGACGACCCGAAGCTGGTCCGCGGCCTGGACTACTACACCCGCACCACCTTCGAGTTCGTGCACAACGGCCTCGGCGCCCAGTCCGCGATCGGCGGCGGCGGCCGCTACGACGGCCTGTCCGAGATGATCGGCGGCCCGGCGCTGCCGTCCGTCGGCTGGGCGCTCGGCGTGGACCGCACCTACCTGGCCCTGGAGGCCGAGGGCGTCGTCCTCGACCTGCCGGCTGCCACCTCCGTCTACGCCGTCGCGCTCGGCGAGGAGGCCAAGAACCTGCTGTTCGCCAAGGTGATCGAGCTGCGCCGGGCCGGCGTCGCCACCGACCTCGCCTTCGGCGTCAAGAGCATCAAGAACGCCATGAAGTCCGCCGACCGGTCCGGCGCCCGCTTCGCCCTGATCGCCGGTGACCGGGACCTCGCCGAGGGCGTCGTCCAGCTCAAGGACATGAGCACCGGCGAGCAGTCCCCCGTCGCCCTCGACGCACTCGTCACCACCTTGAAGGAGAAGCAGCTGTGATCCGCACGCACGACGCGGGCACGCTCCGCCCGGAGCACGCAGGCACCACCGTCACCCTGGCCGGCTGGGTCGCCCGCCGCCGCGACCACGGCGGCGTCGCCTTCATCGACCTGCGCGACGCCTCCGGCACCGTGCAGATCGTGGTCCGCGACCTCGACTCGGTGCACGGCCTGCGCGCCGAGTACTGCGTCAAGGTCGTCGGCGACGTCCGGGTCCGCCCCGAGGGCAACGAGAACCCGGACATCCCGACCGGCGCGGTCGAGGTCGTCGTCAGCGACATCGAGGTGCTCTCCGAGGCCGCCCCGCTGCCGTTCCCGGTCGCCGAGTACGAGCCGGGCACGGTCAACGAGGAGGTCCGGCTGCGCTACCGCTACCTGGACCTGCGCCGCGAGGGCCCGGCCAAGGGCCTGCGGCTGCGCTCGAAGGTCAACAACATCATCCGCCGGGTGATGGAGGAGAACGACTTCCTCGACATCGAGACGCCGTACCTCACCCGCTCCACCCCCGAGGGCGCCCGCGACTTCCTCGTCCCGGTCCGCCTGCAGCCGGGCCACTGGTACGCCCTGCCGCAGTCGCCCCAGCTGTTCAAGCAGCTGCTGATGGTGGCCGGCATGGAGCGGTACTACCAGATCGCCCGCTGCTTCCGCGACGAGGACTTCCGCGCCGACCGCCAGCCGGAGTTCACCCAGCTGGACATCGAGGCCTCCTTCGTCGACCAGGAGGACATCCTGGCCCTCGGCGAGAAGATCGTCGGCTCGATCTGGCGCGAGGTCCACGGCTACGAGATCCCGAACCCGCTGCCGCGGATGACCTACGCGGACGCCATGGGCCGCTACGGCTCCGACAAGCCGGACGTCCGCTTCGGCCAGGAACTCACCGACCTCACCGAGTACTTCAAGGGCACCGAGTTCCGCGTCTTCCAGGCCCCGTACGTCGGTGCCGTGGTCATGCCGGGCGGCGCCTCGCAGCCGCGCAAGCAGCTGGACGCCTGGCAGGACTGGGCCAAGGCGCGCGGCGCCAAGGGCCTCGCCTACGTGCTGATCGACGCCGAGACCGGCGAGCTGCGCGGCCCGGTCGCCAAGAACCTCTCCGCGGAGCACCTGGCCGGCCTCGCCGCCGCGGCCGGCGCCAAGAACGGCGACGCGGTCTTCTTCGCGGCCGGCAAGGAGCGCCCCTCGCAGGAGCTGCTCGGCGCCGCCCGCCTGGAGATCGGCCGCCGCTGCGAGCTGATCGACGAGTCCCAGTGGGCCTTCCTCTGGGTCGTCGACTTCCCGATGTTCGAGCCGATCGAGGACGACAAGGGCCAGTTCCAGGGCTGGCACGCGGTGCACCACCCGTTCACCGCCCCGACCGCGGAGTCGCTGGACACCTTCGACACCGACCCGGGCTCGGCCCTGTCCAACGCCTACGACCTGGTCCTCAACGGCTCGGAGCTGGGCGGCGGTTCGATCCGTATCCACCAGCGGGACGTCCAGAAGCGGGCGTTCGACGCGATCGGCCTGTCCGAGGAGGAGGCGGCCTCGCAGTTCGGCTTCCTGCTGGACGCCTTCAACTACGGCCCGCCGCCGCACGGTGGGGTCGCCTTCGGCCTCGACCGGATCGTCACGCTGCTCGGTGGCTACGACACCATCCGCGACGTCATCGCCTTCCCGAAGACGTCCACCGGTGGTGACCCGCTGACCGGCGCGCCGACCCCGATCACCCCGGCCCAGCGCCGCGAGGCCGGCGTGGACGCCCAGCCCAAGGTCCGCGAGGACGCCAAGTCCGAGGCACAGCCCAAGAGCTGACGCCTCGTCATACGCGCTAACCTGCAACGGCCCCGGACGGTCCACCCACCGTCCGGGGCCGGTCCACAACGTGGTGTGACACAGGGAGGGTTGACTCGATGCAGGTCACCACGAGAGTCGAATGTCCGCAGGACGCCCCGGCGACCAGGCGCGTGCACATGGCCGCGTTCCCCGGGCCGGACGAGGCGGACCTGGTGGACGCGCTGCGCCGCGACCCGGCCTGGCTGCCCGGGCTGTCGCTGGTCGCGGTCGACGACGCCGGGCTGGTGGTCGGCCACGCCCTGCTGACCCGGCTGCGGGTCGGTGACGGCGGCGGGTCCGGGGACGCGCTGGCGCTCGCGCCGGTGGCGGTGGCGCCCGAGTGGCAGCGCCGGGGCGTCGGCGAACTCGTCGTCCGGGCGGCGCTGTCGGCCGCCGAGGAGGCGGGGGAGAAGCTGGTGGTGGTGCTCGGCGATCCGGAGTACTACGGACGGTTCGGCTTCATCCCGGCCGGGCGGCACGAGGTCTCCGGCCCGTTCGAGGTGCCGGAGGCGTACTTCCAGGTGCTGCCGCTGGCGGCGTACGACGGCGACCCGCGCGGGCTGTGCCGCTACCCGGAGCCCTTCGTCGCGGTCTAGGGCCCTGGGGCGGCACCGCGACCCGGTTCGCCCGTTCCTCCGGTCCGACCTGCGGGGTCACCGTTCTGCGCCTACGGTGAAGGGTCATCGGCAGGAGTCGGACGGAGGACCCGAGAGTGGCCAAGGGGCAGCAGCGGACCGCGAAGCCGGAACGACTGGCGAAGAAGCCGTACGAGCGGGAACTGCTGCGGCTGCAGCAGGAGCTGGTGAAGCTCCAGGAGTGGGTGCGGGTCGAGGGCGCCCGCCTGGTGGTGGTCTTCGAGGGGCGGGACGCGGCCGGCAAGGGCGGGGCGATCAAGCGGGTGACGGAGTACCTGAACCCGCGCATCGCCCGGGTCGCGGCGCTGCCCACCCCGACCGAGCGGCAGAAGACCCAGTGGTACTTCCAGCGGTACGTCGAACACCTCCCGGCGGCCGGGGAGATCGTCCTGTTCGACCGCAGCTGGTACAACCGGGCCGGGGTCGAGCGGGTGATGGGCTTCTGCAGCGACGAGGAGTACTGGCAGTTCCTGCACCAGTGCCCGACCTTCGAGCAGATGCTGATCGAGGCGGGCATCCTGCTGCGCAAGTACTGGTTCTCGGTCAGTGACACCGAGCAGGAGCAGCGGTTCCGGGACCGGCTGGAGGACCCGATGAAGCGCTGGAAGCTCTCCCCGATGGACGTGGAGTCGATCACCCACTGGGAGGACTACTCGCGGGCCAAGGACGAGATGTTCGTCTACACCGACATCCCGCAGTCGCCCTGGCACGTGGTGGAGAGCGACGACAAGCGGCGGGCCCGGATCAACATGATCGCCCACCTGGTCTCCACCGTCCCGTACCACGAGGTCGCCCCGCCGCGGATCGAGCTGCCGCCCCGCCCGGCCCCGCGCGGCTACCAGCGGCCCCCGCGCGACCTGCAGAAGTACGTCCCGGACCACGCTGCCAGACTGGAGTAGACGGGGCCCCGGCCGGGCGCTGCTACCGAACGGCCCCGCGTGGCGCCCGGGCGTGCACAGGAGGCGCGCTCATGTTCGTCCGTACCGTCTACGCGACCGGTGATCCGGACCGGATCGGCGAGACCCTCGACGGCCTCGCCACGGAGGCCGTCGACCTGCTCTCCGGGCAGCCCGGGTACCGCGGCTACGGCCTGTTCGCGGACCGGACCGTCGGCAAGATCACGATGGGCTCGTGGTGGGAGTCCGCCCAGGCCGAGCGCGACAGCGACGCGGCGCTCGGTGAGCGCCGACGTGAGCTGCTGGCGCCGCTGGCCGGCACCGTGACCACGGAACTCTGGGAGGCCGTGGCGACGGCGCCGCCCGGTGTGGCCGGACCCGGTGCGATGTTCCGGCTGACGAGGTCCGACGTCGACCCGGCCAAGGTGGACACGGCCGCCGAGATCTTCCGGGACCAGGTGCTGCCGGTGCTGGAGAAGAAGCCCGGCTTCGTGACCGGCTCGATGCTGGCCGACCGTGCGACCGGCCGGCTGTCCGTGGGCTCGATCTACGCGGACCGGGCGAGCTTCGACGCCGCGCGGGGGCCGACGGCCGACTCCCGGGCGCGGGCGTTGGCCGCGCTGGGCGGCACGCTGCGGTCGCTGGAGGAGTTCGAGGTGGTCCTGCTGGATCGGCGGACCCCGGCGCAATAGCTCTGTCGGCGGCCTCAACTAGGCTTCCGGTGTGGACGAACCGGACCTCTTCACCGCCGCCGCCGAGGAACTCCAGACCAGGGAGCCCGGCCGGGCGCCGCTGGCCGTACGGATGCGCCCGCGCACCCTGGACGAGGTCGCCGGGCAGCGGCAGCTGTTGAAGCCCGGCTCGCCGCTGCGCCGGCTGGTGGCCAACTCCCGCGGGCCGGCCGCCACCAGCTCGGTGATCCTCTGGGGGCCGCCCGGCACCGGCAAGACCACCCTGGCGCACGTGATCAGCCAGGCCGTGGAGGGCCGCTTCGTCGAGCTGTCCGCGATCACCGCCGGGGTCAAGGAGGTCCGGGCGGTGATCGACGGCGCCCGGCGGGCGGTCGGCATGTCCGGCCGGGAGACGGTGCTGTTCCTGGACGAGATCCACCGCTTCTCCAAGGCCCAGCAGGACTCGCTGCTGCCCGCCGTGGAGAACCGCTGGGTCACCCTGATCGCCGCGACCACCGAGAACCCGTACTTCTCGGTGATCTCCCCGCTGCTGTCCCGCTCGCTGCTGCTCACCCTGGAGTCGCTCACCGACGAGGACATCCGGGCGCTGCTGCGCCGGGCGGTGGACGACGAGCGCGGCCTGGAGGGTGCGCTGGAGCTGACCGCGGAGGCCGAGGACCACCTGGTGCGGCTCGCCGGCGGGGACGCCCGGCGGGCGCTGACCACGCTGGAGGCGGCGGCCGGGGCGGCGCTGGAGAAGGGCGAGGCGAGCATCTCGCTGGCCACCACCGAGACCGCCGTGAACCAGGCGGCGGTCCGTTACGACAAGGACGGCGACCAGCACTACGACGTGGCCAGCGCGCTGATCAAGTCGATCCGCGGCAGCGACGTGGACGCCACCCTGCACTACCTGGCCCGGATGATCGAGGCGGGGGAGGACCCGCGGTTCATCGCCCGGCGGCTGATGATCTCGGCCAGCGAGGACGTCGGCCTGGCCGACCCGACGGCGCTGCAGACGGCGGTGGCGGCGGCCCAGGCGGTGGCGCTGATCGGCTTCCCCGAGGCCCGGATCATCCTGTCCCAGGCGGCGATCGCGCTGGCCCTGGCGCCGAAGTCCAACTCGGCCTACCTGGCGATCGACGCGGCGCTGGCGGACGTCCGGCAGGGGCTGGCCGGGGCCGTCCCGCCGCACCTGCGGGACGCCCACTACGGCGGCGCGGGCAAGCTCGGCCACGGCAAGGGCTACCAGTACCCGCACGACCTGCCGGAGGGCATCGCCGCCCAGCAGTACGCGCCGGACTCGGTGCACGGCCGGGAGTACTACCGGCCGAACCGGCGCGGCGGCGAGGTCCGGTACGCGGACACCGTGGAGTGGACGCGCGGGCGGCTGCGGGGGGAGCGCCGGGTGGAGAAGGCGGACCCGAAGGCCGCGAAGCCGGAGCGGAAGGCCGAGGAGAAGGCCGCGAAGCCGGAGCGGAAGGCAGAGGAGGAGCCCGGGACGAAGGGCGAGTGATCGACGGGTATACTTCGTCGGAGTGCCATGTCCCGGGACGGCGGCGGGGGAGACCCCACCGACCGGCCGCACCAGCGGGACATCGGCCGTAGGCCTCCTCCGGGAGGCCCGCACCAGGAGCGTCGCGCACCGTTTCGGTGTCGCGGACGGCCCGGTTATCCGGGCCCTTCGTGTGACCAGCACTTCATGTGCCCGGCTCCGGAGAGCGGCTGATCCCTTCGCACAGGCGTCGGGGTTTTCTCCGGGTCGCGACATGCGACCTCCGTCAACACCTGGTGAAAGCCGTATTCGTAAGCAAGGAAGGTTTGGTTCATGGCGAACCAGAAGCGTCCCAAGGTCAAGATCGCGCGTGCGCTCGGCGTGCCGCTGACCCCGAAGTCCGTCAAGTACTTCGAGGCCCGCCCGTACCCGCCCGGCCAGCACGGCCGTGGTCGCAAGCAGAACTCGGACTACAAGGTCCGTCTGCTCGAGAAGCAGCGTCTGCGCGCCCAGTACGACCTGAGCGAGAAGCAGATGGCCCGCGCGTTCGACCGCGCGAAGAAGGCCGAGGGCAAGACCGGTGAGGCGCTCGTCGCCGACCTGGAGACCCGTCTGGACTCCCTGGTCCTGCGTTCGGGCATCGCCCGCACCATCTACCAGGCCCGCCAGATGGTCGTCCACGGCCACATCGAGGTCAACGGCGGCAAGGTCAACAAGCCGTCGTTCCAGATGAAGCCGGGCTTCGTGGTCACCGTCCGCGAGCGCTCCAAGGAGAAGGTCCCCTTCCAGGTCGCCCGTGAGGGTGGCTACGCGGGTGAGGGCCAGACCCCGAAGTACCTCGAGGTCAACCTGAAGGCCCTGGCCTTCCGCCTGGACCGTGCGCCGCAGCGCAAGGAGGTCCCGGTGATCTGTGACGAGCAGCTGGTCGTCGAGTACTACTCGCGCTGACCCGCGCTCGGTTCGCAGTTCGCTGAACCGGCAGCGAGCCCCCGTCGCCTTTCGAGGCGGCGGGGGCTCGCCCCTTTTCCGGTGCCGGCCGGCCCTCCGGCCACAGCTCCGCCCGGCTACAGCTCCGCGCCGGTCATCGCGGCGGCCAGCCGCAGGTGCGGGCGGGCCTCCTGGCCGCGGCCCTGGCGCTCCAGGGTGCGGCCGAGCATCAGCCGGGCGTAGTCCTCGGCCGGGTCGAGGTCGAGGATCCGGCGCAGTTCGGCCTCGGCGCGGCCGAGCTGGGCGGAGTGGAAGTAGCTGCGGGCCAGCAGCAGCCGGACCGAGAGGTTGGCCGGCTCCTCGGCCAGCACGCCTTCCAGCATGCGGGCGGCGTCGGTGTACGCCTTGGACTCGAAGTAGAAGTTCGCGAGGCGGTACTCGTCGTGGACGGCCATGGTGCTCCTTCCGGGTGGATCCTTGCCTTCTCAAGCAATCCGCAAGTTTCAGCTATTCCGCACCGGTGCCGGGGCCGGCGCGGGCGGCACCGAACAGGGCCCGGCGCCGGGTTCCGGGCCGCCCGGCGAGCCCCCGTCGCCGAGCGCCCGGCCGACCGCGGCGTCCAGGTCCAGCCGCCCGCCCGCCAGGTAGCAGTCCTCGTACTCCTGCTCGGTCAGCCCCGCCCGGGCGCGCTCGGCGCATTCCTGGTGGGGGCCGAAGAAGGAGCGCGAACCCAGGAAGGGGTTGCCGACCGTACGCCAGATCCGGTGCGCGGCGCCCTGCAGCACCCGGGCCTCGCACAGGGCGGCCGGCGCGCCCGGACCGGTCGGCTCGGTCTCCAGCAGCGCCAGCAGGTCGATCCCCAGCACGATGCCGAGCAGGTCGTGGAAGCGGTGGTTCAGCCGGACGCACTCGCGGGCCAGCGCGCGGGCCGGCTGGACGGCGCCGTCCAGGTAGTGCGAGTACGCCATCGCGTACAGCACGTAGCCGTACGCCCACTGCTCTCCGTGCTCCTCGCACACCTCGCGGGCCTGGCCGAACCAGAGCTCGGCGCTGTCCGGGTCGCCCTGGAAGAGGTAGGCGAGGCCCAGCTCGACCATCGCCATCACCACGTTGCTGTTGAGCTCGCCGATGGTCCGGTAGTGCCAGAGCGCCTCCTCGAACAGCTCGGCGGCGCGCTCCGGGTCGTCACCGATCAGGGCGGCGCAGCCCTGGCGGTGGACGGCGTAGGCGAGGGCCCGGTCGTCGCCGGTGTCCAGGGCCTGGCGGCGGCACTCCTCCAGGGCGGGGCGGGCGGCGCCGAGGTCGCCCTGGAGGGTGGCCATGTAGCCGGTCACCCAGAGGGCCTTGGCCCGGACCTCGGTGGGCTCGCGGTCCAGGGCGAGCGCGCGGTCCAGCCAGTGCCGGCCCTCGCCGAGGTGGCCGCAGCCGACCCAGTAGAACCACAGGGTGCCGGCCAGCAGCAGGGCGAGCTGCTCCTCGCCGGGCTCGGCGAGGCAGAACTCCAGCGCGGCGCGCAGGTTGGCGTGGGCGAGCAGGGTGCGCTCGGCGGTCTCGGCCTGCCGGGGGCCGAACCACTCGACCTCGCCCCAGGTGGCCACGCCCAGGTACCAGTCCCGGTGGCGGCGCAGCAGCCGCTGCTCCTCGCCGGCGGCGCGCAGCCAGTGGCCGCCGTACTCGCGCAGGGTGTCCAGCAGCCGGAAGCGGACGCCGAAGGCGCTGTCCTCGCGCAGCACCACGGACTTGGCGACGAGTTCGTCGAGCAGGTCGAGCACGTCCTCGGGCTCGATGCCCTCGCCGGCGCAGACGTACTCGGCGGCCTCCAGGTCGAAACTGCCGGCGAAGACCGACAGGCGGGCCCAGAGTAAACGTTCCTGCACCGTGCAGAGCTCATGACTCCAGCCGATCGTGGTGCGCAGCGTCTGGTGCCTCGGCAGGGCCGTCCGGGAGCCGCCGGTGAGCAGCCGGAAGCGGTCGTCCAGCCGGGCCGTGATCTGCTCCACCGACAGCGCGCGCAGCCGCCCGGCCGCCAGCTCCACGGCCAGCGGGATGCCGTCCAGCCGACGGCAGAGCAGGCCGACCGCCTCCGCGTTCGCCTCCGTCACCGCGAAGGACGGCAGTACGGCCCGCGCCCGGTCGGCGAACAGCCGCACCGCGTCCGACAGCGGCCCCGGGGCCTCCGGCAGCTCCGGGGGCGGGTCGACCGGCAGCGGGGCCAGCGTCAGCAGGTGCTCCCCCGAGGCCCGCAGCGCGGCGCGGCTGGTGGCCAGCACCCGCAGCCCGGGC
This sequence comes from Kitasatospora sp. NPDC040550, assembly GCF_055594965.1. NCBI lineage: Bacteria > Bacillati > Actinomycetota > Actinomycetes > Kitasatosporales > Streptomycetaceae > Kitasatospora > Kitasatospora sp. NPDC040550. The sequence goes on along the minus strand of NZ_JBVIWC010000009.1, from coordinate 85,839 downwards.
AGCGCGCGCAGCAGCGCGTCGGTCAGCTCGGCACACGCCTCCACCAGGTGCTCGCAGCCGTCCAGCACCAGCAGCAGGCGGCGCCCCGTCAGGTGCTCGCCCAGCACGTCCAGCGGCGGCCGGGCGGTGCCGTCGGTCAGCCGCAGCGCCTCCAGCACGGCGTGGCCGAGCAGCAGCGGGTCCTGCACCGGGGCCACGTTCACCAACCAGGTGCCGTCCGGGAAGGCCCCGGCCGCCTCGGCCGCCGCCCGCAGCGCGAGCCGGCTCTTGCCCACCCCGCCGGGCCCGGTCACCGTCACCAGCCGCGCCCCGGCGAGCAGGCCCGCCAGCTCGGCCAGTTCCCGCTCGCGCCCGACGAAGCCCGTCACCTCGGCCGGCAGCCGGCCCGGTTCCGGCTCGCGCGGCCACACCGCGGGCTGTGCTGTCCAGTCGCCGGCCAAGCGCTGCTCCCCGTTGTTCCCGGCCCGGACCGTGGCGGTCCGGGCGTGCGTCGGGCCGTACGGGCGACGGCCCGCCTGGCTGAACGAGGTGACCGGACGGTAGGTTACGCGCGCGGTTCGCACATCCGGGCGAGGCCACGGCCGTGACCCGGTCCGGAAAGCGGGCCCGGGCGCGATAGGGTTCGGTTGGGAACCGCAAGGCGAGGGAGCGCGCAGAAGTGTCCGTGGGAGAGCTGGCCGGCTTGCTCGTCGCCGTGTTCTGGGCGGTCCTGGTCACCCTGCTCGCGGTGGTGCTGGTGCGCCTCTCCCGGGTGTTGAAGGAGGCCACCGTCCTGGTCTCCGCGGTCACCGAACAGGCCGTCCCGCTGCTGGCCGACGCCGGTGCGGCGGTGCGCAGCGCCAACGAGCAGCTGGACCGGGTGGACGAGATCACCGCCAACGTCCAGGACGCCGCCGCCAACGCCAAGGCGCTCTCCTCCACCGCGGCCGCCACGCTGGGCGGGCCGCTGATGAAGGTCGCCGCGTTCAGCTACGGCGTCCGCAAGGCCGTCGCCAAGCAGCAGGGCACCCTGCCGAGCGTGCCGGTGCAGCCCGCCGAGCGCGACGAGCTGGCCCGGCTGATCCGGGCCGAGGTGCGCGCCGCGACCGCGCCCAGGAGCGGCCTGTTCTCCCGGGTCCGGCGAGCGGTGAGGGGCTGACCGCATGGCACGGATCTTCTGGATGGCCGTCGGCGCCGGTGCCGCGGTGTGGGCCATGAACAAGGCCAACGGCGCCGTGCAGCGGCTCACCCCGGACAGTCTCTCCGGCACCGCCGCGCGCGGTGCGCTGCACCTGGGCGACCGGGCCAAGCAGTTCGCCCAGGACGTGCGCTCCGGCATGGCCGAGCGCGAGGAGCAGCTCAAGGACGACCTCGGACTGCACGGCACCGCCGTGGCGGAGCCCCGCAGCACCCGCCGGGTGCTGCGCGGCGAGCCGCAGTACCGAGCTATCTCGGCGGTGCCCGGTCGCCCGGCCGCCGCCCTGCCCCCCGCCCGCGCCCTGCCCGACGGCGGGGGCCGCACCGTCCCACAGACCATTGAAGAAACGCCCCGCCGAGCCCTGCCGCGGGGCGGAACGAACCGGAAGGACCACTAATGGAGTCGGCTGAGATCCGCCGCCGCTGGCTGCGCTTCTTCGAGGAGCGCGGCCACACCGTCGTTCCGTCGGCGTCCCTGGTCGCCGACGACCCCACCCTGCTGCTGGTCAACGCCGGCATGGTGCCGTTCAAGCCCTACTTCCTGGGCGAGGTCAAGCCGCAGTTCTCGCGCGCCACCAGCGTCCAGAAGTGCGTGCGCACCCTCGACATCGAGGAGGTCGGGAAGACCACCCGGCACGGCTCCTTCTTCCAGATGTGCGGCAACTTCTCCTTCGGTGACTACTTCAAGGAAGGAGCCATCAAGTTCGCCTGGGAGCTGCTCACCACTCCCGTCGCGGACGGTGGCTACGGCCTGGAGAAGGAGAAGCTCTGGATCACCGTCTACAAGGACGACGACGAGGCCGAGCAGATCTGGCGCGACGTCATCGGCGTGCCCTCCGAGCGCATCCAGCGCCTGGGCATGAAGGACAACTTCTGGTCGATGGGCGTGCCCGGCCCGTGCGGCCCGTGCTCGGAGATCAACTACGACCGCGGCCCCGCGTACGGCGAGGAGGGCGGCCCGGCGGTCAACGGCGAGCGCTACCTGGAGATCTGGAACCTGGTCTTCATGCAGTACGAGCGCGGCCACGGCGACGGCAAGGACGGCTTCGAGATCCTCGGCGACCTGCCGAGCAAGAACATCGACACCGGTCTCGGCCTGGAGCGCCTCGCCGCGATCCTGCAGGACGTCGACAACCTCTTCGAGATCGACACCAGCCGGATGATCCTGGACCGCGCCGCCGAGCTCACCGGCCACACCTACGGCGCCGACCACAAGTCGGACGTCTCGCTGCGCGTGGTCACCGACCACATCCGCACCGCGCTGATGCTGGTCGGCGACGGCGTCACCCCCGGCAACGAGGGCCGCGGCTACGTGCTGCGCCGCATCCTGCGCCGCGCCATCCGCAACATGCGCCTGCTGGGCGCCACCGAGCCGGTGGCCAAGGAGCTCATCGACGTCGCGATCAAGGCGATGGCCCCGCAGTACCCCGAGCTGGAGTCCGACCGCAAGCGCATCGAGACGGTCGTCATCGGCGAGGAGGTCGCCTTCCTCCAGACCCTCAAGGCCGGCACCAACCTGCTGGACGTCGCGGTCACCGAGACCAAGCAGTCCGGCGGCGCGGTGCTCTCCGGCGAGCAGGCCTTCAAGCTGCACGACACCTACGGCTTCCCGATCGACCTCACCCTGGAGATGGCCGAGGAGCAGGGCCTCCAGGTCGACGAGGCCGGCTTCCGCCGCCTGATGCAGGAGCAGCGGGACCGCGCCAAGGCGGACGCCAAGGCGAAGAAGATGGGCCACGCCGACGTCGCCGCGTACCGCGAGGTCGCCGACAAGTCCGGCGCGAGCGTCTTCACCGGCTACGCCCTGACCGAGGGCGAGGCCACCGTCGTCGGCCTGCTGGTGGACGGCGTCCCGTCGCCGGCCGCCTCCGAGGGCGACGAGGTCGAGCTGATCCTCGACCGCACCCCGTTCTACGCCGAGGGCGGCGGCCAGCTCGCCGACCACGGCCGGATCCGGCTGGAGTCCGGCGCGGTCGTCGAGATCCGCGACGTGCAGCAGCCGGTCCCGGGCGTCATCGTGCACTCGGGCGGCGTGCTGTTCGGCGAGGTCGTGCTCGGCGCCTCGGCGTACGCCACGATCGACACCGACCGCCGCCGGGCGATCGCCCGCGCCCACTCGGCCACCCACCTGACCCACCAGGCGCTGCGCGACGCGCTCGGCCCGACGGCCGCCCAGGCCGGTTCCGAGAACGCCCCGGGCCGCTTCCGCTTCGACTTCGGCTCGCCCGCCGCCGTTCCGGGCAGCGTGCTGGTGGACGTCGAGCAGAAGATCAACGACGTGCTGGGCCGCGAGCTGGAGGTCACCGCCGAGGTCATGACGATGGACCAGGCCCGCAAGGCCGGCGCCATCGCGATGTTCGGCGAGAAGTACGGCGACGAGGTGCGGGTCGTCTCGATCGGCGACTTCTCCAAGGAGCTGTGCGGCGGCACCCACGTCGGCAACACCGCCCAGCTGGGCCTGGTGAAGCTGCTCGGTGAGGCCTCGATCGGCTCCGGCGTGCGTCGGGTCGAGGCGCTGGTCGGCGTCGACGCGTACAAGTTCCTGGCCCGCGAGCACACCGTGGTGGCCCAGCTCACCGAGCTGGTCAAGGGCCGCCCGGAGGAGCTGCCGGAGAAGATCTCGGGCATGCTCACCAAGCTCAAGGACGCCGAGAAGGAGATCGAGCGCTTCCGCGCCGAGAAGGTGCTGGCCGCCGCGGCGGGCCTGGCCGACTCGGCCGAGGACGTGCACGGCATCGCCGTGGTCGCCGCGCAGGTCGCCGACGGCGTGGGCGCGGACGAGCTGCGCAAGCTGGTCCTGGACGTGCGCGGCCGCCTGGGCGCCCGCCCGGCCGTGGTCGCCGCGTTCACGGTGGCCAACGACCGCCCGCTGACCGTGATCGCCACCAACGAGGACGCCCGCAGCCGCGGCATCAAGGCCGGCGAGCTGGTCCGTACCGCCGCCAAGACCCTCGGCGGCGGCGGTGGCGGCAAGGACGACGTCGCCCAGGGCGGCGGCTCCAACCCGGCCGCGGTCGGCGAGGCGATCGCCGCGGTGCGCGGCCTGGTCGCGGAGCGCGCCAGCTGATGGAGCAGGAGGAGAGGCCCTTCCGGCGGGGGCGGCGGATCGCCGTCGACGTCGGTGACGCCCGGATCGGGGTCGCGTCCTGCGACCCCGACGGGGTGCTCGCCACGCCGGTGGAGACCGTTCCGGCCGGTGTGAAGTCGCAGGCCAGGATCGCCGCGATCGTCGAGGAGTACGACGCGATCGAGGTGGTCGTCGGCCTGCCGCGCTCGCTCAGCGGCAGGGAGGGCCCGGCGGCGGAGAAGGTCCGGGCCTATGCCACGCGGCTGGCCAACCGGCTCTACCCGGTGACGGTGCGGCTGGTGGACGAGCGGATGACGACCGTCACCGCGACCCACGGGCTGCGCGCCTCGGGGGTCAAGGCGAAGAAGGGCCGCTCGGTGGTCGACCAGGCCGCCGCGGTGGTGATCCTGCAGACCGCCCTTGAGTCCGAACGGGTGAGCGGACGCCCGCCCGGTGAGAGCGTCGAGGCGGCCGGCTGACCGGCCTGCTCTAACGTCCCGAAGAGGGGTCCGTGCGGACACGTCCGCACGGGCCCCTCTTTCGTTCGTTTCCGTGTCCGTTTCGGATCGATCTGCATCGATTCGTGTCGGCCCGGAGCGATTCTCAGCGATTCGGGACCGCCGAGGGGGCCGCGAGCCATGACCGACCAGGACTTCCACCCGGGGCTCACCCCGGGGCACCTGGGTGCGCCGGTGCTGGAGCCGGAGGGCCGTCCTCCGGGAGCGCCCCGGCCGCGCTCCGATGCGCCGGATCCGCACCGACGGCGTAACGGACTGGCCTGCGGCCTCACCGCCTTCGCCCTCGTCGCGGTCTTCGGCGGGATCGGGCTCACCGGCTACACCTGGTTCCAGCACCAGCGCAAACCCGCGGCGGCCGCCGACTACGCGGGGCAGGGCAACGGCAGCGTCCAGGTCTCGGTGCCGGAGGGCGCGGGCCTGTCCCAGATCGCCTCCGCGCTGGTCCGCAACGGGGTGGTCGCCAGTTCGCTCGCCTTCACCCGGGCGGCGAAGGGCAGCGCGGCCGCCGCCGGGCGGATCCAGCCCGGCACGTACACCTTGAAGCAGAAGATGTCGGCCGCCGCCGCGCTGTCCGTCCTGATCGACCCGGCCAACGCCAACGGCCTGACCATTCCCGAGGGTTGGCGCGGCTACCAGATCTACGCGGCGATCGACAAGAAGCTCAACCTCCCGGCGGGCACCACCCAGAAGGCCGCCCAGGACCAGGGCGCCGAACTCGGCCTCCCGGACTTCGCCAAGGGCAGCCCCGAGGGCTACCTGTTCCCGGCGACCTACGCCGTCACCGACGGGACCACCGCGCTGGACCTGTTGAAGCAGATGGTCGAGCGGGCGGGCAAGGAGTTCAGCCGGGACGACGCCAACGTCGTCGCGCAGAACCTCGGGCAGAGCCTGTACGGGCTGGTCACCGTCGCCAGCATGGTCCAGGGCGAGGCCGACAACACCGAGGACATGGGCAAGGTGGCCCGGGTCATCTACAACCGGCTGGCAAAGGGGATGCCGCTCCAGCTGGACTCCACCATCAACTACGCCCTCGGCCGCTCGACCCTGAACACCACGGTCACCGACACCAAACTGGACTCCCCCTACAACACCTACCTGCACCCGGGCCTGCCGCCGTCGCCGATCTCCAACCCGGGCCGGCAGGCGATCATGGCGGCGCTGGACCCGACGCCGGGGGACTGGGTCTACTTCGTGACCGTGAAGCCCGGGGACACCCGCTTCACCGACAGCTTCGAGGTGCAGCAGAAGAACGTCGCCGAGTTCAACGCCGCCCGGGCGGCCAAGCCGAGCGCCCCCGACCCCACCGCTCCGAGCGCCGCCGCCACCCCCTCGACACCGGGCGCCGCCGCACCGTGACGGCCCCGTACGCCGAGCGTGAGGTCGCTCACTGACAGTGCGTCCGCCCGGGCGGGGGTACGGCTGCGGTACGGTAACGTCTCCTCCCAGGCGCTGCGCTAGCACGCCGGTTCGAGAATCAGCCGGGACCGCGTCGTCCCGGACGGCCGGTCCGATCCTCCGGTCGTCACCGTCGGTTAAGGGGATCAATGACCGATCTGGGTCGGGGCTACGGCCCCCAGGGCGAGCCGTGGCACCCCGGTGATCCCGGGTACGGCGGCCAGCAGCCGATCCCCGGCCAGCAGGACGGCCAGTGGCAGCAGTACCCGCAGCAGGACCAGCACGGCCAGCAGCCGTACGGGGACGCGCAGCAGGGGTACGCGCAGGCGCAGCAACAGCAGCAGCAGATGCAGCAGCAGCCGATGCACGGCGGCCACCCCCAGCAGATGATGGCGCCGCAGGGGCACCAGCAGCAGGGCATGCCGCAGCAGGGGTACCCGCAGCAGCAGATGCCGCAGCAGGGCTACGACCAGGGGTACCCGCAGCAGGGCATGGGCCAGCAGGGCATGGGCCAGCAGGGGCAGGCCTACCCGCAGCAGATGCAGCAGGGGATGCCCCAGCAGGGGTACGGGCAGCAGCAGATGCCGATGCAGCAGCAGGGCATGCCGCAGCAGGCGCAGCAGATGCAGCAGGGGATGCCCCAGCAGCAGGCCGGCATGCAGCAGCCCGCTCCGCAACAGGCCCGGCCGCAGGCCGCCCGCCCGGCCCCGGCGCCCGAGGCCGCCTCCGGTCCCGGCCCGGACGGCATCGACTGGGAGGCCGAGGCCGCCGCGCTGGAGTCCGGCGCCGATCCGGTCGGCGGCGCGCACGAACCCGCGGAGGGCGAGTGGGACGGCCGCGCCGAGGAGGAGCGCCACGAGGGCGACCGCTACGTCGATGAGCACGCGGAGGCCGAGCAGAGCGGCTTCCTCGGCGAGCAGGACGACTCCCGCGAGGCGAAGAAGAAGCGCAAGGAGAGCGGCAAGAAGGCGGGCCGTCGCAACGGCGGCGCCTGCCTGGTCGTCGCCGTGGTGCTGCTCGGGCTGCTCGGCGGCGCCGGCTGGTGGGGCTACGGCTTCTACCAGGACCACTTCGGCCCGCCGCCGGACTACACCGGCGAGGGCACCGGTTCCGTCCAGATCGAGGTCAAGCAGGGCGCGGTCGGCGGGCAGATCGGCGCCGCCCTCAAGGCCGCCGGCGTGGTCAAGAGCGTCGACGCCTTCACCAAGGCCTGCGACGCCGAGCCCAAGTGCGCCACGATCCAGTACGGCTTCTACACCTTGAAGAAGGAGATGCCGGCCGCGGCCGCGGTCAAGGAACTGCTGGACCAGGCGGGTGGCGCGGCGATCGTGTTCCCGGAGGGCAAGAACTCCTCCGAGATCTTCGCCAAGATCGACGACAAGCTGAAGCTCCAGAAGGGCACCACGGCGAACGTCGCCAAGGCCCAGGTCAACGACCTCGGGCTGCCCGCGTACGCGAACGGCAACATCGAGGGCTTCCTCTGGCCGACCCGCTACAACATCGCCGACGGCATGAAGCCCGAGGACCTGCTCAAGCAGATGGTGAAGACCGCCACCGACAAGTACGCCAACCTCGACGGCCAGGCCTCCAAGGCGGGCCTCAAGAACGGCTACGAGGTGGTCATCGAGGCGAGCATCCTGCAGCGCGAGGGCAACAACCCGGGCGACTTCGCCAAGATGGCCAGGACCATCCAGAACCGGCTGGCCAGCGACACGGTGCGCCACACGCTCGGCATGGACACCACGCTGCAGTACTCGCTGGGCCGCAAGGAACTCACGTCGAAGGACATCAACGACGGGTCCAACAAGTACAACACCTACATCAACCCGGGCCTGCCGCCGACGCCGATCTCCAACCCCGGTGACGAGGCGCTCAACGCGGTGCTCAACCCGGCGGACGGCAAGTGGCTGTACTTCATCGCGATGTCCCCGACCAACACCCTGTTCGCCGACACGGACAAGGAGCACGCGGCCAACGTCGAGGCGTACTGCAAGGCGGCGGGCCAGGGCTTCGACAAGGTCGGCCTGCACTGCACCACGAAGTAGCCGGCACACCCGAGTAGCCGTCACCGCACCGTCGTTCACGGAGAGGCAGTGTTGACCAGCAAGCACCGGGCGGCCGTCCTCGGCTCGCCGATCGCCCACTCGCTCTCGCCCGACCTGCACCGGGCCGCCTTCGCGGCGCTCGGGCTGGACGGTTGGCGCTACGACCGCTTCGAGGTCGACGAGGCCGCCCTGCCCGGGTTCCTCGCCGGGCTGGACGAGGCCGAGTGGGCGGGGCTGTCGCTGACCATGCCGTTGAAGCGGGCGATCATCCCGCTGCTGGACGAGGTCAGCGCCACGGCCCGCGCCGTGGACGCGGTGAACACCGTGGTGTTCACCGCCGACGGGCGGCGCACCGGGGACAACACCGACGTCCCCGGACTGGTCAACGCGCTGCGCGAGCGCGGCATCGCCGAGGTGTCCGCCGCCGCCGTGCTGGGGGCCGGGGCCACCGCCTCCTCGGCGCTGGCCGCGCTGGCCCAGGTCTGCACCGGCGAGGTGACGGTCTACGTGCGCAGCGCCGAGCGGGCCCGGGAGATGGCCGAGCTGGGCGAGCGGCTCGGCGTGGCGGTGCGGACCGCGGACTGGGAGCGCGGCGCGGAGGCGCTGGAGCGGCCGCTGACCGTCTCCACCACCCCGGTCGGGGCGACCGACGCCTTCGCCGCCCGGCTGCCCGCGGACCCGGGGGCACTGTTCGACGTGCTGTACCACCCGTGGCCGACGGCGCTGGCCGCCGCCTGTGCCGCACGCGGGGCGACCGTCCTCGGCGGGCTGGACCTGCTGGTCCACCAGGCGGTGCTGCAGAGCGAGGCCTTCACCGGGCGGGCGCCCGGGCCGCTGGCGGCGATGCGCGAAGCGGGGGAGAAGGCGCTCGCCGGGCGCTGAGCCCGCCGCGCGCGGCCGAATCGTTTCGTGGAGTGACCGGTTGCCGTCCGTCACGCGGACTGTGCCCCCGGGGGCTGCCGGGTCATGAAAGGATTCGGACAGAAGGCACGCTCGGGCGGGCCCCGGCGGTGCCGTGGGCCGGCCCGCTGATGAAGGAGCTCCGTTGGGTACGTTGCGCTGGCTGACGGCGGGGGAGTCGCACGGCCCCGCACTCGTCGCGACGCTGGAAGGCCTGCCCGCCGGTGTACCGGTCACCACCGACGTGGTGGCCGACGCGCTGGCGCGCCGCCGGCTCGGTTACGGCCGCGGGGCGCGGATGAAGTTCGAACAGGACGAGGTGACCTTCCTCGGCGGCGTCCGGCACGGTCTGACCATGGGCAGCCCGGTCGCGATCATGGTCGGCAACACCGAGTGGCCGAAGTGGGAGCAGGTCATGTCGGCCGATCCGGTCGACCCCGAGGTGCTGGCGGGCCTGGCCCGCAACGAGGCGCTGACCCGCCCCCGGCCCGGCCACGCCGACCTGGCCGGCATGCAGAAGTACTCGATCGAGGAGGCCCGGCCGATCCTGGAGCGCGCCAGCGCCCGGGAGACGGCGGCCCGGGTCGCGCTGGGCGCGGTCGCCCGCGCCTACCTGCGCGAGGTGGCCGGGATCGAGATCGTCAGCCACGTGGTCGAGCTGGCCGCCGCCAAGGCGCCGGCCGGCGTGGTGCCGCTGCCCTCGGACGAGGCCCGGCTGGACGCCGACCTGGTGCGCTGCCTGGACGCGGACGCGTCGAAGGCGATGGTCGCCGAGATCGACCAGGCCCACAAGGACGGCGACACCCTCGGCGGCGTGGTCGAGGTGCTCGCGTACGGCGTGCCGGTGGGCCTCGGCTCGCACGTGCACTGGGACCGTCGGCTGGACGCGCGGCTGGCCGCCGCGCTGATGGGCATCCAGGCGATCAAGGGCGTCGAGGTCGGCGACGGCTTCGAGCTGGCCCGGGTCCCCGGGTCGCAGGCGCACGACGAGATCGTCCCGACCCCCGAGGGCGTCAAGCGCACCTCCGGCCGCTCCGGCGGCACCGAGGGCGGCCTGTCCACCGGTGAGGTGCTGCGGGTGCGCGCCGCGATGAAGCCGATCGCCACCGTGCCGCGGGCGCTGCAGACCCTGGACGTGCGCACCGGTGAGCCGGCCAAGGCGCACCACCAGCGTTCGGACGTCTGCGCGGTGCCGGCCGCCGGCATCGTCGCCGAGGCGATGGTCGCGCTGGTGCTGGCGGACGCGGTGAACGAGAAGTTCGGTGGCGACAACGTCTCCGAGACCCGCCGCAACGTCCAGGGTTACCTCGACAACCTGATCATCCGATGACGAAGCCCGTCGTGGTGCTGGTCGGCCCGCCCGGCAGTGGCAAGTCCACCGTCGGGCGGGCCCTGGCCGAGCGCCTGGGCGTCGGTTTCCGGGACACCGACGCCGACATCGAGGCGCTGGCCGGCAAGCCCATCCCGGAGATCTTCATCGACGAGGGCGAGCCGCACTTCCGCGAGCTGGAGGTCCGCGCCGTGCGCGCGGCCGCCGAGGGACACGACGGGGTGCTGGCGCTCGGCGGCGGCGCGGTGATGGCCGAGGCCACCCGCGCGCTGCTGCGCGAGCTGCCGGTCGTCCTCCTGGAGGTCCCGCTGGGCGACGCGGTCAAGCGGGTCGGCCTGGACGCCCCGCGCCCGCTGCTGGCCGTCAACCCCCGGGCGCGCTGGCGCGAGCTGATGGAGGCCCGCCGCCCCCTCTACCTGGAGGTGGCCACCGCCGTCGTCGACACCGCCGACCGCACCCCCGAGCAGGTCGCGGACGCCGTACTGGAAGCACTGGAGCTGAACACCCCCCATGACTGACACCACCGTCAGGATTCACGTCGGCGGCAGCGCCGGCCACGACCCGTACGACGTGCTGATCGGGCACCAGCTGCTCGGCGAGCTGGCGCCGCTGATCGGGACCCGGGCCAAGCGGGTCGCGATCATCCACCCGGAGGCGCTGGCCGCCACCGCCGACGCCGTCCGCGAGGACCTGGCCGGCGAGGGGTACGAGGCGATCGCGCTCCAGGTGCCGAACGCCGAGGAGGCGAAGAGCGCCGAGGTCGCCGCGTACTGCTGGTCGGTGCTCGGGCAGACCGGCTTCACCCGCAGCGACGTCGTGGTCGGCCTCGGCGGCGGGGCCACCACCGACCTGGCCGGCTTCGTCGCGGCCACCTGGCTGCGCGGGGTGCGCTGGATCTCCATGCCCACCACGCTGCTCGGCATGGTCGACGCGGCCGTCGGCGGCAAGACCGGCATCAACATCGCCGAGGGCAAGAACATGGTCGGCGCCTTCCACCCGCCGGTGGGTGTGCTGGCCGACCTCGGCACCCTGGAGACCGTGCCCAGGCACGACTACGTCTCCGGTCTCGCCGAGGTCATCAAGTGCGGCTTCATCGCCGACCCGGCCATCCTCGACCTGATCGAGGCCGACCCGGAGGGTGCGAAGTCCCCGGCCGGGCCGCACACCGTCGAGCTGATCCGCCGGGCCATCCAGGTCAAGGCCGACGTCGTCTCCGGGGACCTCAAGGAGTCCGGCCGGCGCGAGATCCTCAACTACGGCCACACCCTCGGCCACGCCATCGAGCGCAACGAGCGCTACAAGTGGCGGCACGGCGCGGCGATCTCCATCGGCATGGTCTTCGCCGCCGAACTCGGCCGGCTGGCGGGCCGGTTGGACGACGAGACGGCCGACCGCCACCGCACCGTGCTGGCCTCGGTCGGCCTGCCGCTGACCTACCGGGCGGACGCCTGGCCGAAGCTGCTGGACGCGATGAAGATCGACAAGAAGTCGCGCGGCGACCTGATCCGCTTCATCGTCCTGGACGGCCTCGGCAAGACCTCCGTGCTGGAGGGCCCCGACCCGTCGCTGCTGGTCGCCGCGTACGCGGAGGTCGCGGCGTGACCCGGGTGATGGTGCTCAACGGCCCCAACCTGGGCCGGCTGGGCAGCCGGGAGCCGGACGTCTACGGCGCCACCTCGTACGCCGGGCTGGTCGAGCGCTGCACCGCGCTGGGCAAGGAGTTCGGCTTCGAGGTCGAGGTGCACGAGACCAACTCCGAGCAGCAGATGGTGGAGTGGCTGCACGAGGCGGCCGACGGGCAGGTGCCCGTGGTGATCAACCCGGGCGCGTTCACCCACTACTCGTACGCGATGCGGGACGCCGCGGCGCAGCGCACCGCGCCGCTGATCGAGGTGCACATCTCCAACCCGTACGCCCGGGAGACCTTCCGGCACAACTCGGTGATCGCGGCGGTGGCCTCCGGCACCATCGCGGGCTTCGGGATCGGGTCGTACGAGCTGGCGCTGCGGGCGCTGGCGGAGCAGCTCGCCTCGCGCTGAGGAGTGCGGTGACGGCCGGGTGCCGTCGACGGTCGCTGAACGGCTGTGACGGGAACCGATCGGATTCGACGTGAGTTGACCTTGGTATGGGCGTGGGTTGGCCGACGGTTGACCTGAGTTGACGGTAGTCGACCACGGGTCGACCTGAGCCGAAACCGCCCGTGGCCGGGGGAGCAGGGCGCGTTCGGCGGCCCGGCGGCGGACTGTGCCCGCTGCCGGGCCGCCGTGTAATGTCCCCGCTGAGAGGTGTCGGGAGGTGCCGTGACGCAGTACGCCGGAGGTGGGGAGGTCCCGCCGCGTCCCGCCGCTCCACCGGTGCCGCCGGGAGGCGGCGCGGGGGTGTTTCCGCCGGGGGCGCCGGTTCCCCCGCCGCCGGTCGCTCCGGCCCCGGTCGCCGCGCCCGCCACCACGCCTCCCCCGCCGCCGGCCGCCGTGCCCGTCCCGGCTCGCGTTGCGGCGCCTGTCGCCGCGCCGGTTCCGGTCGCCGTGGCGCCGGCCGCACCCCGGCCGGCTCCGGCCACCCTGGCGGCTCCGGCTCCCGCGCCGAATCCCGCGCCGGCTCCGGTGTCGAACCCGGTGTCGAACCCCGTGCCGTCGCCGGCGCCCCTCCCGGCCGGCGGCACCGGGCACTTCGTGCTGCCCGCCGGCACGCCCGTCCAGCTCCCCGCCCACCCCTCGCAGCGCCACGCGCCCGCCGGCCCCATCGCCGTCCTGCTGATCGGCCCGGCCGGGGCGGGCAAGACCACCGTCGCCCGGTACTGGGCCGAGCGCCGGGGCACCCCGACCGCGCACATCAGCCTGGACGACGTCCGCGAGTGGGTGCAGTCCGGCTTCGCCAACCCGCAGGCCGGCTGGAACAACGCCTCCGAGGCCCAGTACCGGCTGGCCCGCCGGACCTGCGGCTTCGCCTGCCGCAACTACCTGGCCAACGGCATCTCCTGCATCATCGACGACGCCGTCTTCCCGGACCGCCCGGCGATCGGCCTCGGCGGCTGGAAGCGGCACATCGGCCCGGGCATGATCCCGGTGGTGCTGCTGCCCAGCCTGGACTCGGTGCTGCGCCGCAACGCCCGCCGCGGCGGCACCAGGCGGCTCGGTGACGAGGAGGTCGCGCGCATCCACGGGCGGATGGCCGGCTGGTACAACTCCGGACTGCCGATCATCGACAACTCGTACCTGGACGTCGCCGGCACGGCCGCCGAGCTGGACCGGGTCATCCTGGCCCGGCTGATGGGCATGCCGGTCCGCTGACCACGTGGTGCGGGCCCCGCCGGGGCGGCTGAGATGATGGACGGGTCCTGCCAGAACCACCCGGGGAGCTGACGTCCGTGCCGGAAGGCCACATCATCCACCGCCTCGCCGGCCAGAACCGGCAGGCCTTCGGCGGCCGCCCGGTGCAGGTCTCCAGCCCGCAGGGCCGCTTCGCCGACGAGGCCAAGGCGCTCGACGGGCAGCTGCTCACCGGCGCGGAGGCCACCGGCAAGCACCTCTTCCTCGGCTTCGAGGAGGGCGGCTGGGTGCACGTCCACCTCGGGCTCTACGGCGGCTTCACCTTCGGCACCGGCCCGGCGCCCGAGCCGGTCGGGCTGGTCCGGCTGCGGCTGGCCAACGACGACGGCTACGCCGACCTGCGCGGCCCCAACACCTGCGCGCTGGTCACCGGGGCCGAGAAGGCCGCCGTCGCCGCTCGCCTCGGCCCCGACCCGCTGCGCGCCGACGCCGACCCGGAGGCCGCCTGGCGCCGGATATCGGGCAGCCGCACGACCGTCGCCGCGCTGCTGATGGACCAGAAGGTGCTGGCCGGGGTCGGCAACGTGTACCGCGCCGAGGTGCTGTTCCGCCACCGCATCGCCCCGCACCGGGCCGGCCGCGACCTCACCCGCCGCGAGTGGGACGCGATCTGGGCCGACCTGGTCGAGTTGATGCACCAGGGCGTCGCGGCCGGCCGGATCGACACCGTGCGCCCCGAGCACACCCCCGAGGCGATGGGCCGCCCGCCCCGGGTCGACGACCACGGCGGCGAGGTGTACGTCTACCGCCGCGCCGCGATGCCCTGCCTGGTCTGCGGCACGGACGTGCGGACGGAGGAGCACGCGGCGCGCAACCTGTTCTGGTGCCCGACCTGCCAGGCGGCCTGAGGAGGATTCAGGCGCCACGCACCGCCCGACGCCGTAGGCTGGGCCGGGGCTGGTCGGAGGGAGCGGACGGGTGGACGGCTACGAGGTGTCCAACAGCGTGTCGGACACGGTGGTGCACGGCAACGTGATCCAGGGCGGGAACGTCACGGTCCGGCTGCCCCCGAAGCACCGGGTCCCGTACCAGGTCAGGCCGCCGCGGCAGAGCTTCGTCAACCGGGAGCGCGAACTCGCCGCGCTCGCCGCCGCTTCGGGCAAGGCCGGGCAGGGCGGACCGGCCATCGTGGTGTTCACCGGCCTGGGCGGCGTCGGCAAGACCGAACTGGTGGCCAGGTTCGCGAAGGAGCAGGCGGAGCGTTTCCCCGGGGGTGTGCTCTACGCGGATCTCAAGGCCTACCGGCACCGCTCGGCAGTGGATCTGGCCGGGGTACTGGAGGGCTTCCTCCGCGCCCTCGGGGTCCGGCCGCCGGACGCGGAGGCGGAGCGTTTCGGGGAGTTCCGGACGGTGACCGCCGAGCAGCGCTGCTTGGTCTTCCTGGACAACGCCGAGCACGCCGCCGAGGTCCGCGCCCTGCTGCCCTCCAGCGGGATGGTGGTGGTGGCGAGCCGACGGCGGCTGGACGCGTTGCGGATGGACGGTGCCGAGGTGCGGCGGCTGGACCGCCTGGGCCCGACGGCCGCGGCCGCTCTGGTGCGGGGCTGGCTGAGCGCCGATCGCGGCACCGACGACGAGGTGGCGGCGCTGGTGGAGCGCTGCGACGGGCTGCCGATCGCCCTGAACGCGGTCGGCAGCCAACTGCTGCGCCGGGGTCGGCTGTCGGTGGGTCAGGTGATCGCCGAACTCTCCCACCAGGAGGGCAGGTTGGCGGTGCTGGACAATGACGAGGGGAACCTCCGGGGGACGTACGACCCGGTGTACGAGCGGCTCTCGCCGCAGGGGCGGGCGCTCTACCACCTGATCGGTGTGCACCCGGGCCCGTTCGTGTCGGCCGAACTGGCGGCCGCGGTGGGCGTCGAAGCGGCGGAGGACGCCCTGGACGAGCTGTGTGCCGTGCACCTCCTGGACGTGGTCGTCGATCAGGGAGCGGACGACCGCTTCCAGGCCCACGAGGTGGTGCGCACCCACGCCTACGTCTGCGCGCGTGAACTGCCCGACCGCACCGAGCTGCTGGCCCGGGTGGTGGCGTACTACCGGGGCAGGGCGTCGGTGGCCGACCGGGCGACCGGGCCGCGGCTCCGGTTGCAGGACCCGACCGGCGACGGTCTGCCCGGCTTCCCGTCCGGAGCGGACGCGCTGGAGTGGCTGCACGCGGAACGGGCGAACCTGCGGGCGGTGGTGAAGGCGGCGGCCGACCAGCAGTGGCACGACGAGGCGTGGTGGCTGTGCGAGTCGCTGTGGCCGCTCTACCACGGCCGGAAGCTCTAC
This sequence comes from Kitasatospora sp. NPDC040550, assembly GCF_055594965.1. NCBI lineage: Bacteria > Bacillati > Actinomycetota > Actinomycetes > Kitasatosporales > Streptomycetaceae > Kitasatospora > Kitasatospora sp. NPDC040550. The sequence goes on along the minus strand of NZ_JBVIWC010000009.1, from coordinate 69,808 downwards.
GAGGACTGGATCGCCACCCACCGGACCGGCATCGAGTCGGCCCGGTGGGCCAACAACCCGGACGCGGTGGTCCGCATGCACAACCAGCTGGCCCGGGCGCACTACGAGCGCCAGGACTTCCGGCTCGCCGCCGAGCAGTTGGCGCTCGCCACCGAGCAGGTGCCGCTGGTGGCCGACCGTCAGGTGGTGGGCGTGCTGTACGAGACGGACGGCCTGCTGTGCCTGGCCGACGGCCGGCCCGGCGACGCCGTCGAGAGGTTCACGCTGGCGCTGGAGGAGAACCGCGGCGATGCCCACGGCGAGATCGTGCAGAGCTACAACCTGGCGCAGGCCCTGATCGCCGACGGCCGCCCGGAGGAGGCGCTGGCCGTGCTCGCGGAGGCCGGTGCCCGGGCCGTGGACACGGACGACCGGGACATGCTGATGAAGCTGCCGCTGGTCCGCGCCCGGGCCCACCGCGCGCTCGGCCGGCTCGACCTGGCCGTCGCGGACGCGGGCGACTGCGTCCGGCGGGCCGAGGAGCGCAAGGCGTACCCGAAGGAGGCCCAGGCACACACCCTGCTGCTCGCCCTCGCCGAGGAACTGGACGACCCGGAGCTGGCGGAGCGGAGCCGGGCCCGGCTGCGGGAGCTGGCCGGCTAGGGCCCGGCGGTGAAGGCGACCCGGGTGCAGTGCCGGCCGGTGCGGACGGTGAGGCCGTGCTCGGGCAGGCCGGCCGGGTCGCCGCCGTCGGAGAGCCAGCAGGCGACGGCGGAGCCGAGCAGCAGGGGGTCGAGGACGGGGTCGGGGCCGCCGAAGTCGCGTTCGGCGTGGGCTTCGAGGAGTCGGCCGCCGGGCAACCGGAGCAGGTGCCGGGCCGGCCCGAGGGCGGCCACCGCGACGGCGAGGCCGGGCAGTTCGAGGGCGGTCTCGGCGAGCCAGTCGACGGCGGGGCGTTCGGCCCTGGCCTCGGTGCGGGCGAGGACCTCGGCGGTGTACCGAAGCGCGTCGCCCGGGTGCTCGTCGGTGAGGGCGTGGAAGCCGCGCGGGGTGTGGTCGTCGGGGTGGAAGGGGTAGCGCCGCAGGCTGACCTCCGTCCCCTCGCTCTTGCCCTCGACGTCGTACGCGCTGGGCCGCTCGGCGCCGGCGGGTTGGGGTGCGGGCCTGGGGTAGGGCGGCAGGACGGGTTCACCGGCGGGTTCGTCGAGGCCGTCGAGGAAGGAGTACAGCAGGGGGCGCAGCAGCCGGGCGGATTCGCCGCGGTGGGCGAGCGAGCGGTCGGTGATGGCGGTCAGGTCGGTGTGGTCGTCCTGGGCTCGCACCAGGGCCAGTTCGAGCTGGGCGGCGAGGTCGCCGTCGGGGTCGAGCGCGGGCGCGGCCTGGCCGAAGGCGTAGCTGGGGGAGCGCGGGTCGAGTTCGGCGGCGCCGGTGGCGACGATCATCGTGGGCCGTTTCAGGGCGGCGCCGTAGAAGGAGACCGAGCCGTGGTCGCCGATCATGAAGTCGGCGGCGACGAGTGCGGCCTGCCAGCCCTGGTGGGGCGGGACGAGGCGCAGGCCCATCCGCCGGGCGTCGTCGAGCAGGGCCGCCGGGTCGTGCCGGCTCCAGATGTTGGGGTGCAGGACGACGGCCACCGCGTACTCGTCGGCGGGCAGTTGGCGGACCAGCCGCTGCGGCAGGTCGGGGTGACGGCCGAATAACGAGTGCTCGCTCCAGGTGGAGTCGACGACGACGAGCCGGCGGCCGTCGACGGCGCCGAGGGCGGCGCGGTAGCCGTCGCGGGAGCGTCGGCTGCGCAGGATCCGGTCGAAGCACGGGTCGCCGACGACCTCGGCGACGTCCAGGGCCTCGGGGCAGGAGCTCCGCAGCCGGTCCAGCTGTTCGGGGTGGGAGAGGCCGAGGACGTCGACGAACACCCTTCCGTGGTGGGTGAGTTCGTTGCGGGAGAGGCCGGCGGAGCTGACCGCGTCGCCGGTGGACTCGGTGACCAGGCGGTTGTAGCCGGCGCCGTGCGGGAGGACGACCAGACGGGCGTCCAGCCGGTGCATGGAGGCGTGGACGGCGCAGGCGACGGCCAGGTCGAAGCGGTGGCGGACGGCGTCCTCCCAGTCCAGCACGGTGTAGCCGGGCAGGCCGTGGAGGTACTCGTCCAGGGCGCGGTCGGCGAAGGCGGAGCCGGGGTTGACGGTGAAGTACCGCTCGATGCCGTCCGGGTCGAGCAGGGTGAGGACGTCCAGGACCCGGGTCGCCGAGGTGAGGGTGCGGGCGACCGCCAGCACGCGGGCCTTGACCGGGCGGGTGTTCCAGCGGTCGGCTGGCCGGACGTGGGGGTGGGACGGCACATCGTGATCGTACTCATCCCGCCGCGCCCCCGGCGTGGTTTGCCGAGTGTCGGTCAGCCCGCCGCCGCGGCGGGCTCCTCGTGGTCGGCGGCGGCGCACTCGTCGAGGAGGGGGCGCATGGCGTCGTCCACGAGCCGGTAGCGCACCACGCGTCCGTCCTTGTCGCCGGTGACCACGCCCGCCGTGCGGAGCAGTCGCAGGGCCTGGGAGACGGCCGGGTCGCGCATGCCGGTGGCGACCGCCAGGTCGCTGACGGCGAGCGGGCCGGCCCGGTGGAGGGCGAGCAGCAGGGCGAGCCGGCCGGGGTCGGAGAGCAGGGAGAACCGCTCGGCCCAGGTCCGGACGTGGGCGGTGTCCCCGATGGCGGCGATGGCCTCGCAGACCCGGTGTCCGTCGATGGTGCGGTGGCCCGCGCGGTCGGCCGGTACGAGATGCATGCGGACATTCTGGCAGCTCACGACCTGTGATCCTGGACACCTGCACAGGTGCGCAACCTTGCGAGGGTGCGGTCCTGCCCCTACGGTGTTCCCCGCCGTGGTGCTCGGGAAGACCGGTGACGGACCCTCAACAGGTCCCATTCCGGAGCGGCCCTCGCCACTGTGATCGGGGGACAGTCGTCCGGATCCACGTGCCACTGGGTGCTTCGTGCACCTGGGAAGGCGGGTCCGGAAGCCCCGTAAGCCAGGAGACCGGCCACGGCATCTCACGAAGTCATTCCACGAGGTGCTGGAGCGTGAACCGAAGATGACCCTGCCCGAAACCGCCGCGCCCGCCGAGGCGGGCCCCGCCCCCTCCGTCCTGCCCACCTTCCGGTGGAAGCGCGAGGACACCCTCCGGACCGCCGGGTTGATGGGGGTGATCCTGGCCATGCACGTGGTGGCCTTCGGGACCCTCGTCTTCCTGGTCGCGCCGCACAACTACGCCGTCGGCACCCAGGTCTTCGGGGTGGGCCTGGGCATCACCGCCTACACCCTCGGCATGCGGCACGCCTTCGACGCCGACCACATCGCGGTGATCGACAACACCACCCGCAAGCTGATGGCGGACGGCAAGCGGCCGGTCTCGGTCGGTTTCTGGTTCGCCCTGGGCCACTCCTCGATGGTGGTCGTCATGGCCGCCCTGGTGGCGGGCGGCGCCCAGCTGGCGAACACGCTGATGGACGACGACTCGGCCACCCACAAGTGGCTCGGGCTGGTCGGCACCACGGCCTCCGGCGCCTTCCTCTACCTGATCGGCGCGCTCAACCTGGCGGCGCTGCTCGGCATCCTCAAGGTGTTCCGCTCGATGCGGGCCGGGCAGTTCGACGAGTCGGAGCTGGAGGCGCACCTCGACTCGCGCGGCTTCATGGCCCGGATCCTGAACCGGGCGACCCGCTCGATCACCCGGCCCGGGCAGATGTTCCCGGTCGGCATGGTGCTGGGCCTGGGCTTCGACACCGCGACCGAGGTCACCCTGATGGTGATGGCCGGTTCGGGCGCGGCGGCCGGGCTGCCCTGGTACGCGATCGTCTGCCTGCCGCTGCTGTTCGCGGCCGGGATGAGCCTGTTCGACACCCTGGACGGGACGTTCATGAACTTCGCGTACCAGTGGGCCTTCTCCAACCCGGTGCGCAAGGTGTACTACAACCTGACCATCACCGGGCTGTCGATCGCGGTGGCCTTCATCATCGGCACCATCGAGCTGGTCGGCGTGCTGCACGAGAAGCTCGACCTGACCGACCCGGTGACCGGGTTCATCGCGGACATCTCGCTGGACAACGTCGGCTACGCGATCGCCGGGCTGTTCGTGGTGGTGTGGGCGATCGCCATCGGGTACTGGAAGCTGGCGGGCGTCGAGAAGCGCTGGACGCCCGCGCAGCAGCAGCAGTAGCGCAGCAGCGGGTAGCGGTCGGGGTCACGCTGCCGCGAGCAGCAGGGTGCCCGCCACGGCGAGCCCGGCGCCGGCCACCTGGACCGGACGCAGCCGCTCCTTCGCCACCCCGCGCGCCGGCCGTGCGGTGACCACCGGGCACCCGACGCCGACAACGGCGCCTCCCCGAGCCGGGGAGGCGCCGTTCGCGTTCCGTCGTCAGTGCCGGTCGCCGTAGCGGCGGCGGAACTGCTCGACCCGGCCGGCGGTGTCGAGCACCCGGGACTGGCCGGTGTAGAAGGGGTGGCTCGCCGAGGAGATCTCCACGTCGATCACCGGGTAGGTGTTGCCGTCCTCCCACTCGACGGTGCGGTCGCCGGTGACCGTCGAGCGGGTGAGGAAGGCGAGGCCGCCGACCTTGTCGCGGAAGACGACCGGGCGGTAGGCGGGGTGGATTCCGGGCTTCATGGCGGGGCTCCTCCGAGGGGTGGGTGCGGTCAGCGCTCTTCGCGGAAGTCGACGTGCCGGCCCGCGACCGGGTCGTACTTGCGCAGGACCATCCGGTCCGGGTCGTTCCGGCGGTTCTTGCGGGTCAGGTACGTGAAGCCGGTGCCGGCGGTGGAGCGGAGCTTGATCACGGGGCGCAGTTCGCTGCGGGCCATCGGGCGTCCTCCTGGGGTCTCGGGCTCCTGGGCCGTCGCGGTCCCGGGGCCACGTGGTGCGGGGTTCGCGGGGCTGGATCGGAACCGTACACCGAAATGGATGTCATTTTCATCTGGTGTAACGTGACCTCCGTCCTGCCCATTCCCGGACGCCAGGGAGCACCCATGTCCGCCCACTGCCAGCTCACCGGCCGCCGGCCCGGCTTCGGCAACGCGATCTCGCACTCGCACCGCCGCACCCCGCGCCGCTTCGACCCCAACATCCAGCGCAAGCGCTACTGGCTGCCCGGCGAGGGCCGGTACGTCCGGCTGGTGCTGAGCGCCAAGGGGATCAAGACCGTCGACACGATCGGCGTCGAGGCCGCCGTCGCCCGCATCCGCGCCCGCGGGGAGAAGGTCTGATGGCCAAGCAGAGCAAGATCGCCAAGAACGAGCAGCGGCGCGCGACCGTCGCCCGCTACGCCGAGCGCCGGGCCGAACTCAAGCGGATCATCGCCCACCCCGGCACCGCCCCGGCCGAGCGCGCCGCCGCCCAGGCCGAACTCGCCCGCCAGCCCCGCGACGCGAGCCCCACCAGGGTCCGCAACCGCGACGCCGTCGACGGCCGGCCGCGCGGCTACCTGCGCGCCTTCGGCCTCTCCCGGGTCAACCTGCGCGTCCACGCCCACGCCGGACACCTGCCGGGCGTGCGCAAGGCGAGCTGGTGAGCGGCATGGACGGCACCAGGCTCCCGGTGGTGGTGGTCGCCGGGCTGCACCCGGACGAACGCCACGCCGCCGTCCAGGAGTTGACGGCCGCCGCGGTGGACGCCGTGGTGCTGCGGCACGACCTGCGGGACGCCTCGCGCGGCCTGGTCCACCGCGAACTGCGGGACGCCGGCGGGGCCTTCGACACCGGGTCGGGCCCGCTGGTGAACGACTGCCCGTGCTGCGCCCTGCGCGAGGACCTGCTGCCCCGGCTGCTGGAACTCGCCGACGGCGGCCGGTACGGGCTCGCGGTGGTCGAACTCTGGGGCGGCAGCGACCCGCACCCCGCGGTCGAGGTGCTCGCCGGGGGCGAGGTGGACGGCCGCCCCCTGGCGGCGGCGATCGAACTCGCGGGCGTGGTCGCCGCCGTCGACCCGGACCGACTGATCGGCGAACTCTCCGTCCCCGACGAGCTGGTGGAGCACGGGCAGCACACCGCCGCTCGGGACGAACGCACCCGCGCCGAGGCGCTCGCCCACCAGGTCGAGTACGCCACCACGCTCGCCGTGCCGCGCGCCACCGCGCACGCGCCGGGGCTCGCGCTGCTGCGCCAGCTCCACCCGACCGCCCGGGTGGTCCGGCTCGGCACCGGCGCGCTCACCCGGGCCGCCCTCGGCGGCTTCGACGTGGCCGCCGCGCGCGACCGCATCAACCCGGCGATCGCGCTGCTCCCCCAGGAGAGCGACGAGGCCGGGGTGAGCACCCTGGTCTGGGAGCGCCGCCGCCCGCTGCATCCGGAACGGCTGCACCGGGCCCTCGAACTGCTCGTCCCGGCCGCCCAGCGCAGCCGCGGCCGGTTCTGGCTGGCCAACCGGCCCGACCTGATGCTCGCCTGGGACGCGGCCGGGGCCAATCTCGCGGTCGAGGAGTGCGGCCCCTGGCTGACCGCCCTGTCCGACGCCGCCTGGGACCGCTACCCGCCGGCCCGCCGCGCCGCGGCCGCCCTCGACTGGCACCCCGTGCACGGGGACCGGGTGCAGCAGCTCAGCTTCACCGCGGCGGGGCTGGACGTCGACGGCCTCACCGAACTGCTCGACTCCTGCCTGCTCACCGACGCCGAACTCGCCGCCGGCGAAACCGGCTGGAAGGCCCTCCCAGACGGCTTCCGGGACCTCCTCGACCCCGTCCGCCTCTGACCGACCCCGTACGCCTCCGGCAGCACCCGAAGGCCCGGCACCACCCGACAAGGAGCCCCGATGGCAGTCCCCAAGCGCAGGACCTCGCGCAGCAACACCCGGCACCGCCGCGCCCAGTGGAAGGCGACCGGCCCGAAGCTCGTCCCGATCACCCTGAACGGTCGGGAGCTGCTCGTCCCGCAGAACCTCGTCCGGGCCTACCGCCGGGGCCTGCTCGACCCGGAGGGGAGGTGACGGCGGGCGGCAGGGGGTGAGCAGGGTCGCGCGGGGCGCAGTGGGGTGTCGGCGCATCCCTCGGGGGTGCTCGGCGGGCGGTTCGGGCCGGGGGTTCGTAGGCTCGACGCATGGCGGATGCGTACGCGGGGCGGCGGGAGCGGGTGAGGGAGCACTGCAGCGCGGCCGGGGCCGATGCGGCGCTGATCACCCGGGCGGCGAACGTGCGGTACCTGACGGGCTGCGCGCCCTGCGGGGCGACCCTGCTGCTGACCCGGGACCGGGTGCTGCTGACGCTGCCGGACGACCTGCCGCCGGACGACTCGGGGGAGCACCTGATCGCCGCGGACGTCACCCAGGTGCCGGTGGTGGCCGGGGCGGACACCGCCCTGGCGGCCGCCGCCACCGCGGGCCGGCTGGGGGTGCGCGACCTGGCGGTCGAGGAGCACGACCTGACCGTCACCCGGCACCGGGCGGTCGCGGGCCTGTTGGAGGGGGGCCGGCTGACGGACCTCGGCCAGGTGGTGGAGCGGCTGCGGGTGGTCAAGGACGAGCACGAGATCGCGGACCTGCGGATCGCCGCCGAGATCGCCGACCAGGCGCTGGGCGAGTTGCTGGAGTCGATCCTGGTCGGCCGGACCGAGCGGCACCTGGCGATGGAGCTGGAGCGCCGGATGATCGACCACGGCGCCGACCGGGCGGCCTTCCCGGTGTCGGTCGGCACCGGCAGCCACTCCGGCCAGCCCGCCCACCAGCCCACCGACCGCCGGGTGGAGGAGGGCGACTTCCTCACCGTGGTGCTGGGCGCCCAGTACCGGGGTTACGGCGTCTCGACCGCCCGGACCTTCGTGATCGGGGCCGCTCCCGCGCCCTGGCAGGTCGAGCTGCACCGGCTGGTCTTCCGCGCCCAGCGGGCCGGCCGGGAGGCGCTCGGCCCGGGCGTGGAGCAGTGCGTACCCGACCGGGTGGCCCGGCAGGTCCTGGAGGCGGCCGGGCACACCGAGGCCTCCCCGCACCCGGTCGGCCACGGCATCGGGCTGGAGATCCGGGAGGCGCCGCGCCTCGGTCCGTCGGACATGGGTAAACTGGACAGCCGCGTGCCGGTCACCGTCGGTCCGGGGGTCCACCTCCCGGGCAAGGGCGGGGTCCGGATCGAGGACACGCTCGTGGTGCGCCCCCTCGAGGAGGGCGGGCCAGAGCTGCTCACCATCACCACCAAGGAGCTCCTCGCCCTGTGACGGCGGCCCCCGGGCCGACGGCGGCAGGACGCGACCCTTGGTTCCTTGACAGCTATATCCAGGAGTAAGTGCGCCCGTGGCTTCCACGAACGATCTCAAGAACGGCATGGTCCTCAAGCTGGAGGGCGGCAAGCTCTGGTCCGTCGTCGAGTTCCAGCACGTCAAGCCCGGCAAGGGCCCGGCCTTCGTGCGTACGAAGCTCAAGGAGGTCCTGACGGGCAAGGTCGTCGACAAGACCTTCAACGCCGGCACCAAGGTCGAGACCGCCAACGTCGACAAGCGCGGCATGCAGTTCTCGTACAAGGACGGCGAGAACTTCGTGTTCATGGACATGGACACCTACGACCAGCTCACCATCGAGCCGGCCGTCGTCGGTGACGCCGCCAACTACCTGCTGGAGGGCTTCGAGGCCCTCGTCGCGACCAACGACGGCGCGGTGCTCTACATCGAGCTCCCGACCTCCGTCGAGCTCGAGATCTCCCACACCGAGCCGGGCGTCCAGGGCGACCGCTCCACCGGTGGCACCAAGCCGGCCACCCTGGAGACCGGTGCCGAGATCCAGGTCCCGCTCTTCGTCGTCACCGGCGAGAAGGTCAAGGTCGACACCCGCGACGGCAGCTACCTCGGCCGGGTGAAGTAAGTCCGTGTCGGCCGCACGTAGCAAGGCCCGCACCCGGGCCTTCCAGATCCTCTTCGAGGCCGACCACCGCGGGGTCGACCCGCAGCAGGTCCTCGCCGACTGGGTGGCGCGCGCCCGCGAGCCCAAGCCTGACGAGGGCACCCCGCAGGTGGGCGAGTACACCATGGAGCTGATCGAGGGGTACGTCCAGCACGCGCGTCGCATCGACGACCTGATCGAGCAGTACGCGGTGGGCTGGACCCTCGACCGGATGCCGATCGTGGACCGCAACGTCCTGCGGCTCGGCGCGTACGAGCTGATCTGGGAGGACGGCGTCCCGGACGCGGTCGTCCTGGACGAGTCGGTCGAGATCGCCAAGGAGTTCTCCACGGACGACTCCCCGGCCTTCGTCAACGGCATGCTCGCCCGCTTCCTGGAGTTGAAGCCGAGCATCCGCCGCTAGGCGGTGCCGCTCGCAGTCGGCCGCAGGCCCCGGAACTCCGGGGCCTGCGGCCGTTCCGCGTTTCACCCGGTGGGCGTAGGGTGGCCCTACTCGTCAGTAACTTCGCCGACGGCGCCGTCGGTGACCCGAAGGGCAGGCCACAGCCATGACCACCGCGACCCGCAGCGAGTTCGACCGGGGCATCGCCCTCACCAGACACCCCGAGGAGGCCGGCCGCTACGAGGCCGAGCTCGGCGCCGGCTGGCAGATCGGCGGCGGGGTCAACGGCGGGCTGCTGCTCGCGGTGGCCGGACACGCGCTGTCGCTGGAGCACGGCCGGCACCCCGACCCGGTGTCGATCAGTGGTTACTACCTGTCCGCCTCCACCCCCGGCCCGGCCACCGTCCGCACCGAGGTGCTGCGCACCGGCCGCGGGCTCTCCACCGGCACCGCCTCGCTCAGCCAGGACGGCGTCGAACGCCTGCGCGTGGTGGCCAGCCACGGCGACCTCTCGGCCGCGGACGGCGAGGTGCGCACCACCGCGACCCCGCCGCAGCTGCCGCCGCCGGACCAGTGCATCGGCGTCGAGCACGCGCCCAAGCAGCTGATCGAGCAGGCCGCCCTGCTGGAGCGCTTCGACCTGCGGCTCGACCCGGCCACCGTCGGCTGGGCGCTCGGCCGGCCCTCCGGCCACGGCCGGATCCAGGGCTGGTTCCGGCTCGCCGACGGCCGCGACCCCGACCCGCTGCTGCTCCTGCTGGTCGCCGACGCGCTCCCGCCGGTCACCTTCGACCTCGGCCTGCCGGGCTGGGCCCCGACCGTCGAGCTGACCGTCCACCTGCGGGCCAGGCCCGCCCCGGGCTGGCTGCGGGTCGTCCACTCCACCCGCAACGTGGCCGGCGGCTACTTCGAGGAGGACGCCGAGGTCTGGGACGAGGCCGGACGCCTGGTCGCCCAGTCCCGCCAGCTGGCCCGGGTGCCGCGCTGAGGCGGCGGCGACCCCTATTACCGGTGGTTACATTTCCGTGACACGCCGTACGTGTGTGGCGCGCGGAACTGGGGAGTAACACGGTCAGCGGCGAGCCCCGCCGCTGACCGTCACCGCTCGACGGCCCTCCGCAGATGTCAGGAGCCACCGATGACCAGCCGCAAGGGCCGCGCCCGCCGCAACTCCGACTGCACCGCCGGCGGCCTGCGCCCCGCGCTGCGGGCGCCGCACCGGCCGCAGCGGGTCGAGGGGGCCGAGCAGGCGTTCGTCCTCGGTGTGCTCACCAATGCCGCGGACTTCGCGCGGGCCCGGGCCTGGGGCGTGTGCGACGCCCCCGACTACGAGCGCTACCTGGCCGACACCGCCGAGCTGCTGGCCGACGCGCTGGAGCGGTTCGAGACGGTCCGGGCCCGGATGTTCCACCCGCAGGACTTCGAGGAGTTCTGCCTGCTGCACGGCCTGGACCCGGCCGAGCCCGCCGCCCGCGACCGCTACCTGGTCAACCCGCCGTTGCAGACCCAGCTGCTGCCCTACCAGGGCGAGGAGCTGGCCGGGGACTTCGTGCCGCGACTGGTCCGGGCCCGGGAGAACGGGCTGACGCTCTGCCACGCCGACCTGCTGCTCGACGGCGGGCTGTACGGGGGCGCGGGGGAGGCCGACGAGGAGCACGCGCGCTGGGTGCGGGCCGCCTACCAGCGCGGTGGCGAGGTGTTCCGCCGGATGCTGGTGGGCGCGGGCGCCGGGGTGTACGAGCTGCGCGTGCGGGTGGACGCGCCGGGCGGGCGGCTGGCCGCGGCGGCCCGGGTCCTGCAGTGGGAGGACGGCGTGGTGCGGATCAACGACGAGGACCTGGAGCTGGTCTGCGCGGTGCTGTGCGCCGGGCTGGCGCTGGAGCTGCCGGGCGTCGCGGTACTGCACGGCTCGCAGGGCACGGCGGCCTCCGGCGGGGCCCGCGGTGCGGACGCCGACGGAGCCCGCGGCGGCGCCGCCGACGAGTGCTTCCTGCCGGCCGCATGGGCCTGGTCGAGCAGCGGCCCGGACTGGGCGCCGGCCGCCCGGCCGGTGCGGCTGGACGGCGTGGCGGCGCAGCCGGGCTACAGCCTGGGCACGGTCTGCTGAGCCGGTGACCGCCCGGCACACCGCGGCGCGGCCCCCGGCACCGGGGGCCGCGCCGTGACGTTTCTGCTGGCCGTTGCCGGCCTAGACCCGCTTCCCGGCGGAGCCGGTGTGGCGAGCGTCAGCTCGCGTCCTCCTCGCGCACCGCGCGGCGCGCGTCGGGGTTGAGCACACCCCAGGAGATCAGCTGCTCGGTGAGGATCGACGGCGACTGGTCGTAGATGACGGCCAGCGTGCGTAGGTCGTCCTGGCGGATCGAGAGGACCTTGCCGTTGTAGTCGCCGCGCTGGCTCTGGATGGTCGCCGCGTAGCGCTGCAGCGGACCGGCCTTCTCGGACGGGACCTGGGTCAGTCTCTCCAGGTCGAGGACCAGGCGCGGCGGCGGCTCGGCCGCGCCGCCGGGGGTGCCTCCGGGCAGCAGTTCCTGCACCGGCACGCCGTAGAACTCGGCGAGCTCGGCCAGCCGCTGCACGGTGACCGCACGGTCGCCGCGCTCGTACGAGCCGACGACGACTGCCTTCCAGCGCCCCTGGGACTTCTCCTCGACACCGTGCAGGGAGAGCCCCTGCTGAGTGCGGATCGCTCGGAGCTTGCCTCCGAGCTGCTTCGCGTAGTCGCTGGACATTGATCTCCCCGGACGAGATTGCTTCGCGTTCAGTGGTGGGTCACGGGCGTTGCCGGCGTCGTTACCGGTGGGTTCGACGCCTGTCTCGTAACTCACTGTGAGGTTACGTAGAGTAAGGTAGTTGCGTCAAGCCGAATGGGGCAGTCGTGCGAATGGCCCGCATCATCGGCGCATCCGGTGCGTGAACCCGGAGAAGCGGAATGGTGGAGGTCCGTTTGCCGTGCGGCGCGCTGATAGGATGACCCGAAGCCCACGCCCGGTCGGCGGGGGCGCAATCCCAGACATCCTTTAAGGCCCGTCCAGTGAGGCGGGGAAGGAGGTCCGCTTCGGCATGACCACACATCACGAACCCACGCCGCGGCCGCCGCACCAGGTGCTGGACGGCACGGACATCGCCCGGGTCGTCACCCGGATAGCGCACGAGATCGTCGAGCGCGCCAAGGGCGCGGAGGACGTCGTGCTGCTCGGCATCCACACCAGGGGCGTCCACCTCGCCCGCCGCCTGCACGGCCGGCTGGCCCAGATCACCGGGCGCGAGATCCCGCTGGGCACCCTGGACATCACCATGTACCGGGACGACCTGCGGTTGAAGCCCGCCCGCGCCCTGGAGCACACCGAGATCCCGCCCGGCGGCATCGACGGCAAGCTGGTCATCCTCGTCGACGACGTGCTGTTCTCCGGCCGCACCATCCGCGCCGCGCTGGACGCGCTGAACGACATCGGCCGCCCGCGCGCCGTGCAGCTCGCCGTCCTGGTCGACCGCGGCCACCGCGAGCTGCCGATCCGGGCCGACTACGTGGGCAAGAACCTCCCCACCTCGCTGCGCGAGGCCGTGCAGGTCCGCCTGGCCGACACCGACGGCGTGGACGCCGTCCTGGTCGGCGACCGCGACCACACCGCCCGCAGCACGCAGGCCCTGGCCTCCCAGCCCACCGAACCGCACCTCCCGGAGTAGCCGCGTGAAGCGCCACCTCGTCTCCGCCGCCGATCTCAGCCGCGACGACGCGCTGCTGATCCTGGACACCGCCGAGGAGCTCGCCCAGCTCTCCGGCCGGGCCGTCAAGAAGCTGCCCACGCTGCGCGGCCGCACCGTCGTCAACCTCTTCTTCGAGGACTCCACCCGCACCAAGACCTCCTTCGAGGCCGCCGAGAAGCGGCTGTCCGCGGACGTCATCAACTTCTCCGCCAAGGGTTCGTCGGTCTCCAAGGGCGAGAGCCTCAAGGACACCGCGCTCACCCTCCAGGCGATGGGGGCCGACGCCGTCGTCATCCGCCACCACGCCTCGGGCGCGCCGGCCCGGCTGGCCCAGTCCGACTGGCTGCACGGCAGTGTGATCAACGCCGGTGACGGCACCCACGAGCACCCCACCCAGGCCCTGCTCGACGCCTTCACCATGCGCCGCCACCTCAACGCCGGCCTCGGCAACGACCTGGCCGGGCGCCGGATCACCATCGTCGGCGACATCCTGCACAGCCGGGTCGCCCGCTCCAACGTGCACCTGCTGACCACCCTCGGTGCCCAGGTGACCTTCGTCGCCCCGCCGACCCTGCTGCCGATCGGCATCGAGAACTGGCCCTGCGAGGTCAGCTACGACCTCGACAGCGTGCTGCCCAAGACCGACGCGCTGATGATGCTGCGGGTGCAGCGCGAGCGGATGAACGCCGCGTTCTTCCCGACCGAGCGCGAGTACAGCCGCCGCTACGGCATGAACGGCCTCCGGATGGCCCAGCTGCCCGGGCACGCCATCGTGATGCACCCCGGCCCGATGGTCCGCGGCATGGAGATCACCGCCGAGGTCGCCGACTCGCCGCGCTGCACCGTGGTCGAGCAGGTCGCCAACGGCGTCTCCGTCCGGATGGCCGTCCTGTACCTGCTGCTCGGCGGGGCCACCCTCGCCGACACCGCCGCCGCCCCCCGCACCGACTCCGTGGAGACCGCCCAGTGAACGAGCGCAGCGAGCGAACCGACAACAAGGTCAGCTACCTGATCCGCAACGCCAGGATCCTGGGCGGCGCCCCGCAGGACCTCCACCTCGCCGACGGCGTCATCCAGGAGATCGGCACCGGCCTGGCGGTCGAGGCGGACATCGAGATCGACGCCAGCGGCATGATCGCCCTGCCCGGCCTGGTCGACCTGCACACCCACCTGCGCGAGCCCGGCCGCGAGGACGCCGAGACGGTGCTCACCGGAACCCAGGCCGCCGCGATGGGCGGCTTCACCGCCGTGCACGCGATGGCCAACACCACCCCGGTGGCCGACACCGCCGGCGTGGTCGAGCAGGTCTGGCGGCTCGGCCAGGAGGCCGGCTACTGCGACGTGCAGCCGGTCGGCGCCGTCACCGTCGGCCTGGAGGGCAAGAAGCTCGCCGAACTCGGCGCGATGCACGAGTCCGCGGCCGGCGTCCGGGTCTTCTCCGACGACGGCAAGTGCGTGGACGACGCGGTGCTGATGCGCCGCGCCCTGGAGTACGTCAAGGCCTTCGACGGTGTCGTCGCCCAGCACGCCCAGGAGCCGCGGCTGACCGAGGGCGCCCAGATGAACGAGGGCCAGGTCTCCGGCGAGCTCGGGCTCGGCGGCTGGCCGGCCGTCGCCGAGGAGTCGATCATCGCCCGCGACGTGCTGCTCGCCGCGCACGTCGGCTCCCGGCTGCACGTCTGCCACCTCTCCACGGCCGGCTCGGTCGAGATCGTCCGCTGGGCCAAGTCCAAGGGCTGGGACGTCACCGCCGAGGTGACCCCGCACCACCTGCTGCTCACCGACGAGCTGGTCCGCTCCTACGACCCGGTGTACAAGGTGAACCCGCCGCTGCGCACCGCCGAGGACGTCCAGGCACTGCGCAAGGCGCTGGCCGACGGCACCATCGACGCCGTCGCCACCGACCACGCGCCGCACCCGGCCGAGGACAAGGACTGCGAGTGGGCCGTGGCCGCGATGGGCATGGTCGGCCTGGAGACCGCGCTGTCGGTCGTCCAGCAGACCATGGTCGACACCGGCCTGCTGAACTGGGAGGGCGTCGCCGACCGGATGTCGCACCGCCCGGCCCGGATCGGCCGCCTCACCGGACACGGCCGGCCGATCTCGGTGGGTGAGCCCGCCAACCTGGTGCTCTTCGATCCCGCGTACCGTGGGGCCGTGAACCCCGAGAGCTTCGCCACCCGCAGCCGCAACACCCCTTACAAGGGCATGGACCTGCCCGGACGGGTGCACGCCACCTTCCTGCGCGGCCGCGCCACGGTGCTGGCCGGCGAGCTGGCCGAGCAGGGCGGCCTGGCGTGACCGGCTACGTCACGCTGGCCAGGGAGCAGGCGAGGGTCACCGACTGGCCGGGCTACATCGGCTGGTCGGTCGGACTGCTGGTGATCATCGGCCTGATCTACTGGCTGATGCGCCAGGGCTGGAACTGGCGCCGCACCCTGCAGTCCGGGATCCCGCCGCTGCCCGCCGTGCCGGCCCGCGCCGGACGCACCATCCTGGAGACCAGCGGCCGGTACCACGGCACCACCACCGCCGGGAACTGGCTCGACCGGGTCGTCGCGCACGGCCTGGGCACCCGCAGCCGGGCCGACCTCACCCTCGGCACGGACGGCCTGCTGGTGCGGCGCCCCGGCGACGTCGACCTCTGGATCCCGGCCGAGCACCTCACCGGTGCCCGGACGGACTCCGGGATCGCCGGCAAGGTCGTCCCCTCCGGACTGCTGGTCGTCACCTGGGCCCACGAGGGCACCGAGCTGGACTCCGGCTTCCGGGCCGACCACCCCGACGAGCACGCCGCCTGGGTCGAGGCGATCAACGAGCTCGCAACACGTACCACGAAGACGAAGAAGACGGAAGAGGCCGCGCAATGACCGCACCTGCCCCCACCACGCAGCGCCAACGGCGGGAGCGCATCCCGGCCGTGCTCGTCCTGGAGGACGGCCGGACCTTCCGCGGCCAGGCCTACGGCGCGACCGGCGAGACCTTCGGCGAGGCGGTCTTCAACACCGGCATGTCCGGCTACCAGGAGACCCTCACCGACCCGTCGTACCACCGCCAGGTGGTCGTGATGACCGCGCCGCAGATCGGCAACACCGGCTGGAACGACGAGGACGACGAGTCCAAGCAGATCTGGGTCGCCGGCTACGTCGTGCGCGACCCCGCCCGGGTGGCCTCCAACTGGCGCTCCCGCCGCTCGCTGGACGAGGAGCTGACCCGCCAGGGCGTCGTCGGCATCAGCGGCATCGACACCCGCGCGCTGACCCGCCACCTGCGCGAGCGCGGCGCGATGCGCTGCGGCATCTTCTCCGGCGAGGCGCTGGCCGACCCGGCCGCCCTGCTCTCCCGGGTGCAGCAGTCGCCCGAGATGAAGGGCGCCGACCTGTGCGCCGAGGTCGCCACCACCGAGCCGTACATCGTGCCCGCCGTCGGTGAGAAGAGGTTCACCGTCGCCGCGCTGGACCTCGGCATCAAGGCGATGACCCCGCAGCGGATGGCCGAGCGCGGCATCGAGGTGCACGTGCTGCCCGCCAACTCCACCCTGGAGGACGTCTACGCGGTCAACCCGGACGGCGTCTTCTTCTCCAACGGCCCGGGCGACCCGGCCACCGCCGACCACCAGGTCGCCGTCGCGCAGGGCGTGCTGGAGCGGGGGACCCCGTTCTTCGGGATCTGCTTCGGCAACCAGATCCTCGGCCGCGCCCTCGGCTTCGGCACCTACAAGCTCAAGTACGGCCACCGCGGCATCAACCAGCCGGTGCAGGACCGCACCACCGGCAAGGTCGAGGTGACCGCCCACAACCACGGCTTCGCCGTGAACGCGCCGCTGGACAAGGTGAGCGACACCCCCTACGGGCGGGTCGAGGTCTCCCACGTCTGCCTCAACGACGACGTGGTCGAGGGCCTGCAGGCACTCGACGTCCCCGCCTTCAGCGTGCAGTACCACCCCGAAGCGGCCGCCGGCCCGCACGACGCCGCCTACCTGTTCGACCGCTTCGTGAAGCTCATGGAGGGCCAGCGTGCCTAAGCGCACTGACATCAAGTCCGTCCTGGTGATCGGCTCCGGCCCGATCGTCATCGGCCAGGCCGCCGAGTTCGACTACTCGGGCACCCAGGCCTGCCGCGTCCTCAAGGCCGAGGGCCTGCGGGTCGTGCTGGTCAACTCCAACCCGGCCACGATCATGACCGACCCGGAGATCGCCGACGCCACCTACGTCGAGCCGATCACCCCGGACTTCGTCGAGAAGATCATCGCCAAGGAGCGCCCCGACGCGCTGCTGCCGACCCTGGGCGGCCAGACCGCGCTCAACACCGCGATCTCGCTGCACAGCGCCGGCACGCTGGAGAAGTACGGCGTCGAGCTGATCGGCGCCGACGTGGTGGCGATCAACAAGGGCGAGGACCGCGAGCTGTTCAAGGGCGTCGTCGAGGCCGTCAAGGCCAAGATCGGCCACGGCGAGTCCGCCCGCTCGGTCATCTGCCACACCATGGACGAGGTGCTGGCCGGCGTCGACACGCTCGGCGGCTACCCGGTCGTGGTCCGCCCCTCCTTCACCATGGGCGGCGCCGGCTCCGGCTTCGCCCACAACGAGGAGGACCTGCGCCGGATCGCCGGCCAGGGCCTGGCCCTCTCGCCCACCACCGAGGTGCTCCTGGAGGAGTCCATCCTCGGCTGGAAGGAGTACGAGCTGGAGCTGATGCGCGACAAGAACGACAACGTCGTGGTCGTCTGCTCCATCGAGAACTTCGACCCGATGGGCGTGCACACCGGTGACTCGATCACCGTCGCCCCGGCGATGACCCTCACCGACCGCGAGTACCAGATCCTGCGCGACATCGGCATCGCCGTGATCCGCGAGGTCGGCGTCGACACCGGCGGCTGCAACATCCAGTTCGCCGTCAACCCCGTCGACGGCCGGGTCATCGTCATCGAGATGAACCCGCGCGTCTCCCGCTCCTCGGCGCTCGCCTCCAAGGCCACCGGCTTCCCGATCGCCAAGATCGCCGCCAAGCTGGCCGTCGGCTACACCCTGGACGAGATCCCCAACGACATCACCGAGCAGACCCCGGCCTCCTTCGAGCCGACCCTCGACTACGTCGTGGTCAAGGTCCCGCGGTTCGCGTTCGAGAAGTTCCCGAGCGCCGACGCCACGCTGACCACCACCATGAAGTCGGTCGGCGAGGCGATGGCCATGGGCCGCAACTTCCCCGAGGCGCTGCAGAAGGCGCTGCGCTCGCTGGAGAAGAAGGGCTCCCAGTTCAACTGGACCGGCCCGCTCGGCGACAAGACCGAGCTGCTGGTCAAGGCCACCGTGCCGACCGACGGCCGGATCAACACCGTGATGGACGCCATCCGGGCCGGCGCCACCCCGGAGGAGGTCTTCGAGTACACGAAGATCGACCCGTGGTTCGTCGACCAGCTCTTCCTGCTGGACGAGATCGCCGGCGAGCTGGCCGAGGCCGAGGAGCTCACCCCCGAGCTGCTGCGCCACGCCAAGCGGCACGGCTTCTCCGACCAGCAGATCGGCGAGATCCGCGGCCTGCGCACGGACGTCGTCCGCGAGGTGCGCCACGCGCTCGGCATCCGCCCGGTGTTCAAGACCGTCGACACCTGCGCCGCCGAGTTCGCCGCCAAGACCCCGTACTTCTACTCGTCCTACGACGAGGAGAGCGAGGTCGCCCCGCGCACCAAGCCGGCCGTGATCATCCTCGGCTCGGGCCCCAACCGCATCGGCCAGGGCATCGAGTTCGACTACTCCTGCGTGCACGCCTCCTTCGCGCTGGCCGAGGCCGGGTTCGAGACCGTCATGGTCAACTGCAACCCGGAGACCGTCTCCACCGACTACGACACCTCCGACCGGCTCTACTTCGAGCCGCTCACCCTGGAGGACGTGCTGGAGATCGTCCACGCCGAGCAGCTGGCCGGTCCGCTGGCCGGTGTGATCGTCCAGCTCGGCGGCCAGACCCCGCTCGGCCTGGCCCAGGCGCTCAAGGACAACGGCGTGCCGATCGTCGGCACCCAGCCCGAGGCGATCGACCTCGCCGAGGAGCGCGGCGCCTTCGGCCGCGTGCTGCGCGACGCCGGGCTGCCCGCCCCCAAGCACGGCACCGCCTTCTCCTTCGCGGAGGCCAAGGCGATCGCCGACGAGATCGGCTACCCCGTCCTGGCCCGCCCGTCCTACGTGCTCGGCGGCCGCGGCATGGAGATCGTCTACGACGAGGCCTCGCTCGCCTCCTACCTGGAGCGGCACGCCGGTCTGATCTCCGAGCACCCGGTGCTGATCGACCGCTTCCTGGACGACGCGGTGGAGATCGACGTCGACGCGCTCTACGACGGCACCGAGCTCTACCTCGGCGGCGTCATGGAGCACATCGAGGAGGCCGGCATCCACTCCGGCGACTCCGCCTGCGCGCTGCCCCCGATCACCCTCGGCGGCTACGACATCAAGCGCCTGCGCACCTCCACCGAGGCCATCGCGCGCGGTGTCGGCGTCCGCGGCCTGATCAACATCCAGTTCGCGCTGGCCGGGGACATCCTCTACGTGCTGGAGGCCAACCCGCGCGCCTCCCGCACCGTCCCGTTCACCTCCAAGGCGACCGCGGTGCCGCTGGCCAAGGCCGCCGCCCGGATCTCGCTCGGCGCCACCATCGCCGAGCTGCGCGCCGAGGGCCTGCTCCCGGCCGAGGGCGACGGCGGCACGCTGCCGGCCGACGCGCCGATCGCGGTCAAGGAGGCGGTGATGCCGTGGAGCCGCTTCCGCGACATCCACGGCCGCGGCGTGGACACCGTGCTCGGCCCGGAGATGCGCTCGACCGGTGAGGTCATGGGCATCGACAAGGTCTTCGGCACCGCCTACGCCAAGGCCCAGGCCGGCGCCTACGGCGCGCTGCCGACCAAGGGCAAGGTCTTCGTCTCGGTCGCCAACCGGGACAAGCGCAACCTGGTCTTCCCGGCCCGGGCGCTGGTCGGCCTCGGCTTCGAGGTGCTCGCCACCGCCGGCACCGCCGAGGTGCTCCAGCGCGGCGGCATCCCGTCCACGCTGGTGCGCAAGCACAGCGAGGGCGAGGGCCCGAACGGCGAGAAGACCATCGTCCAGCTGATCCACGACGGCGAGGTCGACCTGATCATCAACACGCCGTACGGCACCGGCGGGCGCCTGGACGGCTACGAGATCCGCACCGCGGCGGTCTCCCGCGGGGTGCCCTGCCTGACCACCGTCCAGGCCATGGGCGCGGCCGTCCAGGGCATGGACGCGCTGCTGCGCGACGAGGTCGGAGTGATGTCGCTCCAGGAGCACGCCGAGCTGATCAACGCCGGCCGCAAGTAGCACCACCGCAGTGGGGGGCACCGGAGCCGGATCGGTGCCCCCCACTCGCCTGCCCGAATCCACTGCTTGCCCCGGGAGTTGACCCCGCTTTGTACAAGTTCCTGTTCGACCTCGTGTTCAAGCGGATGGACCCGGAGAAGGCGCACCACCTGGCCTTCTTCTGGATCCGCCTGGCCTCCTCGGTACCCGGTCTGCGCACCCTGGTGCGGCTGGTGCTGGCCCCGCGCGACCGGGCGCTGCGCACCCGGGCCCTCGGCCTCGACCTGCCCGGCCCGTTCGGGCTCGCGGCCGGCTTCGACAAGAACGGCGTCGGCATCGACGGCCTGGCCATGCTCGGCTTCGACTACGTCGAGATCGGCACCATCACCGGGGAGCCCCAGCCCGGCAACCC
Organism: Kitasatospora sp. NPDC040550; assembly: GCF_055594965.1. Lineage (NCBI taxonomy): Bacteria > Bacillati > Actinomycetota > Actinomycetes > Kitasatosporales > Streptomycetaceae > Kitasatospora > Kitasatospora sp. NPDC040550. The sequence continues at coordinate 49,162 of NZ_JBVIWC010000009.1, read as the reverse complement.
GGCGCCCCGGCTGTTCCGCCTGGTCGAGGACCGCGCGCTGATCAACCGGATGGGCTTCAACAACCAGGGCTCGGCCCGGGTCGCCGCCCGGCTGGCCGCCCGCCCGCACACCAGCTCCACCCCGGTGATCGGCGTCAACATCGGCAAGACCAAGGTGGTCGAGGAGGCCGACGCCGTCGCCGACTACGTCAAGTCGACCGAGCGGCTCGCCAAGTACGCCGACTACCTGGTGGTCAACGTCAGCTCCCCGAACACCCCCGGGCTGCGCAACCTCCAGGCCGTCGACCACCTGCGCCCGCTGCTCGCCGCCGTGCGCGAGGCCGCCGACCGCACCACCGCGCACCACGTGCCGCTGCTGGTCAAGATCGCCCCGGACCTGGCCGACGAGGACGTCGACGCCGTCGCCGACCTCGCCCTGGAACTGGGCCTGGACGGCATCATCGCCACCAACACCACGATCGGCCGGGACGGCCTGCTGGCCGACCCGCAGCGGGTCGAGGAGATCGGCATGGGCGGCCTGTCCGGCGCCCCGCTCAAGGCCCGCGCCCTGGAGGTGCTCCAGCGGCTGCGCGCCCGCACCGGCGGCCGGCTGACCCTGGTCTCGGTCGGCGGCGTGGAGACCGCCGAGGACGCCTGGCAGCGGATCATCCACGGCGCCGACCTGGTGCAGGGCTACAGCGCCTTCATCTACGAGGGTCCGTTCTGGTGCCGCCGGATCCACCGGGGCCTCTCCGCCCGGATCCGGGCCGCGGGCTTCCGCGACCTCGCCGCGGCCGTCGGCAGCGCCGTCCGCGGCGCCTGACCCCCCTGACCGGTCTCGCAGCAGGCCGTACCACCCCTGGAAAGGACGACATGACCCTCGCCCCGTTCGGCGCCCGGCTGCGCCAGGCCCTCGACACCCGCGGCCAGCTCTGCGTCGGCATCGACCCGCACGCCTCCCTGCTCTCCGCCTGGGGGCTCGGCGACGACCTCGCGGGGCTGGAGACGTTCAGCCGCACCGTGGTGGAGGCCCTGGCCGACCGGGTCGCGGTGCTCAAGCCGCAGGCCGCCTTCTTCGAGCGCTTCGGCAGCAAGGGCGTCGCGGTGCTGGAGAAGGCCGTCGAGGAGGCCCGGGCGGCCGGTGCGCTGGTGCTGATGGACGCCAAGCGCGGCGACATCGGCTCCACCATGGCCGCCTACGCGGAGGCCTTCCTGTCGCCCGCGAGCCCGCTGTTCTCGGACGCCGTCACGGTCAGCCCGTACCTGGGCTTCGGTTCGCTGCGTCCGGCCCTCGACCTGGCCCGCGAGCAGGGCTGCGGGGTGTTCGCGCTGGCGCTCACCTCCAACCCGGAGGGCGCCGAGGTGCAGCGCGCCGTCGGGGCGGACGGCGAGCCGGTCGCGGCCTCGGTGCTGCGCCAGCTGGCGGCGGAGAACGCGGACGCCGCGCCGCTGGGCTCCTTCGGCGCGGTGGTCGGCGCGACGCTGGCCGACGCGGGCGTGGACCTGGCCATCAACGGGCCGCTGCTGGCCCCCGGGATCGGGGCCCAGGGCGCGACCATGGCGGACCTGCCGCGGGTGTTCGGCGCCTCGGTGATCAACGTGGTGCCGAGCGTCAGCCGGGACGTGCTCAAGCACGGGCCGTCGGTTCCGGCGCTGCGGGCGGCGGCGGAGCGCTTCGTCGGCGAGTTCGCGGACGCCGTCAAGTAGCCGCCGTCAAGTAGCCGCCGGCGGGTGCCGTCAAGTGGCCGGAGCGGTCCGGCCGGTGGGGCCGCGGTAGCCGATCGGTGACCGTCCGCAGTGTCCGCAGGACGGCGGGGCGGCACCGGAGTTGACGTGAGCGCCGTCACATCGAGCCCGCCAAAGTCTCGCAATCGCGGTCATTTTGCCCTGGAAAGTCCTGGTCGGCCTTGGCTGACCAGGACTTTTCGTGTTCTTTTCCTGACGTGGCGCCGCAATCCGGGTAGTGTCCGGCGATAGGTCATCGGCGAGCCGCGAATCCTGTAGCTCCCGCAGGTCAGGGCCCTGTGGTTCCCCATTGGGCTCCCCTTGCGGACGGTGTCCTAGGTACCGAACCAGTCATAGCTCAATCCCTTCCTTCCACACCCTGAGGTGAACGGCGTGGCTCTTCCGCCCCTTACCCCTGAACAGCGCACCGCCGCGCTCGCCAAGGCCGCCGAGGCTCGCCGGGAGCGCGCCGAGGTCAAGAACCGGCTCAAGCACTCCGGCGCCTCCCTGCACGAGGTGATCAAGGCCGGCAAGAACGACAACGACGTCATCGGCAAGATGAAGGTGTCGGCCCTGCTGGAGTCCCTTCCGGGCGTCGGCAAGGTTCGTGCCAAGCAGATCATGGAGCGCCTCGGCATCAGCGAGAGCCGCCGTGTCCGCGGTCTCGGAACGAACCAGATCGCCTCCCTGGAGCGGGAGTTCGGCGGTGGCGCCGCCTGACCGTGCCCCCGTGGTCCCAGGATCGTCCGCGATCCGGGATAATCGGTGCATGAGTGAGCGTCCGCGGCTGACCGTGCTCTCCGGCCCCTCGGGGGTCGGCAAGAGCACGGTCGTCGCTCATATGAGGAAGATGTACCCCGAGGTCTGGCTCTCGGTGTCGGCCACCACCCGGCACCCGAGGCCCGGCGAGAAGAACGGGGTCCAGTACCACTTCGTCGACAACGACGAGTTCGACAAGCTGATCGCCAACGGCGAACTGCTGGAGTGGGCCGAGTTCGCGGGGAACCGCTACGGCACCCCGCGCGCGGCGGTGCTGGAGAAGCTGGAGCGTGGTGAGCCCGTCCTGCTGGAGATCGACCTCCAGGGCGCCCGCCAGGTGCGCGAGTCGATGCCGGACGCCCAGCTGGTCTTCCTGGCTCCGCCGAGCTGGGACGAGCTGGTCCGTCGGCTGACCGGCCGGGGCACCGAGCCGCAGGACGTGATCGATCGGCGGCTGGAGGCGGCCAAGGTCGAGCTCGCGGCCGAGGCCGAGTTCGACAGGACCCTTGTCAACACCTCCGTCGAGCAGGTAGCGGCCGAACTGCTAGCCTTGCTCGGTGTAGCCTGACCTGTCAGTCTTTTCCACCCTTTCGGAAGGTTTTCGCGTGTCCTCTTCCATGACCGCGCCCGAGGGCATCATCAACCCGCCGATCGACGAGCTGCTTGAGGCCACCGACTCGAAGTACAGCCTCGTGATCTACGCCGCCAAGCGCGCGCGCCAGATCAACGCTTACTACTCCCAGCTCGGCGAGGGCCTGCTGGAGTACGTCGGCCCGCTGGTCGACACCCACGTGCACGAGAAGCCGCTGTCGATCGCGCTGCGCGAGATCAACGCCGGCATGCTGACCGCCGAGGCGGTCGAGGGCGCCGCCTGAGGCAGCCCCGCGACTTCCCCGGAGGGCCGGGCGGAAACCTTTCCGCCCGGCCCTCCGGCGTTTCCGCGGGCCGGCAGTGCGGGCTCGGTCGCGCGGGTGGTGGGGCACGGTGCGAGTGATCGTCGAGGGGTCGTAGGGTGAGCGGGTTCCCGAGCTGTCGGGTGCCCGATGCGGAGAAAGGCCGGTAGATGAGCGCGAGTGCGGACGCCCCCCGCGTGGTCCTCGGTGTCAGCGGCGGGATCGCCGCCTACAAGGCGTGCGAGCTGCTGCGCAGGTTCACCGAGTCCGGCCACCAGGTCACCGTGGTGCCCACCGCGGCGGCGCTGCACTTCGTCGGCGAGGCCACCTGGGCCGCGCTGTCCGGCCGCCCGGCCGCCACCGAGACCTGGGAGCGCGTGCACGAGGTGCCGCACGTCCGGATCGGACAGCAGGCCGACCTGGTGGTGGTCGCCCCCGCCACCGCCGACCTGATCGCCAAGGCCGCCCACGGGCTCGCCGACGACCTGCTCACCAACACCCTGCTCACCGCCCGCTGCCCGGTCGTGGTGGCGCCCGCGATGCACACCGAGATGTGGGAGCACCCGGCCACCCGGGAGAACGTCGCCACCCTGCGCCGCCGCGGCGTGATCGTGCTGGAGCCGGCCGTCGGGCGGCTGACCGGCAAGGACACCGGCAAGGGGCGGCTGCCCGAGCCCGGCGCGATCTTCGAGGCCTGCCGGGCCGTGCTGCGCCGCGGCGGGGCGGTGTCGACCGACCTGGCCGGCCGGCACCTGGTGGTCTCGGCCGGCGGCACCCGGGAGCCGCTGGACCCGGTGCGCTACCTCGGCAACCGCTCCTCCGGCAAGCAGGGCTACGCGCTCGCCGTGACCGCCGCGGCCCGCGGGGCGAGGGTGACCCTCGTCTCGGCCAACGCCGAGCTGCCCGACCCGGCCGGGGTGGACGTGGTGCACGTCTCGACCGCGCTGGAGCTGCGCGAGGCGGCGCTGGCGGCGGCGGCGGACGCGGACGCGGTGGTGATGGCCGCGGCGGTGGCGGACTTCCGGCCCGCCGAGTACGCCACCGGCAAGATCAAGAAGGTCGAGGGGGTCGAGCCGGCGCCGGTCGCGCTGGTCCGCAACCCCGACGTGCTGGCCGAGCTGTCGGCGCACCGCCCCCGTTCGGGCCAGCTGGTGGTGGGTTTCGCGGCGGAGACCGACGACGTGCTCGCCAACGGTCGCGCCAAGCTCGCCCGGAAGGGGTGCGACCTGCTGGTGGTCAACGAGGTGGGCGACGGCAAGGCCTTCGGGCAGGACGTCAACGAGGCCGTGGTACTGGGAGCGGACGGCAGCGAGACCCCCGTACCGGTGGGCCCCAAGGAGGTGCTCGCGGACGTGGTCTGGGATCTGGTGGCAAAGCGGCTGGAATCGGGTCGGAACTGATCGATTCCCGCTCGAATCCCGATGGATTCCCGCTTGAGAACGTTCTTGATTTCCGGAAGCGGGTGACGTTCGGCGGAAGCAGCCGGTTAGACTCCAGGAATCAAGTCTTTCCGGATGTCCCCGGTTCGCCGGGGGCCTTCAGTCAGCAGCCGCTGCAACCCCAGGGAGCGCTGTGTCTCGCCGCCTGTTCACCTCGGAGTCCGTGACCGAGGGACACCCCGACAAGATCGCTGACCAGATCAGCGACACCATCCTTGACGCTCTCCTGCGGGAGGACCCGACGTCCCGGGTCGCCGTGGAGACGCTCATCACGACCGGCCAGGTGCACGTGGCCGGCGAGGTGACCACCAAGGCGTACGCCCCGATCGCCCAGCTCGTCCGGGACAAGATCCTGGAGATCGGCTACGACAGCTCCAAGAAGGGCTTCGACGGCGCCTCCTGCGGCGTGTCGGTGTCCATCGGTGCCCAGTCGCCCGACATCGCGCAGGGTGTCGACACCGCGTACGAGGCCCGGGTCGAGGGCGACGAGGACGACCTGGACAAGCAGGGTGCCGGCGACCAGGGCCTGATGTTCGGCTACGCGTCCGACGAGACGCCCGAGCTGATGCCGCTGCCGATCACCCTGGCGCACCGCCTCTCCCGCCGCCTCACCGAGGTGCGCAAGAACGGGACCATCCCGTACCTGCGCCCCGACGGCAAGACCCAGGTCACCATCGAGTACGACGGTGACAAGGCCGTCCGCCTGGACACCGTGGTCGTCTCCACCCAGCACGCCAGTGACATCGACCTGGAGTCGCTGCTCACCCCGGACATCCGCGAGTTCGTCGTGGAGCCGGAGCTCAAGGCGCTGGCCGACCAGGGCATCAAGCTGACCACCGACGGCTACCGCCTGCTGGTCAACCCGACCGGCCGCTTCGAGATCGGCGGCCCGATGGGCGACGCCGGCCTCACCGGCCGCAAGATCATCATCGACACCTACGGCGGCATGGCCCGCCACGGTGGCGGCGCCTTCTCGGGCAAGGACCCGTCCAAGGTGGACCGCTCGGCCGCGTACGCGATGCGCTGGGTGGCGAAGAACATCGTCGCCGCCGGCCTCGCCCGCCGCGCCGAGGTGCAGGTCGCGTACGCGATCGGCAAGGCCGAGCCGGTCGGCCTGTTCGTGGAGACCTTCGGCACCGAGACCGTCCCGGTCCTCAGCATCCAGAAGGCCGTCTCCGAGGTCTTCGACCTGCGCCCGGCCGCGATCATCCGCGACCTGGACCTGCTGCGCCCGATCTACTCCCAGACCGCCGCGTACGGCCACTTCGGCCGTGAGCTGCCGGACTTCACCTGGGAGCGCACCGACCGCGTGGAGCAGCTCAAGGCTGCCGTCCAGGACTGACGTCCCGGCTCTGCCGAGCGGCGCCCACCCCCGTCGCGGGGGCGGGCGCCGCTCTGCTTTGTGCGTCCTGTCGGTGTGACCTGGTAGTACTTGGGAGCGATGAGCAGCACAGGGGAGAACGGGGGCGCCGAGCCGGAGCAGCTGGCGTTCATCCGGGAGACGGTCAAGCGGGCCAAGCCCCGGTCGTGGCGCGGGGCCAAGCGGGCCGAGCACCTGCCGGTGGCCCGGGTCGTGGTGGACAAGGGCGTGCTCACCATCGACAAGCTCTTCGACTACGAGGTGCCCGCCGCGATGGCCGAGGAGGCCCAGCCCGGCGTCCGGGTCCGGGTGCGTTTCGGGGCAAGGGTGGTCAAGGGCCAGCGCGAGGGGGGGGAACTGCACGACGGGTTCATCGTCGCCCGGCTGGAGAAGAGCGATTTCGCCGGCCCGCTCGCCCCGCTCGCCCAGGTGCTCTCGCCCGAACCGGTGCTCAGCCCGCAGCTGCTGCGGCTCTGCCGCACCGTCGCCGACCGGTACGCCGGGACGCTGGCCGACGTGCTCCAGCTCGCCGTACCCCCCCGGCACGCCAAAGCGGAGGCCGAGCCCTCCCCGGCGCCGCTGCCGCGCCCCCAGGCCCCGGCGCCCGGGGGCTGGCAGCGCTACCCGGCCGGGCCGGACTTCCTCACCGCGCTGGCCGGCGGCGGCTCGCCGAGGGCGGTGTGGGCGGCGCTCCCGGGGCCCGGCTGGCCGTACGAGATCGCCCGGGCGGTCGCGGCGACGCTGGCCGGCGGGCGCGGCGCCCTGGTCGTGCTGCCGGACCGCCGGTCGGTCGCCCGGGTCGACCGGGCGCTGACCGAGCTGCTCGGCCCCGGGATGCACATGGCCTTGGAGGCCGACCTCGGCCCGCGCGAACGCTACCGGCGCTGGCTCGCGGTCAGCCGCGGCTCGGTGCGCGCCGCGATCGGGACCAGGGCCACCATGTTCGCGCCGGTCCGCGACCTCGGACTGGTCGTGGTCTGGTCCGACGGGGACGGCAGCCACAGCGACCCGCGCGCCCCCCACCCGCACGTGCGCGAGGTGGCGCTGCTGCGCGCCGCCGAGGAGGGAGCGGCCGTGCTGCTCGGCGGGCACGCGGTGACCGTGGAGGGCGCCCAGCTGGTCGCCACCGGCTGGGCCCGGCCGCTGGTCGCCGACCGGGAGACGGTGCGGCAGGTCGCCCCCCGGGTACGGACCGTCACCGACCAGGACCAGCACCGGGACGCCGCCGCCCAGGCCGCCCGGCTGCCCTCGGTCGCCTGGGAGGCCGCCCGGGAGTCGCTGGCGGCCGGGCACCCGGTGCTGATCCAGGTGCCCCGGCGCGGCTACGTGCCCCGGCTCGCCTGCGGTCGCTGCCGCGCACCCGCCCGCTGCCGGCGCTGCGAGGGGCCGCTGGAGGCGCCCTCGGCCGACGCCTCGCTCAGCTGCGGCTGGTGCGGGGAGGCGGAGAACGACTGGCACTGCCCCGAGTGCGGCTCCTTCCGGCTGCGGGCCCAGGTGGTCGGCGCCCGGCGCACCGCGGAGGAACTGGGCAAGGCGTTCCCACGGATCCCGGTCCGGACCTCGGGGCGGGACGCGGTGCTGGACACCGTGCCGGACGAGCCCTCGCTGGTGATCTCCACCCCGGGCGCGGAGCCGGTGGTCGAGGGCGGCACTGGGTACGGGGCGGTGCTGCTGCTGGACGGCTGGGCCCTGCTCGGCAGGCCCGACCTGCGGGCGGGGGAGGAGACCCTGCGGCTCTGGCTGGCCGCCGCCGCCCTGACCCGGCCCGCCGGGGAGGGCGGGACGGTCGTCGTGGTCGCCGAGCCCTCGGCCCGGCCGGTGCAGGCCCTGGTCCGCTGGGACCCGCTGGGGCACGCCGGACAGGAACGGGACGAACGGGCGCAGCTGCACTTCCCGCCGGTGTCGCGGATGGCCGCCGTCAGCGGGAGCCCGGCGGCCGTCGCCGACCTGCTGAACCTGATCCGGCTGCCGGAGGGCGCGGACGTGCTGGGGCCGGTGGCGGTGCCCGCGCTGCGCGGGGAGGAGCAGGAGCGGGCGCTGCTGCGGGTGGCGCCCGGGCAGGGGGCCGCGCTGGCGGCGGCGCTCAAGGCGGCGCAGATCGCGCGGATCGCGTTGCGGACGGCGGAGCCGGTGCGGGTGCGGGTGGATCCGACGGACATCGGGTAGCGGCGGGCGTCGGGGGTGGCGGGCTTGTGGGGGGCGGCAGGCCTGAGGGTGGCGGGCCTCCGGGGGCGGGGTGAGTGGGCCACCCCGCCCCGGGGTGGCCCGGTCGTCGGCGCGGGTGGTCAGCCGCGGAGGGGGATGCCGGTCGGCGGGCGCTCGGCGGGAGTGAGGTCGCGGTCGACGGAGGTCCGGTCGAGCGGGGTCCGGTCGATGGGGGTGCGGTCGATGGGCGTGCCGACGGGGGTGCGGTCGATCGGGGTGCGGTCGAGGGCGTTGCGCTCCAGGCTGGAGCGGTCCAGGCCGCCCTGGCGGGCCGCCGGGACGGTGGCGGCCAGGCCGCCGCTGCGCTCGGTGGGGACGGGCAGCTCCTCGGAGCGGTCCGGGCGGGCGGGGCCGGGGACGGCGCCGCTGGCGGCGAGGAGTTCGCTGGTCGGGCGGCGCATCCCGTAACGGCGGTGGACCGCCTGCTTGGTGACCCCGAGGGCGGAGCCCACCGAGTCCCAGGAGAAGCCCAGCGCCCGGTCGAACTCGACCGCCGCCGCCACCAGGGTCTCCACGCTCTCCCGCAGCTCCTGCGCCAGGCGCACGGTCGGCGCGGGCGCCCGCCCGTACACCACGAAGCCGGCCGAGGTGCTCGGACGGCGGGGTCGGTATACGTTGCCCAGCTGGGCGGTGAGCGTCCGCAGCGCGTCGACCTGGCGCCTCACCCGCTCGATGTCCCGCACCAGCAGGTGCAGGCTCGCCCGCGCCCGGGCGTCGTGGTTGATCTGCTCGGCCATGGCCTACGTGCCACCTTCCGTACGGTTCAGCTCAGCCGGGGCGCGGTGTCCCGTGCGCCCGGCCCCGGTCAATCTCTCTTGACCAACGCCGAAGCGGGGGCCGGGGTAACGCGGCTCGGCAGACTCGGGATATGCCGGAAGCCGGTGCGGGCGTCCGAGGACGGCCCGTCGGAGCGCCCGGGTGGGTTGAATAGACTTGGCGGGAAGCAGCCGTTGCCCGAAGCCCGAGCCCAGCCCGGACAGGAGCCCGTACCCCGTGGCGATCCAGCCGATCCGTCTCTTCGGAGACCCCGTCCTGCGGTCCACCGCCCAGCCGGTGACCACCTTCGACAGGGAACTGCGCACGCTGGTCGCCGACCTCACCGACACCATGCTCGACGCCCCCGGCGCCGGCCTCGCCGCGCCCCAACTCGGCGTCTCGCTGCGGGTGTTCACGTACCACGTGGACGGCGTCACCGGGCACCTGATCAATCCGGACCTGTCGCTCAGCGAGGACGAGCAGGAGGGCCCGGAGGGCTGCCTCTCGCTGCCCGGACTGCGCTACGACACCAAGCGCGCGTACGGCGTGGTGGCCAAGGGCTTCAACATGTACGGGGATCCGGTCACGCTGGAGGGCACCCAGCTGCTCGCGCGGTGCATCCAGCACGAGACCGACCACCTGGACGGCATCATCTTCATCGACCGGCTCGACCGGGAGCAGCGCAAGGCCGCGTTGAAGGCCATCCGGGAGGCCGACTGGGGCACCGGGCCGGCGCCCGTCGTCAAGGTCTCGCCGCACAGCACCTTCGGCTCCGCGCGCTGAGCTCGTTCCTCGATTCTCGTATGCAGAAAGGCACTTGATGCGTCTCGTCTTCGCCGGCACCCCCGAGGTCGCCGTTCCCGCCCTCGACGCGCTGATCGCCTCCGACCGGCACGAGGTCGTCGCGGTGGTCACCCGCCCCGACGCCCCCGCCGGGCGCGGGCGCAAGCTGGTCGCCAGCCCCGTCGCCCAGCGCGCCGAGGAGGCCGGGATCGAGGTCCTCAAGCCGGCGAAGCCCAGCGACCCGGACTTCGTCGCCCGGCTCACCGAGCTCGCCCCCGACTGCTGCCCGGTGGTCGCCTACGGCGCGCTGCTGCGCCCCGGCACCCTGGAGATCCCCAAGCACGGCTGGGTCAACCTGCACTTCTCGCTGCTGCCCGCCTGGCGCGGCGCGGCCCCCGTCCAGCACTCGGTGCTGGCCGGGGACGAGGTGACCGGCGCCTCCACCTTCCTGATCGAGCAGGGCCTGGACTCCGGCCCGGTCTACGGCGTGATCACCGAGGAGATCCGCCCGAGCGACACCAGCGGCGAACTGCTCACCCGGCTCTCGGTCTCCGGCGCCCGGCTGCTGGTGGCCACCATGGACGGCATCGAGGACGACTCGCTGCACGCCGTGCCGCAGCCCGCCGAGGGCGTCACCCTCGCGCCGAAGATCACCGTCGAGGACGCCCGGATCGACTGGGACCACCCCGCGCTGCGGATCGACCGGGTGGTGCGCGGGTGCGCGCCCGCGCCGGGCGCCTGGACGGAGTTCCGGGGCGAGCGGCTCAAGGTCACCGGGCCGGTCAAGTTGCTGCCGGAGTCGGCCGAGCTGGCGCCGGGCGAGGTCGCGATGGTCGGCAAGAACAGCGTGCGGGTCGGTACCGGCTCGCACGACCTGGAGCTGGCGGAGGTGCGTCCGCAGGGGAAGAAGGAGATGCGGGCCGCCGACTGGGCGCGCGGGGCGCGGCTGGAGGCCGGGGAGCGGTTCGGAGGCTGAGCCTCCGTTTTGGCGTTACTGTTCGTGTGATCCGTACGATCCACTTGATCCGTGCGATCCGTGCGATCCGTGCGATCCGTTTCGGTTCGTTCGATTCGTTTGAACCGTTGAACTGTTTGATCCGTACCGAAATAACCACCGCAGCACTTTTGAGGTATCCGTGAGCACGCCCCCGAACACTCCCGCCGGCGCCAAGCGCGCCCCCCGTCCGCACCGGCGGCCCAAGAAGGACCCGGCCCGGATCGTCGCGTTCCGGGCGCTGCGCGCCGTCGACGAGCGCGACGCGTACGCCAACCTGATCCTGCCCTCCCTGCTCCGCGAGGCCGAGCAGAAGGGCATGGACCGGCGCGACGCCGCCCTCGCCACCGAACTCGTCTACGGCACCCTGCGACTCCAGGGCACCTACGACGCGGTCATCGCCGCCTGCATCGACCGGCCGCTGAGCAAGGTCGACCCGCCGGTGCTGGACGTGCTCTCGCTCGGCGCCCACCAGCTGCTCACCACCCGCATCCCCAGCCACGCGGCCGTCTCGGCGACCGTCGAGCTGGCCCGGGTGGTGCTCGGCGACGGCAAGGCCAAGTTCGTCAACGCCGTGCTGCGCCGGATCAGCGCCCACGATCTGGACGCCTGGATCGAGCGGGTCGCCCCGCCGTACGACAAGGACGCCGAGGACCACCTGGCGGTTGTGCACTCGCACCCGCGCTGGGTGGTCTCCGCACTCTGGGACTCGCTCGGCCGCTGGCAGCCGGACGCCTCCGGGCGCACCGCGATCGAGGAACTGCTGCGGGCCGACAACGCCCGGCCCGAGGTCACCCTGGTCGCCCGGCCCGGCCGGGCCACCGTCGGCGAGCTCGCCGAGGTGCTGCCCGAGGCCGAGCCCGGGCGCTGGTCCCCGTTCGCGCTGCGGCTCGCCGAGGGCGGCGACCCCGGTGCGCTGACCGCCGTCCAGGAGAACCGGGCCGGCGTCCAGGACGAGGGCAGCCAGCTGGTCGCCCTGGCGCTCGCGAACGCGCCGCTGGACGGCCCGGACCGGCTCTGGCTGGACGGCTGCGCCGGACCGGGCGGCAAGGCCGCCCTGCTCGGCGCCCTGGCCGCGGAGCGGGGTGCGGGACTCGTCGCGAGCGAGAAGCAGCCGCACCGGGCCCGGCTGGTGGCGCGGGCACTGGAGGGCAACCCCGGCCCGTACACGGTGATCGCGGCCGACGGGACGCGCCCGGCCTGGCGCTCCGGCGGCTTCGACCGGGTCCTGGTCGACGTTCCCTGCTCCGGACTGGGCGCGCTGCGGCGCCGCCCGGAGGCGCGATGGCGGCGCCGGCCGGCCGATGTCGCGGCCTTCGGCCCGCTCCAGCGGGACCTGCTGCGCTCGGCGGTCGAGGCCACCCGGATCGGCGGCGTGGTCGGCTACGCCACCTGCTCGCCGCACCTCGCGGAGACCCGGGCGGTGGTCGACGACGTGCTGCGCGAGCAGGGCGGCCGGGTCGAGTGGATCGACGCCCGGCCGCTGCTGCCCGGCGTTCCGGCGCTCGGCGACGGGCCGGACGTGCAGCTGTGGCCGCACCTGCACGGGACGGACGCGATGTACCTGGCGCTGCTGCGGCGGACGGCCTGAGCAGCTGGTCGCAGGTCGGGGCGCACCTCTGATCGCACCACTGGTCGCACCACGCTTGAACCTCTCTGCTTGCACCTCCCGTAGGGGGAGGCGGCAGGGTGGTGGGCATGAACGGCGACGCGCTCCGGCCGGTAGGACCGGCCCTGACGATCGGTGAACTGGCCCGGCGGACCGGGCTGACGGTGAAGACCGTCCGGTTCTACTCGGACCAGGGGATCGTGTCGCCGGCCGACCGCACCCCGGCCGGCCACCGACGGTACGGCGCGGACGCCGTCGCCCGCCTGGATCTGGTGCGCACCCTGCGCGAGCTCGGGCTCGGCCTGCCGGAGATCCGGCAGGTGCTGGGCCGGGAGCGCGCGCTGTCCGAGGTCGCGGCGGCGCACGCCGCGGCGCTGGACGTCCGGATCCGGGTGCTGCGGCTGCGGCAGGCGGTGCTGCGGACGGTGGCCGCGCGCGGGGCGACCACGGAGGAGTTGACGCTCGTGCACCGGCTGGCCAGGTTGACGGAGGACGAACGGGGGCGCCTGGTCGGGGAGTTCCTGGCGGCGGTGTTCGGCGTGGCGGCAGTGTCCGGAACGGGGGCAGTGTCCGGAACGGCTGCCGTGTCCGGCGGGGCTGAGGTGTGCGGCGGGGAGGGGCGCTGGGGTGGGCCGGCCGCGTCGCTGACGCCCCGGCTGCCGGAGCAGCCGTCGGACGAACAGGTCGAGGCCTGGGTGGAGTTGGCGCTGCTGGCCGGGGACGACGGGTTCCGGGAGCTGTTGCGCGCACTGGCGCAGGATGAGGCGGCGGAGGCCGCGCCCGGTGCGCCGCCCCGGCCCGGGCTGGCCGTGCTGGTGCGGGAGACCGTCGGGCCGGCGGTGGCGGCGGGAGTGGAGCCGGGATCGGTGGAGGCGGCGCGGGTGGTCGCGGCCCTGCTGGAGCGGTACGCGGGCCTGCTGGGCTCGGGTCCGGCGGAGCCGCTGGTGGATCGACTGGTGGAGCGACTGCGGGCGATGGCGGACCCCCGGCGGGAGCGGTACCTGGAGCTGCTGGCGGTCGTCAACGGGTGGGTGGCGCCCGAGGGTTCGGGTGAGGTGCTGGACTGGGCGGTGCGGGCCGTGCACGCCGTGCGGGTGGTCCGGGCGGCCGGGGCTACGGCTGGAGGGGAGGCGGGGCCGGGCAGTTGGTGAGGAAGGCGTGGGCCTGGGCGCGGAGGTGGTCGACCGGGGGGTCCTCGCAGATCACCTCCAGGCCGAGCGCCGCGAACCCGCGCAGGTGGTAGGAGGACTGGTAGGCGAGGTACGGGCGGTGGCCGTCGTCGGGGTCCAACCCGACGGCGAGGGTCGCGAAGAGGGTGCGCTCCCGCTCGGTGTGGGCGAAGTCCGTCCGGGAGAGCGTCCATTCGAACTCGTACGGCTCGGGCTCGGCGGGCAGGTCGAGGAGGGTCTGGGCGAGCCGGCGGACCTCGTCCGGGTCGGCGAAGGGGAGCGACTCCGCACCGAACGGCGCGGCCGCGAACAGCTCCCATGCGGGGCCGTTGCGACGGACGGTCAGTTCCCACGCGCCGTCCTGGTCGTGCCAGTGGCAGTTGAGGATCGAGTCCATGGTGGTCAACCTCCCTGTGGGGCCGTGCCGTTACGTTTTCTCCTCATCGTGGCACACCGGTCCGACGCGGGCGCGCGGCGCGGCCCGGCCGCGGGCGGCCCGCCAGGCTTCCCGCAGGGCGTCGTAGCCGAGCACGGTGATCGCGTGCTCGGCGAGCAGGCGGGGGGCCTCGGGGGAGACCAGGAAGTCGTAGTCGCCGCGGCGGACGCGCCAGCCGTCGTCGGCGCCGGCGGGGCCGGTGGCGGCGGGGTCGGTGGCGGTGATGGAGGGCGGGAGGCGGGGGTGCGGGCCGGTGGCGAGGCTCGGGTGGACAGCCCATTCGGTCAGGCCCGGCGGGAGGGCCGCGAGCAGGCGGGCGTAGTGGGCGGGCTTGTCCCCCGGCGGCACGGCGAAGCTGTCGAGGAAGCCGTGGTCGACCACCGGCAGCCCGTGCTCGCGCAGCCGGTCCAGGGCGGGCGGCAGCCAGACCCGCACCGCCAGGTCGTACTCGGCGCCCAGGGCGAGGGTGAGGTCGAGGACGTCCTCGCGGCCGCCGTCGGCCAGGCAGTGGAAGTCCAGGTGGGTCGGGCTGAGGCCGCTCGCCTCAACGGCGTCGATCTGGGCGCGGAACTCGCGCTCCACGTCCTCGATCCGGGCGTTCGCGGCGAGTGCGGCCCGGCCGGCCGGGGTGGGGGCGTGGAACTCGCCGTCCGGGTCGAGGAGGGAGGGCACCCGCTCGCGGGCGGCGAGCGGGCCCCAGCGCAGGTGCGGTGCCTCGCAGACCAGGGTGAGGTGGACGCCGAAGGGGATCTCCGGGTGGCGGCGCAGCAGGCGGAGCGCGTGCGGGGCGGCGTGACAGGGGGTCATCAGGCTGGCGGAGGCGGCGATGCCCTGCCGGACCGCCTCGACCACGGCGAGGTTGACGGACTCGTCCAGGCCGAGGTCGTCGCAATTGAGCAGCAGGAGGCGGGCCTCGGGCGGGTGGCCGAGGAGGCGGTTGGCGCGCGGACCGTCCGGGGGAGGGGCTGCGGTGGGCATGGCCGCAGTCTTCACCGGGGAGGCGGTCGGCGCGCGGGAATTTCCGCTCGGCCGGGTTCGGGTGGGGCGGGCTCCCGTGGGGCGGGCGCGGCCGGGGGTGCTCAGTGCGGGGCGGTCGTGTCCTCGGGGGTGCCCTCGGGGGTGCCGTCGGTGTCGCGCGCGGTGTTCGAGGTGGTCGGGGCGGGGTGCCACGGGCGGTCGGGACGGGTCGGGACGGGGGCGGAGGTGAGGCGCAGGGCGTACACGTCGTGGTCCGGCGCCGGGGACGGGACCGGGCCGAGGTACGCGTGGCCGGTCAGGTGGCACCAGGCGGGCAGGTCGAGCGGGGCGGCCGGATCGGTCGTCAGGATGTGGACCACGGCCCCGGCGGGGAGGTGGGCGATCTGCTTGCGCAGGCGGAGCAGGAGCTGGACGCAGAGCAGGCCGGTGCCGTCGACGGTGAGGTCGGGGGCCGTACCGTCGGCAGCGGGGCGGACGGCGGCGTCGTCGGGGGTGGTCATCGGGGGATCTCCTGGGTGATGCGCCAGAGGCGGCGGGGCAGGTCGCCCTCCTCGAAGGCGTGGACCTCGACGAGGTGCCAGCTCTCGGCGAGCCGGTCCACCAGCTCGCGGGGGAAGAAGTGGACGGCGAAGCCGCCGTGTTCCCAGATGTCGTCCCCGTGGTCGGTGCCGGCGCCGTAGTGGGCGTCGCCGGTGTGACGGACGGTGTGGACGAAGGTGCCGCCCGGGCGCAGCACCCGGCGGACCTCGGCGACCAGCGCCTCGATCTCGGGCGTGGAGAGCGCCATGCAGAGCAGCATGTGGGCGAAGACCGCGTCGACGGAGGCGTCGGGGAGCGGCAGCGGGTCGCGGACGTCGTGGACGGCGGTGCGGACCCGCTCGGCCAGGCCCTGCGCGGCGGCGGTGGTGCGCAGTTGCTCCAGACCGGTCGGGCTGAAATCGGTGGCCAGGACGGAGAAGCCGGCGCGGGCGAAGTGGAGGGCGTCGCGGCCGTGGCCGGCGCCCAGTTCGAGCACCTCGTGGGCGCCGGCGGCGGCGAAGGCCCCGGCGGCGTACCGGGCGGGAGCGGACGGCTGCCCGCCGTACATCCCGGGGTGGGCCCGGTAGGTCTGCTGCCAGTGGGCGCGTTGGACCTCGGCGAGGGCGGGCTCCCGGCGCGGCGCCGGGCGGGGCGGCGGGCCGGGAGTGCTGGTCATGGCGGTGCCCTTCGCGGGGGGTGCGTCGTGGTGTCAGTGGTGCTGGAGATGCCGGGGAGTGCTGGTGGTGCCGGTGGTGCCGGTGGTTTGGGTCCAGCCTAGGGCTTCGGGATGTGGCGTTGTTCGGGGGCGGTGCCGCCGAGGCGGGTGAGCAGGGCGGAGAGCTGGGTGAGGTCCTCGCCGCTCCACTGGTCGGTGGCGAAGTGCTCGGTGGCGACCTGGCGGGCGGTGTACAGCATCTCGGCGAGTCGCTCGCGGCCGGTCGGGGTGAGGGCGGCGTACGCGACCCGGGCGTCGCGGGCGGCGGCCTCGCGGGTCACCAGGCCGATCCGCTCCAGCGGGGCGAGGCCGCGGGTGACGCCGGAGGCGGTGAGGCCGAGGGCCTCGGCGAGGTCGACCCGGCGCATCCGGCCACCGGGGGCCTGGGCGAGGTGCAGCAGCAGGGTGAAGTCGGACAGGCTCACGCCGTGCAGGCCGCTGAGGCTCGCGTCGAAGCGCTTGACCACGGCGGCCTGGGCGCGGACGAGACGTAGTGCGGTGTCGAGCGGGTCGGGGCGGGGGGCGGTGTCGGGGTTGGGGCCGGGGTTGGGGGCGGTGTCGGGGTTGGGGCCGGGGTTCGCGGGGCTTGTCATTGCCACCTCCTTGACTGCTCAAGTATATGCACGGGCGGAGCCGTCAAGGAGATGGCAGAGGGAGGGGGTCGGTCAGCCGGTGGTGCCGGCGGCGCGGCGCCGGCGCTTGCCCAGCGGCGCCTGGGAGAGGTCCTCGGCCTGGGAGCGGAGGTTCTTGTAGCCGTAGCCACGGCTCGTCAGCCAGGACTGCGCGGTCCGTTCGGCCCGCTCGGTGGCCCCCAGGATGTCCTCTTCGGTCTCGCCCTCGTCCAGGAAGCGGAAGGTGAAGGCGGTGCGTGCGGTGAGGTCGTAACTGAGGTGGCCCTCGCGGGTGAAGGCGGCGTGCAGCACGTCGTGCTCGGGGGCGGCGGCGAGGAGCTCGGCGCGCTGCTCGTCGCCGAGCCCGTCGAAGACGCCGCGCACCATGATGCGGAAGGTTCGGGTGGTCATGCCCCGACGATAGGCAGTGGACACGGCGGACCGCCAATGCGATTCCGGTGGCCGGGTCGGCGGTGTGCCGTGGCGCGGCTCACCGGAGGTCGGCCGGTGCGGCGAGGCCTGCCGTGAAGGACTCGACGGCGTGGGCGAGGGAGGCGGGGGCTTCCAGCGGGAGCAGGTGGCCGGCGCCGGGGACGACCGTGAGGCGGGCGTGCGGGAGGTGGGGAAGCAGGTGGGTGCGGAGCAGGTCCGCCGGTTCGACCCGGTCGTGCCGGCCCGTCAGGACCAGGGTGGGTACCTGGATCCGGGCACTGGCGGCGGTGATGTCGGTGGCGAGGCCGTGCAGCGGCCACTCCTCGCGGGCCGGGAGGTCGGCGGCCATGCTGTCCTGGACGGCGGCGGCGCGGACCCCCGGCGGCAGCGGGGTGGCGGTCAGGACGTGGTCGAGGGCGTGGCCCACGGACTGCGGTGAGTCGTAGGCGTGGGCGAGCGCCTGCCGGTGGTCGAGAGTGGCGTTGGGGGCCGGCCGCGGCGGGGCGGGGGCGACCAGGACGAGTCCGGCCAGGCCCTCCGGCCTTCGCGCGGCGGCGAGTTGGCACACCTTGCCGCCCATGGAGTGGCCTACCAGGACGAAATGGTCCAGGCCGAGGCGACGGGTGACGGCGAGGATGTCCTCGGCGAGCTGCTCCAGGTGGTACGGGCCGGGCAGCGCGCGGGACCGGCCCCAGCCGCGCTGGTCGTAGCGCATGGTGCTGCGCCCAGGCGGCAGGTGGCCGACGAACGCGTCCCAGGTACGGGCCGAGCCGCCCCAGTAGTGGGCGAGGACCAGGGTGGGGCCGCCCCGGGCCTGCTGCTGGGCCTGGTGCTGGGCCTGGGGCTGGGCCTGGGGTCGGCCCTGGCGCTGGAGCTGGTGCCGGCCTTGGACCTGGTGCTGGACCTGGAGGGTGCCGCCGTCGACGGGGACAGCGGTGCGGGGGTGGACGGGGGCCTGGGCAGGGTCGGGGCGGGTGGTGGATTCCGGCAGCATGGTGGTCTCCTCGGAGTGGGTGTTCCCAGGAGGCTACGGTCGGGAGCGGGCCCGAGGCCCGGTCGAAAGGTGCACGGTGACAGTGGAAAACGGACAAGCTCCAGGGATCCGGCAGGTGCGGTACAGCCCGGAGGCCGGGTCGGCGGGGTTCGGCGTGGAGGTGTTGAGCTTCGAGCGGTTGCGCCGGATGGACCGGGCCCGGCGCCGGGAGCGGCCGCAGCGGCCGGACTTCCACGTGCTGGCGCTGGTGCGCTCGGGCAGCGGTCGGCAGGTGGCGGACTTCGTCGACCACCCGCTGGAGGAGCGGAGCGTGGTCTGGATCCGCCCAGGTGCGGTGCACCGGTGGGCGGAGGTCGACGGGGTGGACGGGCCGCTGGTGCTGTTCGAGTCGGAGGTCCTGGCGGGGGCGTTGGGGGCGGGGGCGGTCGGGGCGGTCGGGCTTGCCGCGTTCGGGGCGTCCTGCTGGCAAGTGGACGAGGAGGACTGGGGGTTGGTGCTGGCCGGGGTCGAGCACCTGGCGCGGGAGCACGCGGCGGCGGTGGCCCGGGAGGAGCCCTTCTCCGGGGCCTTGCTCGGGCACCTGCTGGCGGCGCTGCTGCTCCGGGTCGGCCCGCCCGAGTCAGTACGGCCGTCGGCGGCGGCCGGCGACCGGGAGGTCTTCCGGCGGTACCGTACGGCGGTCGAGGAGGGCTTCGCCCGGCGGCACCACGTCGCCGACTACGCCCACGAACTCGGCTACACGGTGCGGACCTTGACCAGGGCGAGCCGCGCGGCCAGTGGGCTCGGGGCGAAGCGCGTCCTGGACGAGCGCATCCTGCTGGAGGCCAAGCGACTGCTGGCGCACACGGACCTGTCGCTGGCCCGGTGCGGGGAGCGGGTCGGCTTCGACGACGCCGCCAACTTCGCCGCCTTCTTCCGGCGGCTCGCCGGGGCGTCGCCCGGCCGCTGGCGCGAAGCCGCTGCCGGGCGCTGAGCCGGTGGGGTCAACGGGCGAAGGGACCGAAGACGGTGGCCGCCAGGCGCAGGGCCTGGGGCGGGGTGCCGCCGTTGGAGCCGACGGAGTAGACCAGGCGCTTGCGCAGGTCCGGTGTGGCGAAGTAGCCGCCGGAGTAGCCGAGGTCGTGCCCGGTCTTGCCCCAGACCACGGTGCCGTCCTGCAACGGGAGGGACAGCAGCCCGGCGCTGTAGCAGGCCTTGCCCTTGTCCGGCCCCAAGCGGCAGTCGTCGGTGCCGTGGTAGGGCAGCAACTGCCCGGAGGCGTCGCGCGGCAGGGTGAACAGGTCGTGCAGCTGCTGCGGCGGCAGGAGCTCGCCGTCGAACAGGGCGCGCAGGAAGCGGTCCAGGTCGGCCGGGGTGGAGATCATCGACTCGGAGTTGCCACCCTGCTCGGAGACGTCCGTCGGGATGCCGGCGTTGCTGTCGAGGTATCCGGTCAGGTGCGGTTCGGGCATCTGCGGTGCGCCCCCGGTCAGTTCGGTGTGCCGCAGGTGGAGGGGGTCGAAGATGCGGGTGGTCACCTCCTGCTGGAGCGAGCGGCCCGTCACGCGTTCGACGAGCAGGCCGGCCAGGCGGTAGTTGAAGTTGTTGTACTCCTGCTCGGTGCCGGGCGTGGTCGGCACGGGCCAGGGCCGGTCGGTGGGCCGCAGGGTGCGCTGGACGACCTCGTCGAAGGTCTCGATCCCGAAGCGCTGGGCGATCAGGCCGTCGTGGTCGCCGTCCTCGACGCCCGCCGGGCCCTCCACGGCCTGCGGCAGTCCGCTGGTGTGGTCGAGGAGTCGGCGGACGGTGACCGGCTGGTAGACCGGGCTGCCGCCCGTCCCGTCGGGCAGCACCCCGGGCAGGTACTGCTGGACGGTCCCGTCCAGGTCGATTCGCTGCTCGGCGGCGAGCTGGAGCACCACGGCGGCCACGAAGGTCTTGTTGATGCTTCCGATCCGGAAGGCGGCGTTCGGCGCGACCGGCTGCCCGCTCACCGGGTCGTCGGCGGTACCGCGCCACGCCTGGCCGCCGACCGTCACCCGGGCGAGCGCACCGGCGGTGGGATCCCCTGGTCGGGCGGCTATGGCGGCGTTGAGCGCGGCTCTGTCGGGGCCGCCCCGGGGTGCGGTGTCGTCGGCCCGGGCAGCCGTGGGCGTGGCGGCGAGGAGCAGGCCGGCGAGGGCGAGGGCGGTGCGTTTGGCGATGGGCATGAACTCTCCAGGGCCGGTGGGGTGGGTGGGTTCTGCGGTGCCAGCCCTGAGGACGCGATCTGACGTCACGTCAGTTCTGTCATTCCGGCGATCGGCCGCCGGCGTTCTGGTTCGGCGCCGCTCGGCCGGGGAACCGGCGGTCGGTGGCGGGCGTCGTGGACGGGGCGGGTAGATCGGTCGAGTGGGTGTGGATGGGCGCGGATGGGTGTCGAGTCGGAGCGGTCGGTGCGTGAAGGACGCGGTTCGCGCTGGTGGGGCCGGGCCGGAGGCCCGTTGGTGCTGGTCGGCGCGGGCTGGCTTTGCGGTGTGCCGACGCTCTTCGCGGACGATGACGTACGGGCGTTGGTGAGCCACTGTCGGGACAGCCCCGGCTCACCGGCGTACGTGCTGCCGCTGGCCTGGGCCGGCCTGGTGCTGGGGGTCGTGGCGGTCTGCTGGGGTGGCGGACAACTGCTTACGGTCGGGCGGCGGAAGGCGCTGCCGTCCGGTGCGGGACAGCTGGCGCTCTGCTTGGTGCTGCCGGTCGCGGTCGTTGCCGTGCCGCTCCAGTACGCGCTGGCGCGGACGGCCGCCCAGGACAGCGGCTACCGGCACAGCAGTTGTTTCGGGTCGGGTCAGGGGGCGGACGGGGAGGGCAGTTCGACGGAGTGGACCGTGAAGCCGCCGCTGGTGACGGGGGCGAAGGGGGCCAGCGCCATGCAGGTGCCCACGACGGGCTGGTAGGGCTTGCCGTCCTTGTCCACGTCCAGGTTGCCCACGCCCCAGGAGAAGCCGAGGCGGTCCCGCCCGTGGCCGGGGGCGTCGTAGATGCTCAGGCCTATTCGCTGGCCGACCGGCATCGCGTCGGACTTGGTGATCACGGCCGTCAGGGTGGCGACGGGGCCACCGGTGGCGAGGCAGTCGACCGCGGCGTCGGCCTGGTGGACCTCGCCGGTCTCGACCACGCGGTGGGAGAAGTGCACGGTGCCCCGGGCGTCGGTGGGCAGACCGTGCGGGATGCCGGGGAGGGGACGGCTGCCGGGGGCGGCCACGGCGTCGACCGTGAACCGGATCTCGTCGTCCGGGCGGGGGGCGTAGTGGATCCGGCCGGACCCACTGACCCGGGCGGTGGGATCGGCGGAGGGAGCCGCACCCGCCGGTGCGGGCGCCGTGAGCGCGGCGAGGGCGAGCCCCGCGAGGACGGCCGCGGCGGTGCGGGTGGCGCGGGTGCGGGCGGTACGGGCGGTACGGGCGGTACGGGCGAAGCGGAACACGGTGGAGACCCCCCTTTTCCGGCGGCCCCGGTGGCCGCCGTCTCGGTGACTCCAAGACTGGCCGCCCCGACCCCCTCCCCACATGTGCCGATCGGCATAAAGCGAGCACCGGGTCCGGTACCCGACCCTGCCGATCGGCAGGGCCAGGGCCAGGCGTCAGCCGTCCGGCGTCAGGCGCCGGGAGCCCGTCCGGCGGCTACGCCCGGACCGGCAGCCGGGTGCAGACCGCCCCCGTCGCCAGCGCCGAGGCCTCGGCGCCCAGCACGCTCAGCGTGAAGTCCGTGGTCAGCGCATTGATGTCGGCGCTCTGCCGGACCAGGTAGTGGCTCCCGCCGGGTACCTCGTACCGCGCGAGGTCGGGCGCGACCTCCCGGGCGCGCAGCGCGTACTCCAGGGACTGGGCGGCGTTGGCCGCGCTGTGGTCGGCGGTGCCGTGCACGATCAGCACCCGCCGTCCGGCGAGCTGGTCGACCCGGTCGCCGGTGGGCAGCCAGGGGGCGAGCCCGGCCACCCCGACGACGTTCGGGTGCCCCGCGCACCAGAACGCGGCCCGCCCGCCGAGCGAGTTGCCGATGAGCACCACCGGCACGCCCGGGTAGCGGCGGTCGAGTTCCTCCAGCGCCCACTGGGTGTCGACGGCGGTGTCGGCGTCGGCGCCGTTCCAGCCGCTGTGGCGGTAGCGCAGCAGGTGCACCGCGAGGCCGTGCGGGCGGCCGCGGTCGGTGAGTTCGGTGGCGAGCCCCTGGAGGCCGAGTTCGGCGATCCGCAGCGGCCCGAACTTGCTCCGGATGAACCCGCCGGGCAGCAGCAGGGCGACGCCGGAGACCGGTCCGCCGCCCTCCCACGGGGTCAGCTGTGCGGTGTGCGGGCGCTGCGCTCGGAACACGCCGGTCCTTCCTGGGGGGAGGGTCGTGGGACGACGGTCGGGGGATGACGGTCGGGGGGTGTCGGTCTGGGGACGGTGAGGTCCGGTGGGACGGCGGACAGCCGAACAGCCGGATTCTACGGTTCCGGCGGCGGGTCGCGGTGCGTGAGGAGGGACCACAGCACCCAGCCGGTGACCCGGGTGCGGGTGACCATGACCTTCGCCCAACGGGCGCCCAGCGGCGAGGTCCAGGTGTCCACGACCTCCACCCGGTCGCCGGAGCGGCCCAGCCCGATCACGGTGCCGCCGCCGAAGTGGTCGAGCCGGACGTTGGCCGCGTTGGCGGACACCTCCCACCACCCGTCCCCGACCGGGGGCGTCCGCTGCTCGACCGGGCTGACGGCCGCCGGGACCAGCAGGATGGCGAGGGAGAGCACCGCCGCCGTGGCCCGGCCGATCACCGCCACGGCGGCCTCGGGGTGACGCTGTGCCCGGGGCGTGCGGGAGCTGTGCGGAGCGCGGGGATCATGTACAGCAGAACGAGCGGCCGTGCGTGCGCGTACGGTCGGGCGTGGAGGCTCACCCGGTCGGGTGAGCGCGGCGGGCGGCAGCGGCGGCGGGCCAAGCTTGGCCCCTTCCCAACTCGTGCTGGGAAAACGGACGTTGATCTCACCGATGGGCCGCTCGCGGCCCGCCCCGGCCCGTTCCGCCCGCCCGTCCGGGAGGGTCCGGCGAGCAGCTCCTGCCTGCTCGGGAGCCGTCGCCGCTGCTGCGCGGGCGGGGTGATCGGCTGCTGCCGGGGTTCCGGGACCGGGCCGAGCCCGGCCTCGGCCGCCGCCTCGGCCGGGAAGTCCCAGGCCTGTCGGCGGGTGTTGTCCACGCTGCGCCGCAGCTGCTCGGCGTGGCCGCGCAGCCTGTCGGCCCGGCGGCGGAGCAGGGCGGCCTCGGCGCTGTCCGGCGGATCATGCTGCGTAGGCTGTTCGCCATGCACAGCACGTTGACGGAGCATGCCCGGTGTCTTTACGGAGACGAGTACCGACCCACGCCGGAGTGCACGAGGGAGCACACGGAGTTCTCCTTCGTCGAGCGGCTGACCTTTGCCGACGCGGATGCAATCCTGGCCATGCTGCGGGAGCTGTGCCCGCACCTGGTCGACGGTTACCTGCCGGTGTGGGTTCGGAACCTGGCGTATCGGCTCGTGCTCCTGCAGCGGCCGGATGAGCCGGCGTTGTTGCGGGAGGCGGCGCGGAGCCTGTGGTCGCACGGCCCGGACTGGGACACCATCGCGGCGGACCTGGAGAGGCGGGCCGACTCCCTGGAATCGGCGTGACGCACAGGCTGAGCCACAGGCGGATCGAGGCCACGGTAACGGCGCCGGTGAAGACGTAAGCGCGCTTGTCGTAGCGTGTCGCCACAGCTCGGGAGTGCTTGAGCTGGTTGATCGTGCGCCGAGTCCCAGTCGTGGCCGCCTCCCGGGCGGACCGGGCGGCGTCCTCGGTGGGGCCGGTGGCGCCGGGGAGCAGCGCCTTGACGGCGGCGAGGCGTCGGATGCGTGCGTCTCCGCGATCCGGCGCCCGTGCCCCGGTGGGCCTCAACCTGCCTCGGGGGTAGGGCGTGTCTGACAATTCGCGTCGGATCAGCGTGCGGCGTTGGGGTGCGTGCATCGCAAGGCGGAGGAGGGAGTCCATGCGGAGCATCGGCGACTGACGACAACGCGGCGAGGTGCGTGCCCCGGCGTCGCGCGCCCGGCGGGAATTGTCAGACACGCCCTAGGGGCGTTCGTCACCGGTCGCGGCGGGGTGCGGGTGCGGGTGCGTCGAGCACGGCGGCGAGCAGGCCGGGGAGGCGGGCGTCGAGCTCGTCGCGGCGGAGTGTGACCAGGCGGGTCCGGCCGCTGGTACGGACGGTGACCAGGCCGGCCTCGCGGAGGATCCGCCAGTGGTTGGACAGGGTCGACTTGGGGACGGTGAGCCCTTCGGGGCTGCAGGTGGTCTCGCCCTCCTCGGCGAGGCGGCGGACGAGTTGGAGCCGGACCGGGTCGCCGAGGGCGTGCAGGACGGTGGCGAGGTCGACGTCCTCGGGGTGGGGCTGGGTCAGGGTCCGCATCGGGTCCTCGGGCTCCTCGGGTCCGGCACTGGTTCCGGCCGGCCCTGGCGGCGGGGCGGCACGCTGTCTAGTATCCCAGTTCGACAGTTCGGGAAATTCGAACTGTTCTGACGGTCGATCGGATCCTCCGGAGGTTGCGACGATGAAGGTGCTGGAGACGCTGGCCCGGGTGTACGTGGACGACCTCGACGAGGTCCTGCCCACGCTGCGCGAACTCACCGGCGAGCGCGAGGGGTTGCGCTTCCCCTACGCGGGGGTGGAGGTCGCGCGGATCGGCGGCCTGCTGGTCGTCGCCGGCCCGGAGGAGGCGCTGGCGCGCTTCCGCAGGGTGCAGAGCACGCTGCTGGTCGACGACCTGGACGGCCTCGGGCCGCTGCTGGCCGCCCTGGGGGGCGAGTTGCTGGACGGCCCCAACGAGGTGCCGACCGGCCGCAACGCGACCGTCCGGCACCCGGGCGGGGCGGTGTTCGAGTACGTCGAGTTCGTGAAGGACCGGGCCGTCTTCGCGGACTGACACGTCGTGGCCGTCGCCACCCCTTCCGCTCCCGGGGCGGCCTGCCCGGGCCGTTCGGGGCGGGCTCCCCACGCGGGCGGGAGCCGGCCTCGGGAGCCGACCTCGGGGGCGGGCCTCGGGGGTCGGCCTCGGGGTCGGGGAAATGCCGGTGCGGACGGGCGCCGACGGGGATAGGGTCCGCCGGTGACTGGTGATCGTGGGGGAATCGTGGAGACCGGCACCACCGAGCCGGAGCCGGAACCGGAGGCCGAGGCAGAGCCCGGGACGGGGCCGGAGCCCGGCCCCGAAGCCGACGCCCGGGCGCCGCGGGTGGGCTTGCAGGTCGCCCTCGCGGTGGTCCTGGTGGGGGCGCTGTTCGCCGGCCTCTGGTACCTGACCGGGGACGGCCGGGGCCTCGGGCCGAGCAGCACGCCGGCGAAGTGCAGTCCGGCGAAGCCGACGGACTCGGCCAGGTACCCGGCGCTGTGCGCCGCGCTCAACCGCCCCGACCTGCCGGTGCTGATGGGCGTGCCGAAGGAGCGGGTGCTGGTGGCGCAGGCCGGGATGACGCTGAGCGGCGGGCCGGGCCCGGACAAGGACGGCTACGGTGCGGCGGAGGTGCAGTTCGGCGAGCTCTACGTCCAGCTCGCGGACAGCACGGACGTCGACGTGGACGACTACGCCCGGCTCTACTCGTCGGCGGACCCGCGCGCACCCGTCCTCGGGCACAAGGCGCTGTTCTACCGCGCCCCCACGATGACGCTGTCCTTCTCCCTCGGTGGCGGCAAGTCCACCACGGGCACCGGCGCCCCCGCCCACGCGCTCGCCGTCGCGAAGAACCCGGACGGGAGCGGCGGCAGCTTCGAGGTCAGCGTCTGGCGCAAGGACTCGCTGCCGATCGACGACGCCGCCCTCTACCGCCTCGCCGAGGCGGTGCTTCCGGGGCTCCCGGGCTGGGCGGCGAGCTGACGGGCCGCGGCTGATGAGGAGGGGGCGGAGATGCTGGTGACGCTGACCGGCGGGGCCGGTGCGGGCAGGACGACGCTTGCCGGGGCGCCGGCGGCCGCCGGCGCCCCGGAGCGGGCGCGGGTGCTGCACGGGGCGGTAGGGCGCGATTCGTAACGATCGCGCCGGTCAGGGCCTCCCATGTGCAGGGAAGGACGTGGTTTTCCCTGCTCTTTGTTCAGGATCTTGCCCCGTTCTGCGACGATCCGATGATCGACGCCCCACTGCGGGGGCGGCGCTTCGCAGGGGAGAGACGGGCATGGCCGAGCGGCCCGAGGACAGCGTCGTCCGGGCGAGGACGAGGTGGGCCGCCAGGTTCGCCGAGCACAGGGAGACCGGGGCCGTACTGACCGGCGGTGTGCTGGGAGCCATGTTCGCGAGCATGGGCCTGGCCGTGCTGTTCGGCCCGGCGAACGGGTTCGGTGGCGACAGCCTGGGCTATCTGGGCGCCATCAGCATCCTCGGCCTGCTGCCCTGCGGGGCCGGCTTCGTCTGGGCGCTGATCCACCCCAGGCGCGGGCTGCCCGCGGCGGCCGTCGGCGCCGTGCTGGGGCTGGCGATCTTCCTCTGCTTCGCCGGGGACGGCCTCAACGACGCCTGGAAGGCCCCGGCGGACCGGCCGTCCAGCGTCCGCGCGGTCGGCAGCTGGACCAGCGGCAGCCTGGTGGTGCGGGTCCGCCCCGACCAGGTGGTCGCCTACCGCAGCCGCGGGGGAGCGGTCGCCTGGCAGTGGACGCCGCCCGGCTCCGACTCCGTGTGCACGATGAGCCGGGGGATCGGCGCGGGCGGCATCGGCCTGGTCGGGCACTCCCCGCACGGCAAGCCCTGCGCGGCGGTGACGTCGCTGGACCTCGCGGACGGCAAGCAGGGCTGGACCGCCACCGTGGCCGCGCCCGCCCGGGACGGCGACAGCGCGGACTCCGACCTCGTCGCGGTCGCGGGCGCCCAGGCCGTGCTGCAGGGCACCGACGGCTGGCGGGCCGTCCGGCTGGCCGACGGCCGGGAGCTGTGGCGCAGCGCGCCCGACACCGGGTGTACCCCGATCGAGGTCGCGGGCGGGGACCAGGGCGTGGTGACGGCCGCGGAGTGCGGTGACGGGACGGCGGTCGTGCGCACCCTGGCGCCCGGGGACGGGCAGGGGCGGACGCGGGCCGCCGTGCCGGCCGAGGGCGGGCTCAAGAATTTCATGGTGGTCTCCGTCGACCCGCTCGCGGTCTGGGTCGACGCCCAGGCCGAGCGCGGCACCCACGCGGTGCTCAGCTTCGACCGGGCCGGGAAGCAGCGGGCCTCGATAGCGGTCTCCGGCGACGAGTACGACCTCGACGTGATGCTGGGCGGCGTCCACGCCTTCGACGAGTTCACCGCCCGGCCGCTGCTCGGCGGGGTGGTGGTCGGCGACCTGTTCATCGTGCCGGGGGAGCGGCAGGGCGACGTCAGCATCAGCGGCGGCCCGCACCCGAGCCGCACCGCCACCGGGCGGCTGGTCGCGTACTCCCTCGCGGACGGCTCCAAGCAGTGGACGGCGGGCCTGGACGACCAGGTGACGGGCGTCCTGGTCGACGGGACGTCGGTGTGGGCGATGACCCGCGACAGGCTGACCCTGATCGACGCGGCGACCGGCCGGCGCAGCCGCGAGCTGGACGTCAACGACACCGCCTCGCTCTACCCGGTGGACCTCTCGGCGGCGGGCCGGGAGGAGTTCACGGTGGTCGCCGAGGACGGCACCAGGGACGAGCCGCCGGTCCGGGGGATCAGCTGAGGGAGTGGCCCGGCCCGTT
Organism: Kitasatospora sp. NPDC040550; assembly: GCF_055594965.1. Taxonomy (NCBI): domain Bacteria; kingdom Bacillati; phylum Actinomycetota; class Actinomycetes; order Kitasatosporales; family Streptomycetaceae; genus Kitasatospora; species Kitasatospora sp. NPDC040550. Next base: position 21,117 of record NZ_JBVIWC010000009.1, on the reverse strand, counting down.
GCTGAACGGGCCGGACCGGTAGCGCAGTTGGTCGTACGGAACCCCGGCGGGGCCCGGGCTCCGTGTCGTTCGGGCCCGGGGGCGGCCGGGCCGTGCGGGAGAGGTCCGCGTGGTCGGGGAGGCCGGCTGCCTCCGAGTTCTCCGCAGGACAGGCTTGCGTACCGGTTCTACGGTGGAACCGGGTAGCCGCTCTTTGCCGAACGAGTGTCCAGGTCGGTTCTTGTCGGCGAGTCTTCCGGCACCGGCTTCGTCCGACCCGGCGAAGCGCAGCCTCGTTTCCCAGGAGGGGTCATGGCTACTGGGACAGTCAAGTGGTTCAACGCCGAGAAGGGCTTCGGATTCATCGAGCAGGACGGCGGTGGTCCGGACGTGTTCGTGCACTACTCGAACATTGACAGCTCGGGCTTCCGTGAACTGGTGGAAGGCCAGAGGGTCGAGTTCGACGTGACCCAGGGCCAGAAGGGACCGCAGGCCGAACGCGTCCGCCTCGCCGGGTGACGGTCGGCCCGGGCCCGCCCTGGGCCGGAGCCAGGCGCGCCCGGGCCCGCCCGGGCCGACACGCGGGAGGACATGATGAGCGTTCGGCACACCCTGAACATCATGGACTGGCACGAGGACGGCTCCTCCACCTGGCTACGGTGGGTCGTCAGCGCGGACCAGATGAGGATGGTCCGGGATCTCCTCGACCGGGCGCCGGACGCCGAGGGCGTCGTGACCCCGGAACAGGCGGACCAGGCACGCACGGCCGCCGACCGGTGGCTGACCTGCGCGGACCAGGACTGGTCGCCCCCGGGGTGACGTCACACCGAGCCTGTCCTAGGCGGCAGCGGCCCGGCCCGTTGGTGAACGGGCCGGGCCGGAGGGTCAGTTAGGCGGTGAAGCGGGGGTCGCGGGCTTCGATGGCCTGGATGAAGGCGGTCCACTCGGCCTGGTCGAAGGCGAGGTGGGGGCGGTGGGGGTTCTTGTCGTCGCCGAGCCAGACGTCGCCGTTGGCGAAGCGGGCGATGATCACGCAGTTGCCGTTGGAGTCGGCGGAGAACGGGGACTTGACCCATTCGGCGTCGGCGGAGTTGTGGTTGTACGGGTCGTGCATGAGACCTCCCGGTGGGCAGCGGCCCGGCCCGTTGGTGAACGGGCCGGGCCGGAGGGTCAGTTAGGCGGTGAAGCGGGGGTCGCGGGCTTCGATGGCTTGGATGAAGGCGGTCCACTCGGCCTGGTCGAAGGCGAGGTGGGGGCGGTGGGGGTTCTTGTCGTCGCCGAGCCAGACGTCGCCGTTGGCGAAGCGGGCGATGGTCACGCAGTTGCCGTTGCCTTCCCCCGAGAAGGGGGACTTGACCCACTCTGCGTCGGCAGGGTCGTGCATGTACGGGTCGTGCTTGCTCACGTTAGCTCTTCCAACTTACGTTCAAGGGCGGTGATGGTGTCTTCGGGCGACAGCGCGAATCGTCCGACGCGGGCGAAGACTCGCTCTGCCCGTCGAACGTCGCGTCCCCTTTTGCGGGGGAGCATACCGCCGACAGCCTCGATGAATACGAAGCTGTTTTCGAGGTCGGCGGGGAAGTGCATCAGGGTGAGGCCGGATGTGAGGATGCCGGGCCGACCTGCACTCAGTGGCACCATCCGGAGCGTTACGTTGGGGTACTGAGCGACCTCGATGGTGTGGCGGATCTGTTCTGTGAGGACACCCTGGTCGCCCGATACGAGCAGCGCCACCTCGCCGAAGTAAGCCTCGAACGTGAGCGGGGGCTCCGTTGTAAGGCGGCGCTGTCGGAGGATCCGAACCTCGGCACCCGCTTCGACTTCCTCTTCGTTGGGGGCATCGGTGCCAGCGGCGATCATCTCCTTCGCGTAGGCCTCCGTCTGGATCAATCCAGGGAAGCCGGAGAAGAAGTAGTCCACCATGTGTGAGGCCTCGGCTTCGAGGGCGAGGTATTCCGCGAACGCTGGTGTGATGGCGTCTGCGTAGTCAAGACTTCGCCACCACTGCTTCGGAGGGCCGCTGCCGAGCAGGTTCTCGTAGTAGTCGCGATCTGCACCAGTGATTCCGTAACAGTCCAGCAGCGTGGCGAGGTCGGCCGGCCCGATTGGCTGGCCGGCTCGCTCCATCTTGCTCAGGCGAGCAGGGCTCCAGCCCTTGAGGTCTTTCGTGACCTCGATGAGCTTCTTGTTCTGGTCCAGTCGCAAGGCACGCAGCTCGTCGCCCAATCGGATCTGCCGGATCGCTGACAGGTTCGTGTTCAAGTGGGTTCCCTCCCTTCAACGCTGGTGGCCAGTCTCACCGCAGAGAGCCGCGAGACTCAAGCCCGTTTCAAGATCCACCGATTTTCTAGGGCGTTCTTGTTGCGTTTTCGAATCGAACTCCCCCACACTCAACGTGACCGCACGGACACGCACCTGACGTCGTGTCGAAGCGAAGGGGCACCCATGTCCGCGTTGAGCACACCTCTCCTCCGCACCTCCGAGCTCACCCTCACCGAGCACGCCACCTCGGTCCGCACCGCCCGTCGCCACATCCGCAACCAGTTGGGCCTCTGGGGCTACTGCGGCGAGAAGGTCGACGACCTCGTCCTCATCGGCTCCGAGCTCGTCACCAACGCCGTCGTCCACGCCTGCCAGGGCCACGGCGAAGTCCGCCTCTACCTCCAGGAGTTCGGCGGCGACTGCCGCCTCGAAGTGTGGGACCCGCGCTTCGACCTGCCGCTCCAGAAGCCCCGCCTGCGCCGCTTCAACGAGGGCGGCCGGGGCATCCAGCTCGTCCGTGAGCTCTCGCTCGACTTCGGCGTCGTCGTCCGCCGGGGCTCGGGCAAGCGCGTCTGGGCGCGCGTCCTCCTCGCCTGACTCCCCCCCCCCCGCCGACCACCCCGCAAGGAAGTCCACCCGCCATGCACCCCGCCGCGATCGCCTTCCGCAACCCGGCTGCCCTGCACGCCCGTTGCGACTACGGCCGCCCCCGCCGGCTCTACTTCGAGCCCGACTACGAGACCTGCGCCGTCGTCCCCGACCCCGCCGCCTGGGAGCCCCTGCCCGGCGGCTACCCCGAGCGGTTCGCGCCCGGCTACTTCACCCCCGCCTCCGGTCTGATCGAGCTGTTCCGGCTCCCCGACACCGTCACCGACCGCGACACCGTCGCCGCCTTCGTCGAGACCCTCGGCGACCCCCACCCGATCACCCTCGGTGACGCCGAGGACCCGCCCGGGCAGCCCACCACCCACGTCCTCCCCGAGTCGGGCCGACGCCCCGGCCTCCACGTCGACAACCACCAGAACCTCCCCTACGGCGAGCGCCGGAAGGCCCGCCGGCGACTGTGCGTGAACCTCGGCCCCGGCCCCCGCTACCTCCTCCTCGCCGACACCGACATCCTGACCATCTGCCGCTGCGTCCAGGAGCGCTACGAGGAGCACCACCCCTCCACCGACGACCTGCGCACCTACCTCGCCCTGCACCGCCCGCTGCGCCTGCTCCGCCTGCGCATCGACCCCGGTGAGGGCTGGTTCGCGCCCACCTCCTTCCTCCCCTACGACGAGTCCACCGAGGGCCTGGCCCTGCCCTCCTCCACCTGCTCCTGGCTCGGTCACTGGGAGCCGCACCTCTTCGAGTCCCCGATCTGACCGGACTGTCCGTTCCGCGCGCCTGTGTCAGGCTGGTGAGGGAGCACCGCCGACATCGGGAGGCTCGTGATGGCCGAGATCAGGGTGAACGGGGTCGGGCTGCACTACGAGGCCCAAGGCGAAGGCCCCGGTGTCGTCCTGGTGCACGGCTCGTGGACCGACGGTGACTCCTGGGCCCGGGTGATGCCGGGCCTGGCCGAGTCCACCACCGTCGTCGCCTACGACCGCCGGGGCCACAGCCGCAGCGAGGACCCGCTGACCCAGGGCTCGGTGCACGAGGACGCCGCCGACCTGGCCGGGCTGATCGAGGGCCTCGGGCTCGCTCCGGCCTTCGTCTACGGGGACTCGTACGGTGCGCTGATCGCGCTGCGGCTCGCCTCCGCCCGGCCCGACCTGCTGCGCGGGGTCGCCGTGCACGAGCCGCCCGGCACCGGCATCCTGCTCACCGACCCGGAGCTGCGGCCGATCGCCGCCGCCCTCGCCGGCCGGACCGCCGCCGTCCGGGAGCTGCTGGAGCAGGCGGAGTCGGCCGCGGCGGCGGAGCTGTTCGTCGAGACGGTCGCCTTCGGGCCGGGGGCGTGGGCCCAGTTGCCCGCGCCGGTGCGGCACACCTTCATCCGCAATGCCCCGACCTACCTGGACGAGCTGCGGGACCCGGACGCGCTGGATCTGGACCTGACCGCGCTCAGCGGCTTCAACGAGGCCGTGCTGCTCACGCAGAGCGACGACAGTCCGCCGATGTACGGCGAGGTGCTGGACATCATCGACCTCACCCTCGCGAAGGCGGAACGGCACCTCTACCAGGGCGCCGGTCACGCTCCGCACCTGTCGCAGCCGGAGGAATGGGTGCGGGTGGTGCTCCCGCGCGCGTTGGTGTGAAACGGACCTGAGGGGCGCGAGATCAGGAGCACGCGCCCGCTCATACGCCCGTCGCGGTGCGCTCCTCGGTGCGCTCCTCAGCGCGCCGTCACCAGCTCCTCCCCGCGCGGTGTCCGCCGGTACAGCACCTCCCGCCCGCTGCGCACCCGGCTGACCAGGCCCGAGCGGTGCAGCACCCCCAGGTGGTAGGAGACCGTCCCGGCGCTGAGGAAGTGCCGGGCGGCCAGCGCCGCGGTGGTCGCCGGGTCGACCAGTGCGGCCAGCAGGTCCGCCCGGGTCGGCCCGACCAGCTGGGCCAGGGCGGGCGCGGGTGTCCGGGGCGCGGGCACGGACGGTGTGATCGGGTACATCAGCGTCGGCGCCCGGTGACAGCCGTCGACCGTGTCGAGGATGACGTGGATCGAGCGGCTGACCAGCGTCGGCATCAGCAGCACCATGCGGGCCGGCAGGTTCACCTCGAAGCGGCTCTCCAGCTGGATCAGGCCGTTCGACCAGGAGAGTTCCGGGGAGAGCGAGTTGAACAGCGAACCGGTGCCGTACCGGGCGACGTGCCGGCCGCGCTGGTCGATCTCGGCGTCCAGCACCGCGCGGGCGTCCGGCCAGTACGGGGCGACCGCCAGCTCCCAGTACCGGCCCAGCTCGTCGGCGACCCGCTCGGCGAAGTGGCGCGGGCCGCGCCGCAGCGTGCTCAGCACCACGTCCGGCAGCGGCCGGCCGGCCAGGTTGGCGGCCGGCAGCCCGTGCTGGACGGTGTCCAGCTCGGCCAGCACCCGGTCCGGGTCGGCGCGGCGGACGGCCGCCAGCTGCTCGGCGATCGTCGGGTCCGGCCCGGTCGGGTGCGGGGCGAGGAAGTCGGGGAGGTAGCCGCCGGCCCGCTCCAGCGCCAGCCCGGACAGCAGTTCCAGCCCCTCCCGGCGCAGCACCCGGCGGGTCCGGCCGACCCAGGCGTACGGGCCGGTGCGGGAGTTGAGCGCGGAGGCGGCCATCAGGGTGTTGACCGCCTCGTGCAGCGGTGAGACGACGAACCGGGTGCGGGCGAGCCCGGTCGAGTCGATCGTGAGCCGGATCATGCCGTCCACCCCTCTGCCAGCCTGCCGGAACGGTCGGGTTTGTCGTCCTTTCGGTCGTCAACCCTTCGACCCTGGTCGAATCCTGGCACGAATGCTCGCCTTCGAAGTCGCCCGGGCGCAGGCTTCTCCCGTGACCGCGTCAGGACGGACGCGGCGCGAGCGGAAGGAACCTCGACGAACATGACGAGCACGCGCGGCCGCATCGCCGCCCTGCTGGGCGCCGTCGCGGTGGTCGCCGGCACCACCCTGGCCGGCCCCGCCGTCGCCGCCCCGGCCGAACCACAGCACCACGGCGGCGGCGTCACCGGGCAGGCACCCTGCCAGGGCGCGCCCGAATTCACCTGCGGAACTTTCACCGTGCCGCTCGACCACAGCGGCCGGACCCCCGGCACCCTCCAGCTCGACGTGGCGATGACCGGCAACGCCGACGCCCCCAAGGGCGACCTGCTGTTCCTCGCCGGCGGCCCCGGCCAGCCCGGCGTCCCGCTGATCCGCCGGATCGCGAGCAAGCTGGAGCCCGTCCTCAAGGACTACCGGCTGATCATGTACGACCAGCGCGGCACCGGCGAGCGGGCCCTCCAGTGCCCCGGCCTCCAGGAGGACATGGGCTCCTCCGACCTCGCCGTGCCCCGCAAGCAGTCCATCGCCGACTGCGCCACCGCCCTCGGCCCGAACGCCCGCTACTACAGCAGCGCGGACACCGTCGGCGACATCGACCTGCTGCGCCAGGCCCTCGGCGACCGCCGGCTGACCCTGGACGGCGTCTCCTACGGCACCTTCGTCGCCGAGCGCTACGCCCTCGCCCACCCGGCGCACGTGGAGCGGCTGGTGCTCGACTCGGTGGTGCCGCAGGGCGGCTACGACCCGCTCGACCTGGCCGCGCTGCCCGCCACCGCCCGGGTGCTGCGCACCGCCTGCCAGGCCACCGGCTGCACCACCGACCCGGCCGCCGACCTCGCCACCACCGTGCGGAAGTACGGCAACGGCGCGCAGATCCTGGACGCGCTCACCAGCTACGAGTTCGCCGACCCCAACTACGGCGGGGTGCCGGAAGCCCTGCACGAAGCGGCCGGCGGCAACCCGCAGAAGCTCCAGTCCTTCATCGACGACGTCCACAAGAACGACGCCGCCCCGGCCGAACTGCTCAGCCAGGGCCTGCACGCCGCCACCCTGTGCGCCGACGGGCGCTACCCGTGGGGCTCCTCGGACACCCCGGTGGCGGGCCGGGCGGCCGCGCTGGAGCGGACCCGGAAGAACCTGACGGCCGAGCAGACCTGGCCGTACGACCCGGCGACCGCGACCGGCCTCGGCAGCCTGCTGGTCTGCCTGGACTGGCCGCGCGAGCCGGTGCCGCCGCTGCCCCCGGCGCACCGCAAGCTGCCCGACGTGCCGGTGCTGCTGCTCGGCGGGGACCGGGACCTGTCCACCCCGTACGAGTGGCTGTACCAGCAGGCGAAGCTGACGCACGACCCGCAGGTCGTGATCGTCCCGGGGGCGGCGCACTCGGTGCAGACCCGGGCGGCCAACCCGGCCGGACGGCAGGCGGTCTACGACTTCCTGCTCAAGTAGCCGGTCGGCGCCGGTCCGTTCCGCACAGGGGACGGAACGGCCCGGCGCCGGCTCAGAGTTCCGCCGCACCCCAGCCGTCGTCCGGCAGGGTGCGGTCCGGCTCGGGGCAGTCGGGGTGGTCGTAGCCCCAGAGGCCGACCTTGTACAACAGCCAGTCGTCCACGGGCGCTTCGTCCCGCGAGATCCGGTCGACCAGCACGAACGCCACCCGGACCTCCTCGGCCGGCGCCACCTCCAGGGTGCGCTGGTCGGGGATGTTCTCGTAGGTCACCGTCTCCCAGGCGAGGCCGGCCGCGGTCAGCGCGGCGACCAGCGCGGACTCGGTGACGCGGGTGTCGTACGTCCGCAACCCCGCGCCGTCCGCCGGGAGTTCCAGCTCCCCGTGCCAGGTCGGCAGCGAGAAGGAACGGAGCCGGCGGCAGCGGCAGAACACCGTCCAGGCGTCGCCCCAGCCGAAGGCGTGCGGCCAGCGGCTGCCCTGGTGGACCCGGCCCGAGTCGTACGGATCGCCGAAGCGGGCGGCGAGTCCGGGCAGCGAGGCGTCGTAGCCCAGCCCGCCGAGGTCGGCGGTGGCGGCGAGCCCGACCAGCCGGTCGAGGAACTCCGTCATCCCAGGCACCCGCGCACCGCCTCGATCAGCCGGTTGGCGCGGGCGTCGCCGTGGCCGATCATCCGGTTCGCGACGTAGCCGAAGCCGACGCCGAACTCGTCGTCGCCGAAGGCGAACTGGCCGCCGGCGCCGTCGTTGCCGAAGCTGCGCGCGCCGAGCAGCGGGCGGAAGCCGGCGGAGTCCAGCAGCAGGCCGGAGCCCCAGCGGGCGCCCATGTCGAAGCCCAGGAAGCCCTGGCCGGAGGAGACTTCGCGCACCGCGTCGGTCAGGGTGTCGGCGGAGAGCAGCCGGGGGCCGCCGTCCAGGCCGGTGGCCGTGGCCGCGTACAGGCCGGCCAGCCCGGTGGCGGAGGCGACCGCGCCCGCGCCGGGGAGCTCGATCGCGTGCAGGGCCGGGTCGTTCCAGCCGTGCGGCACGTCCAGGCCGGGGAAGACCAGGGCGCCGTTCATGGTGACGATCCGGGTGAGCAGGTGCTCGGGGCCGGGCATCGGGCGGCGGCCCTCGGCCTCCACCAGCCGTGCCAAGCGCGGGAGTTCGCTCTCCGGCAGACCGATCCACAGCGGCAGGCCGAGCGGCTCGGCGATCTCCTCGCGGAGGAACGCGCCCGCGGTCAGGCCGGTGATCCGGCGGATCACCTCGCCGACCGCGAAGCCGAACACGTGGCCGTGGTACTCGTAGGTGGCGCCCGGCTCCCAGAGCGGCTGCTGGGCCTCGATCGCGCGGATCACCGGCTCCCGGGCGGCGACCTCCTCGAACGGCAGCACCGCGTCCAGCGCCGGGATGCCGGCCCGGTGGCCGAGGATCATCCGGGTGGTGATGTCCTGCTTGCCGTGGCGCGCGAAGTCGGGCCAGTAGCGGGCGACCGGGGCGTCCAGGTCGAGCCGGCCCCGCTGGGCGAGCAGCAGGGCGCTGATGCTCACCGCGCCCTTGGCGCAGGAGAACACCGGGACGACGGTGTCCTGCGTCCAGGCCCGGCCGGTCCGCTGGTCGGCGGTGCCGCCCCAGAGCTCGACCACCTTGCGGCCGCCGACGAAGACCGTGACGGCGGAGCCGAGTTCGGGGAAGTCGGCGAAGTTGCCGGCGAAGGCGTCGGCGACGGCGCCGTAGCGTTCGTCGACCCAGCCCTGGTAGTCCTGCATGGTGTACCGCCCCGTTCCACGTGCTCCAAGATCGTTGACCGGACCACGGTACGGCGTCGCGACGGCCGGGACGAGGGGATTTCCCCGGGCCGGGGAGGGTGGGGCGGATGGGGCGGGCGGGCCGTCCGGCTCAGTCCGCGGCGGGGTCGTACAGCGGCAGGAAGTTGACCACCGGCTCCTCGTACGGGTGGGCGGCGCGCACGGCGCCCAGCACGGCGGCGGCCTGCTCCCGCTCGCAGGAGGACTCCACCCGGCACTCCTCGGCCCGCTCCACCCCGGGGGGGCCGCCCGGGCGGGCGACGCGCGCCGGACGGATGGCCGGGCGCGGGCGTGGGCAGGCTCGGGCGGACACGTCCGTACGCAGTGAGGGAGCTGCCGAATGACCGCAGTGCACGAATCCGTCCTGGACGCGATCGGCGGGACGCCGCTGATCCGGTTGGCCCGGCTGGGGGCCGGGATCGCCGCGCCGGTCTACGCCAAGGCCGAGTTCCTCAACATCGGCGGCAGCGTCAAGGACCGCGCCGCGCTGTCCATGGTGCTGGCCGCCGAGCGGGACGGGCTGTTGGGCCCGGGCGGCACGATCATCGAGGCGACCTCCGGGAACACCGGGATCGGCCTGGCCATCGTCGGACGGCGGCGCGGCTACCGGGTGATCGCCGGGGTGTCGGACAAGGCGGCGCCGGAGAAGGCGGACATCCTGCGGGCGTACGGCGCGGAGGTGGTGCTCGCGCCGACGGCGGTCGCGCAGGAGGACCCGCGGCACCTGTTCAACGTGGTGAGGCGGCTCAGCGAGGAGATCCCCGGCGCCTGGCTCGCCAACCAGTACGACAACCTGGCCAATCCCGACGCGCACGTCCGGACCACCGGCCCGGAGGTCTGGGAGCAGACCGGCGGCCGGGTGACCCACTTCGTCGCGGGTGTCGGCACCGGCGGCACCGTCACCGGCACCGGCGGCTACCTCAAGCAGGTGTCCGGCGGCTCGGTGACGGTCGTCGGCGCGGACCCGGAGTCCTCCTCCTACGGCGGCGGGGACGGCAGCCCGTGGTTCGTGGAGAGCATCGGCCACTTCCTCCACCCCGAGACGGTCGAGGACCGCTGGCCGCAGGCCTACCGCTCGGAGGTGGTCGACGCCTTCGAGCGGATCCCGGACCGCGAGTCGCTGCTGACGGCCCGCCGGCTCGCCCGCGAGGAGGGCATCCTGGCCGGACCGTCCTCCGGCACGGCGGTGGCGGCGGCCCTGCGGGTGGCGCGCGGGCTGGGGCCGGAGCACCTGGTCGTGGTGCTGCTGCCGGACTCGGGCCGCTCCTACCTGTCCAAGGTGCACAGCGACGCCTGGATGCGGGAGTGGGGCTTCCTGGAGGACCCGGCGGAGGGGGACGGCCTGCGGCGCCTGCTCGGCGCGGCCGGGCCGCTGGTCGCCGTCGGCGCGGACCTGGCGGTGGCCGGGGCGCTGGACGCGCTGCGGGCGGCGCCGGGCGGGGTCGCCCCGGCGGTGCTGGCCCGGGCGGCGCGACCGTACGGGGTGAGCGCCACCGAGGTGGTCGGCTCGGTGTCCCGGGAGGTGCTGACGGCGGCGCTGGCCGACGGCGGCGCCAAGCCGGACGACCCGGTGCGCCCGCTGCTCGGGCCGGCCCTGCCGACGGTCGGGGTCGGGCAGTCGGCCGCCGGGGCGCGGGCGGCGCTGGCGGGCGGGCACCCGGCGGTGGTGGTGCTGGTGGACGGCCGGGCGGCCGGGGTGCTGACCCGGGAGGTCCTGGGCTGACCTCACGGGACAGAACACCTAGCCCCCCGGCGCGGGCGCCAGGATGGCGTGGATGACCCGGTCCAGGGTGCGGTCGAAGACCTGGTCCGGGTCGGCGGGCGGGCCCGCGGTGGCGAAGGCCTGGGCGAGGTGGGGGTAGGCGCCGCTCAGCGCCGCCTGGGTGAGGTAACCGACCATCTCCGCCTGCCACTTGGCGCCCGCGGCCGCCGTCTGCTCGTACTGGGCGAACTGGCAGATGAAGCCGTTGAACAGCGCCATCGCCTCCATCCGCGCCCCGCCCGGCAGGCCGGTGGGGGCGGTGACGGCGAGGAAGTGGTCGGTGTAGCGCAGGGCGTTGGGGCCGATGCCCGGGCGGGCCATGACCAGGGCGGGCAGCCAGGGATGGCGGCGGAAGATGGCGAGCTGCTCGTGCGCGAGGCTCGCCAGGTCGGCCCGGACGTCGCCACTCGCCGCGGGCGGCAGCCGGTACTCGGCGGTGGCCGCGTCGAGCATCAGGTCGAGCAGGTGCTCCTTCTTCGGCACGTAGTTGTAGAGCGACATGGTGCCCGCGCCGAGCGCGGCCGCGACCCGGCGCATCGAGACGGCCTCCAGGCCCTCGGCGTCGGCGATCACGATGGCGGCCGCCGCGATGGAGTCGCGGCTGTGGGCCGGTCGTGGGCCGCGGCCGGTGCGCTCGGGGCGCAGCCAGATCAGTTCGGGGGCCTCGGGGGGCGTGGGCCGCTCGGTCCGATCGGGCCGATTCGGCTGATCAGGAGTGGTGGGGGAGTCGCTGGACGGCACTGGAAGATCACCTCGCTCCCCCATCTTAGATACGTACGTCGTACGTAGTAGCATGGCGTCCAGATTCTACGTACGCTGTACCTAGAGAAGGGCGGAGCCATGTCCGACACCTCCCGACCCGTCATCGAGATGGCGGGCGTGCGGAAACGCTTCGGAGCCACCGAGGCCCTGCGCGGCCTCGACCTGACCGTCCGGGCCGGCACCGTCTGCGGCCTGCTCGGCCCCAACGGCGCCGGCAAGACCACCGCCGTCCGCGTCCTCGCCACCCTGGCCGCCCCCGACGGGGGCACCGTCCGGGTCGCCGGGCACGACGCCGTCCGCGAGGCCGAGGAGGTCCGGCGGGCGATCGGCCTGGCCGGCCAGCACGCCGCGCTGGACGAGGGCATCACCGGCCGGGACAACCTCCGGCTGTTCGGCCGGCTGCACCGCCTCGGCGCCCGCCGGGCCCGGGCGCGCGCCGACGAACTGCTCACCCGCTTCGGCCTCGCCGAGGCCGGCGACCGGCTGGTGCGCACCTACTCCGGCGGCATGCGCCGACGCCTCGACCTGATCGCCAGCCTGGTCACCAGCCCGCCGGTGCTCTTCCTGGACGAGCCCACCACCGGGCTCGACCCGCGCAGCCGCCAGGGCATCTGGGAGACCGTCAAGGAGCTGGCCGACGGCGGCACCACCGTGCTGCTCACCACCCAGTACCTGGAGGAGGCCGACCGGCTCGCCGACGACATCGTGGTGGTCGACCACGGCGCCGCGATCGCCACCGGCCCACCGGAGCGGCTCAAGGCGGCGATCGGCAGCCAGGTCTCCGTCACCCTGGCCACGGTGGAGCAGCTCGCCGCCACCGCCGTGGTGCTGTCCGCCCTGTCGGGCAACGACGCCCAGGTGGACGTCGCCGAGCGGACGGTCACGGTGCTGACCGCGCCCGGCGCGTCCGTCCTGCTGCCCTCGCTGGTGCGGGAGTTGGACGGCGCCGGGGTCGTCGCCGAGGACGTCGCGGTCCGGGCGCCCTCGCTCGACGACGTGTTCCTCGCCCTCACCGGGAAGTCCCGGGAGAGCGCCGAGCCGGGGAGGGCCGCCTGATGGCCACCACCGTCCGCACCGCCGTCGGCACCGCCGCCCCGGCCGCCGCACGCCCCTCGGTCGGCGCCCGGCTGCTCTCCGACACCTGGACGTCGATGCTCCGCGTCCTGCTCAACTACCGCCACTCGCCCGGCCTGCTGGCCGCCTCGCTGGGCGTTCCGGTGATCATGGTGGTGGTCTTCGGGTACGTCTTCGGCAGCGCCATGCAGGTGCCCGGCGGCGGGGACTACCGGGAGTTCCTGATGCCCGGGCTGTTCGCCATGGTCGCCACCAACGGCATCATGCCCACCATGGTCGGTGCCGCCCGGGACGTCGGGCGCGGGGTCACCGACCGGCTGCGCTCGATGCCGGTCTCCCGCACCGGACTGCTGCTCGGGCAGAACCTCGCCGACCTGCTGGTCAGCGTCGCCGTCCTGGCCCTGCTGGCCCTGGTCGGGCTGGCCGCCGGCTGGCGCGCCCGGCACGGCGCCGCCGACGCGCTGGAGGGGTTCGCGCTGCTGCTGCTCTTCCGCTTCGTGATGACCTGGGTCGGCACGCTGCTCGGCCTGGCCGTCGGCAAGGAGGAGGCCGCCGGGCAACTCTCCGTCATCGTCTTCCCGTTGGCGATGGTCACCAACGCGTACGTGCCCACCGGCGGGATGCCCGGCTGGCTGCGGGTGATCGCCGACTGGAACCCGATCAGCTCCGTGGTGGAGGCGAGCCGGGAACTCTTCGGCAACCCGGCGGCGCCCGGCTCCGCCTGGCCGATGCAGCACGCCGTCCTCGCCACGCTGCTGTGGAGCGCCGCCCTGCTGGCACTCTGCGGGCCGCTGGCCGTACGGAAGTTCGCCACCCACGGACGATGACCCGCCGGGTCACCGTAATGTGCTGGACACCGTGGCCGGTGTGGCTTTAGGTGGGGCGCCATGGAGTACACCCACCTCGGCCGCACCGGCCTGACCGTCTCCCGCCTCTGCCTCGGCACCATGAACTTCGGCCCCCACACCGAGGAGGCCGAGGCCCACCGCCTCATGGACACCGCCCACGAGCGCGGCATCAACTTCTTCGACACCGCGAACTCCTACGGCCGCGACAGCGAGGGCAACCTCCAGGGCCGCACCGAGGAGATCATCGGCCGCTGGTTCGCCCAGGGCGGCGGCCGCCGCGAGCGCACCGTCCTGGCCACCAAGGCCTACGCGAACACGAGCGACTGGCCCAACGACGGCAAGCTCTCCGCGCTCGCCATCCGCAAGGCCGTCGAGGCCAGCCTGCGCCGCCTGCAGACCGACCACATCGACCTCTACCAGATGCACCACATCGACCGGGCCACGCCCTGGGAGGAGATCTGGCAGGCGATGGAGGTCCTGGTCGCCCAGGGCAAGATCATCTACGTCGGCTCCAGCAACTTCGCCGGCTGGCACCTCGCCCAGGCCCAGGAGGCCGCCCGCTCCCGGCACTTCCTCGGCCTGGTCAGCGAGCAGTCCCTCTACAACCTCCTCGACCGGGCGATCGAACTGGAGGTCATCCCCGCCGTCCAGCACTACGGCCTCGGGCTGATCCCGTGGTCCCCGCTGCGCAGCGGGCTGCTCGGCGGCGTCCTGCGCAAGGAGCGCGAGGGCACCCGCGGCCGCAGCGCCACGGGCTACGCGAGCGAACGCCTGGACAAGTACCGCGAACAGCTCCAGGCCTACGAGGACTTCGCCGACGAACTCGGCACCGACCCGGCCGACCTCGCGCTCGCCTGGCTGCTCTCCCGCCCCGCCGTCACCGCCCCCATCATCGGCCCCCGCACCCCGGCCCACCTCGACGCCGCCCTCCGGGCGCTCGACCTGGACCTCGACCAGAAGACCCTGGACCGCCTCGACGAACTCTTCCCCGGCCACAAGCCGGCCCCCGAGGACTACGCCTGGTAGGCCCGCGGGCGGCCCGGCCCCGGCACCCCGGAAGACGGGTGCCGGAGCCGGGCCCCGGACGACGGGGTGCCGGGGCCGGGCCGCCCGACCCGGGGCCCCTGCCCGCTGTGGTAGCAAGACGGGTATGACGGAACGGATCAGGGAGCGGGACCGGGGCGCCTACCACCACGGGGCGCTGCCGGAGGCCTTGGTGGCGGCGGCGTTCGAGGTGCTGGACGAGCAGGGCCAGGAGAAGGTGAGCGTGCGGGAGGTGGCCCGCCGGGCGGGGGTCTCGGCGGGGGCGCCGTTCCGTCACTTCGCAGACAAACAGGCGCTGTTGACGGCGGTCGCGGACCGGGTGCTGGCGGACTTCGCCCGCTGGCAGGAGGCGGAGGTGGCGGCCGCCGAGGCGGTCGGCGGGTCGGCGATGCGGGCGCTCGGGCTGGGGTTCGTCCGGTACGCGCTGCGCCATCCGCGCCGGTTCGAGCTGGTGCGCTCGCGGGTGTTCGCGGCGCCCCGGGACCCGCAGCTGCGGGAGCAACTGGACGGCCTGGACCGGGCGTTCACCGATCTGGTCGTGGCGGACCAGCAGGCCGGGCGGGTCGGCCCCGGCGATCCGGAGCTGGTGCTGCTGTCCGGGCAGGCGCTGGTGTACGGGCTGGCGCAGATGATCGTGGACGGCTACCTGCCCGCCGAGCGGGCGGAGGAGCTGGCCGTCCGGGTCCTGGACACCTTCCGAGCGGGGATCGCGGGGGCGGTCAACCCGCCTGAGCAGTAACGGAATTGTGGCTGCGGCGAGCCTTGACCGGCCTGGTGCGCGCTGATGTAATCACCGATTACATGAGCGCGAGTCGCGAGTACCGGGAGGCACAGATGCAGCTGTTCGCCAAGCCGCAACCGGGCTACACCACCGCCGCCGCCACCGGCGACACCGTGGTGCTGCTGATCGGCATGCGGATCAACCGCTTCTGGGCGGTGCACCACTGGGGCCCGGTGATGTTCGCGATGTTCCGGATGCTGTACGAACTGGGCCGCAGCCCCGAGCGCGGCCTGCGCGGACGCATCCTGCTCACCGCCTCGCCACGGACGTACTACGTCGTCCAGTACTGGGAGTCGAAGGAGCACCTGTACCGCTACGCGAGCGCACCGGACGGCTTCCACCACACCGTCTGGGGCATAGCCAACCGGAAGATGCGCGAGGGCAAGCTGCGCGGCCACGTCGGGCTCTGGCACGAGACCTACATCGTCCCCGAGGGCGGCTACGAGTCGATCTACTTCGACATGCCGGCGTTCGGCCTGGCCGGCGCCACCGGGCAGCTGCCGCTGGAGGCGCGCGGCCGGCACGCCGCGCAGCGCCTGGCCTTCCGCTCGGGCGACGGTGCGGGCGGTGCGGGTGGCGTGGACGGTGCGGGTGGTGCGGGCGGCGCGGAGAAGGCGGCGGGCGCGGAGCAGGCGGACGGTGCGGCGGCGGGCCCGGACGGCCTGAGCTGCCCGTACGGCGCGGACGACCGGACGGGCGCTCAAGGAGTGTCGTGAGTCCGTCCGGCGACCCCGGTGTGGGAGCGTCGGGGGATGGTCGATCAGGAGGGCGCCGTGCGGCCGGCGCGGGTGGTGCACGAGGTGCCGTACCGGGCGCAGTGGGAGTCCGCCGAGCTGGTGCGGGACATCGTCGACGGGCGCCTGGACGCCGCGCGGGACCCGCGCTGGGGGCAGTCCGGCGCGGCCACCCCGGAGGAGTACGCCTGGTGGTCCTGGCGGCTCTGCGGAGTGGCCTGCCTGCGGATGGCCCTGGAGCACTGGTGGGGCGTGACCCCGGCGGCGATGGTGCTGGCCCGTGAGTGCCTGGCGGCCGGCGCGTACGTCCGGGACGGCGACAGCCTGCGCGGGCTGGTCCACGTGCCGTTCGCCGACTACGCCCGGCGGCGCTGGGGACTGGCCGCCCGGGCGACGGAGTCGACGCCCGCGGAGGTCGCGGACGAGCTGGCGGCCGGGCGGCTGGTGATGCTCTCGGTGCACCCGTCGATCCGGGAGCCGCACGGGCCCGAGCCGGTGCGGCGCGGCGGCCACCTGGTGCTGGCGGTGGGGGCCACCGCGACGGCGCTGCTGATCCACAACCCGTCCGGCTTCCCGGGGGAGTCGCAGGCCTTCGCCCGGGTGCCGTGGCGCGCGTTCGGGCAGTTCTACGCCGGGCGGGGGATCGTGCTCGGCCCGCCCGGCGCCGACGACGGTCAGGTGTTGTCCGGCAGTCCCACCGGGTAGAACGGCAGGCTGCTCCGGCACAGTGCCGAGATCGGCTTCAACGCGGCGGCCAGGGAATCGAGTTCGGCGCGCGGGTAGTCCTCCCAGACGCGCGCGGCGGCCAGGTCGGTGGCGGCCTCCAGGGCCTGGTGGTGGGTCCGGCCCAGCTCGGTCAGCGAGCCGGTCGCGGTCAGCCAGCCCCGCTCGACCAGGCGCTCGGCGGCGGCCTCCCACTCGGTGTCCGTCCAGCCGCGCACCGGCTGGAGCTGCTCGCGCCGCATGTCCATCGCGCAGCGGACCACCAGGGCCTCGCAGCCGTCCAGCCCGGCGGCGACCAGCGCGGCCACGTGGCCGTCCCCGCGGTGCTCGCGCATCACGGTGGCGGCCCGCCACAGCCGCTCGTACAACCCCGGCGGGGCCGGGAGCGCCGCGTTGGCGGCGGCCAGCACCCGGCCGGCGCAGTCCAGCCGCTCGGCGGACTGCTCCAGGGTCTCGACCGCCCGCTCGACCAGACCACGGTCCACGTGCTCCAGCAGCCGGGCCAGCGCGGCGCCCGCACCCTTGGTGCGGGCGGCCAGCGCCTCCTCCGGGCCGGCCAGCGACCACAGCGCGGGCAGGGCCCGCTCGACCATCGCCGGGGCGAAGTTGAAGAACGCGGCGGTCACCGGCGGCGCGTCCACCGCGCCGAGCGGGGCGGAGCGGCCGGCGAAGTAGCCGCGCCAGAAGCCGCGCAGGCCGGCCGCCTCGAAGGCGTCGCGACACTCGGGCTCGAAATAGGTGACGGCGTGCACCGGCTCGAAGAGCCACCAGAGCGCGCGGGCGGGATGGACGAGATCGGTCATCAGGAGACCTTCCTCGGACGGGGCTCCGGGCGGGCGCGGGGAGCTCGGCTGGTCGGTACGGCCGCGGCGGTCGCGCGGGTGGCGGAGCGCCGGGGCCGCCCGGGCGGGTGTGTGGGCCGTTCACGTGCTGATGACCACGGGGACGGCCCCGGTAATCCCCGGCGGGGTGTGACGACGGTCACGTGGGGGTGGGCGGGGGACGGCCGGGTGGGTTTGCGGGTGGGGCTCGGGTGGGTCTGCGGGCGGGCTTGCGGGCGGGTTTGCGGGTGGGGCTCGGGCGGTCTCCGGGAGGGCCCCGTTGACCCGCCCGGAGGCCCGGAGCCGCTGGGACGGCCCAGAACCGTTCAGGCCTGCACGGGCGGCATCGCGAGCGGGTCGATCGGCATCCGAGCCCGGCAGATCGCCGCGATCGGCCGCAACGCGGCCGTCAGACGGTCGAGTTCGCCGTCCGGCCGGTGCTCCCAGACCCGGCCGGCGGCCAGGTCGGTGGCCGCCTCCAGCTCCCGGTGCCGGATCCGGCCCAGCTCGGTGACCGCGCCCGCCGCCGTCAGCCAGCCCCGGCCGACCAGCCGGGCCGTCGCCGCCTCCCACTCCTTGTCCGTCCACCCCCGCAGGGGCTGGAGCACCGCGCGGGCGGCGCCCGTGGCGCAGTGCAGCACCGGCGCCTCGCAGCCGTCCAGCCCGGCGGCGACCAGTGCGGCCACGTGGCCGTCCCCGCGGTGCTCGCGCAGCACGGTCGCGGCGTGCCACAGCCGCCCGTACACGTCCGTGGGTCGGGGCAGCGCGGCGTTGGCGGCGGCCAGCACCCGGCCTGCGCAGTCCGCCCGGTCCACGGCCTCCTCCAGCGCGGTTGCCACGGCCTCGACCAGCTCGGGCGCCACCGGTGCCAGCAGCCGGGCGAGCACCGCCGCCGAGCCCTCGGCCCTGGCCGCGAGCGCCCGCTCGGGGCTCGCCCGGGACCACACCTCCGGCAGGGCGCGTTCGACCGCCGCCGGGGCGAAGTTGAAGAACGCGGCGATCACCGGCGGGGCGCCCACCGCGCCCAGCGGAGCCGAGCGGGCGGCGAAGTAGCCGGGCCAGCCACCGTCCAGTCCGGCGGCCTCGAAGGCCGCCCGGCTCTCGGGCTGGAGGAAGGTGACGGCGTACACCGGTTCGAAGAGCCACCACAGTGCGCGGGCGGGGTGGACGGGTTCGGACAATCGAGACACCTTCCTCTTCCTCATCCTGGGCGGGGCCCGACGAGCGGGCGGGCACCGGGGGGCGCCGGGGGGTGCTGGGGGTCGCTGCGGGGCGCTCGCGATCGCCGACGGTCGCCGACGGTCGCTCCAGAGCTGACCGCCACCAGGACGGCCCCGGCAACCCGGGCGGCGTGTGATCACGGTCACGCGCCGCTCGGCGGGTGCGGTCGACGGCCGTACGGCGCGAGATGATGGGGCGAGGCGCCCGCCCCCCGGGTGCCCAGCCCTCGCAAGCCCTCGTACGAAGGTAGTCGGCCATGCCCCAGATCAGCCCCAGCATCCTCTCCGCCGACTTCGCCCGGCTCGCCGACGAGGCCGAGGCCGTCCGGGGCTCCGACTGGCTGCACGTGGACGTCATGGACAACCACTTCGTGCCGAACCTGACCCTGGGCGTCCCGGTGGTCGAGTCGCTCGCCCGGGCCACCGACATCCCGCTCGACTGCCACCTGATGATCGAGGACCCGGACCGCTGGGCCCCGCAGTACGTCGAGGCCGGCGCCGGCTCGATCACCTTCCACGTCGAGGCCGCCGCCGCCCCCGTCCGGCTGGCCCGCGAGATCCGCGCCAAGGGCGCCCGCGCCTCGATGGCGCTCAAGCCGGGCACCCCGATCGAGCCCTACGAGGACCTGCTGCCCGAGCTCGACATGCTGCTGATCATGACGGTCGAGCCCGGTTTCGGCGGCCAGGCCTTCCTCGACATCATGCTGCCGAAGATCCGCCGCACCCGTGAGCTGATCGCCAAGCACGACCTGGAGCTGTGGCTGCAGGTCGACGGCGGCGTCTCCGCGGCCACCATCGAGCGCTGCGCCGAGGCCGGCGCGGACGTGTTCGTGGCCGGGTCGGCCGTCTACGGCGCGGCGGACCCGGCCGAGGCCGTCCGCAACCTGCGCGAGCTCGCCTCCGGGGCGAGCAAGGACGCCTGGTGGGCCTGCGAGCACTGAGCCGCCCCGCCCCCGCGGCACCCCCGCGGCGGTGCCGGATGGCCGGGCACGGGTGGAGGAACTCCGCACCGTCACGGATGATCGGTGACGGTGCGCCCTCCCCGGCCCGGCTCTTCCCATGACGGTGGTGGAACTGCGATGAGCAACCTCGACCTCAAGCCCGCCCCGACCACCTGCGGCCGCGAGGCCAGCAGCGGACCGGTCAAGGACCTGCTGACCGGGCGCCAGGTCCAGCTCGGCGAGAGCACGGCGGTCCGCCGACTGCTCCCGACCCTGGGCCGCCGGATGGTGGGCGCCTGGTGCTTCGTCGACCACTACGGCCCGGACGACATCGCCGACGAACCCGGCATGCAGGTGCCGCCGCACCCGCACATGGGCCTGCAGACGGTCAGCTGGCTGCACCAGGGTGAGGTCCTGCACCGCGACAGCCTCGGCAGCCTGCAGACCGTCCGGCCCTACGAGCTGGGCCTGATGACCTCCGGGCGGGCGATCTCCCACTCCGAGGAGTCCCCGCGCCCGCACGCCCGCTACCTGCACGGCGCCCAGCTCTGGGTCGCCCTCCCGGACGCCCACCGGCACACCGCCCCCACCTTCGAGCACCACGCCGACCTGCCAGTGGTCACCGCCCCCGGCCTGCGCGCCACCGTCATCCTCGGCACCCTGGACACCGCCACCTCGCCCGGCACCACCCACAGCCCCCTGGTCGGTGCCGACCTCGCCCTCACCGAGGGCACCCACCTCACGCTCCCGCTGGTCCCCGAGTTCGAGTACGCCGTCCTCGCGATGACCGGCCGGATCGACGTCGACGGCGTCCCCGTCGAACCCGGCTCGATGCTCTACCTCGGCTGCGGCCGTCGCGCGCTCCCGCTCCACGCCCACTCCGACGGCTCGGTGCTGCTCCTCGGGGGCGAGCCCTTCGAGGAGAAGATCGTCATGTGGTGGAACTTCATCGGCCGCTCGACGGAGGACATCGCCCTGGCCCGCGCCGACTGGATGACGGGCGACCGCTTCGGCGAGGTCCACGGCTACGCCGGCGCCCGGCTCGCCGCCCCGGAACTCCCCGCCGTCCCGTTGAAGGCCCGCGGCCGCGAGCGTTGAGCCCGCCACCGGTGACCGGCCCGTTTGCGTGGGGCGGCTGTTGGGCGTAGTGTTCTCTAGCTGCTCGGCTGGGAGCACCGGACACGCGTCGGCGCGGACGGTCCCGGAGCAGCCAATCCCTTGAAACACCACTTCCCGTCCTGGGCTGTGTCGCATTCGCTTTTTCGTGTCGCGGCCCGAGGTGAATTCGGCGTGCGCGTTTATGGGGATTGCGGCTGGATTCGCTTTCCGGAGCGGGGGTCGGCTACAGTTTGAAACGTCGAACGGGGCGCCAAGCCGCAGAAGACAGCAGCGAATCGGTGAATGAAACTCCGGAAAACGGAGCGGAAAACATCTGGTAAGCTGGAAACACGAAAGAACGAAGCGCCCGGAGGGCCCGCTGGAAGGCGGTCCGA